>CAZEXY010000062.1:0-7105 GCA_964516345.1 uncultured Anaerolineae bacterium
AGCTCGTCGGGCTCATAACCCGAAGGTCGCAGGTTCGAATCCTGCCCCCGCTACTCCGTTTTTACAGGGCGGCGTAGCTCAGTGGTAGAGCAAACGGCTCATAATCGTTGGGTCACAGGTTCGAATCCTGTCGCCGCCATTAACCACAGGCAATCGCTTGTGGTTTTTTGTTTTTGGCCCTCGTCAGGCTGATCACCCAAAAACGACAAGCCCCTTTGCCATTATCCTGCAATTTGTTTAGAATCTAAACAAGCCGCATTTTACGGAAAGGAAAACAACGAAATGAAACAACAACTGAAGATAATCCCGCTTGGTGGGCTCGGGGAAATAGGAAAGAACATGATGCTGTTCGAATACGGCAGGAACATCATGGTCGTGGACGTCGGCGTCATGTTCCCCGAACACGACATGCTCGGGATCGACCTGGTAATCCCGGACTGGAGCTACCTGCGGGACAAAAAAGAATTGGTACGGGGAATCGTGGTCACCCACGGGCACGAAGATCACATCGGAGCACTACCGTTCCTGCTCAAAGAGGTAAAAGCCCCCATATACGCCACATCCCTGACCATGGGACTCGTGGAGAACAAGCTGAAAAGGCACAAGCTCCTGAAAGCCGTCGGCCGGAACGTCATGGAAGTGGGTGAAAAGTTCAAAGTGGGACCTTTCACGGTGGAATTCGTGGCCGTGAGCCATTCGATCCCGGATGGAGTGGGGCTGTCGATAGACACACCGGTGGGCAGGATATTCCATTCAGGTGACTTCAAATTCGATTACACGCCGGTGCGCGGAAAAGGTCCAGACCTCGCAAGAATCGGGCAGCTCGGCGAAGAAGGCATCCGGCTGCTGATGTCGGATTCGACAGGGGCTGAGAGGGCAGGACTGACCCCCTCGGAGAGGGATATAGTCGAGACTTTCGACCGGATCTTCAGAGATGCGAAGGGAAGGGTGATCGTTACCACTTTTGCATCCCTCCTTTCCAGAATAGAGCAGGTGGCAGAAGCCGCCCACAGGAACGGCAGGAAAATCGCCCTGGTCGGGTACAGCATGTTGGAAAGCGTCAAAGTCGCACGCAGGCTCGGATATCTGGAAATCCCAAGGGGCGTAATGGTCAAGCTGGACACCATCAAAAAGTATCCGCCGGAAAAAGTGGTGCTGATCGCGACGGGAGCACAGGGACAGCCGGAAGCAGCGCTGGCGAGGATAGCCCGCGGAGAGCACCGGCAGATAGAATTGCAGGAAGGGGATACGGTCGTCATCTCCGCAACTCCGATACCCGGGAACGAGGAGGAAGTAAGCCGATTGATCAACCTTCTGTTCAGAAAAGGAGCGGAGGTGATCTATCCGCCGCTGGCTCCGGTGCACGTTTCCGGGCACGCCAGCCAGGAAGAGGAAAAACTGCTGATAGCCCTGACGAAACCGGAATATTTCGTGCCGGTACACGGGGAACTGCGCCATCTGAAAGCCCACGCCCGGCTGGCAAAATCGCTGGGGGTTCCGGAAGAGCATATCTTCGTGATCGAGAACGGCACCGTCCTATCGATGGACGAAAGCGGCCTCCGGGTGGAAGACCGCATCCCAGGGGGATACATCTTCGTGGACGGCCGAGGAGTCGGGGACGTGGGCGCACGCGTACTGAAGGAAAGAGAGCAGCTTTCCCAACATGGGTACATAACGATCGCTTTTTCCTGGGACGCGAAGAAAAAAGAAATAAAACGCGGGCCATCGATAGCCACGCACGGATTTGCGTGCCTATCCCCCAACGACAAGCTGTATCGTGGGATCAAAAACAACGCCATACAGGCCGTTTCCAGAGCCTCGGAGGGCTCGAAGCTGGAGGCAATCCGCAGTGCCGTCAGGGAATCGGTCGGACAGTTCGTCTACAGAGAAACCGAGCGCAGGCCGATAATAGACGTGATAATCCTCAGGCAGTGAAACTGGAGCAGATGCGTTGGACAAAATCAGACGATGGTTTTCGAGCCGAATACCACTGTTCTACAGACTGCTGATAGCCAACAGCATCGTACTGCTTCTATGGGCAGTCTTCGGCACATGGATAACCATACGAGCGGTCAGCAGGGGCAGCATCCTCCCGCATCTCTACGCCCTCATGGTCGGAGGTGGGATAGTAGCCAGCACAGCGTTGAACTTCTTCGTGCTGAGGCTTGCCATGAGGCCGCTGGGGGAAATCCAGCGGGTGATACAGAAGGTAGAATCCGGCGACATGAAAGCCAGGGTGGACGTCAAACAGATCGGAGACAGAGACCTGGCGAGATTCTCTGCGTTGTTCAACGAGATGCTGGACAAGCTCGAGGAGAACGCCGATACAATCCAGCGCGACAAAGAACAGCTCCGAAGGATGACCCTCGCCGTGCTGAACGCCCAGGAAGAGGAGCGAAGAAGGCTCGCCAGAGAGCTCCACGATCAGACATCCCAGGCGCTGAGCATAATGCTGGTTGGAATCGACACCGGGTTGAAAGAGATGCCTCCTCGCATTTCCGAAGGGCATCAGCAGCTCCTGTTCCTGAAAAAAGTAGCAACCCAAACGCTGGAGGAACTCAGGGCTCTGAGCCGGAGCCTTCATCCAACGGTGCTCGACGATCTTGGATTGCTGCCAGCCGTGAGGTGGTACGCCAGGAACACCCTGGAAAAAGCCGGCGTGAAAGTACGAATAGAAACATCCGGGCTGGAAGAACGTCTCCCTCCGGAAATAGAAACGGCTGTCTTTAGAATAGTGCAGGAAAGCCTAAGCAACGTCCTGAGGCACGCAGAAGCGCATGAAGTGAACGTCAGCCTGTCGAAGGGAAACGGGAGACTCCTCCTGAAAGTGGAAGATGACGGTAAAGGGTTCGACGTGGGGAAAATCCGCACGTCGAAGTCCCGCAACCTCGGGTTGATCGGCATGGAGGAGCGCGCGACGTTGCTCGGCGGCAGGTTCGACATATTCTCAAGCGAAGGGAAAGGCACGAGAATCTCCGTGGAGATTCCTTTGCAGTGGAGCGAAGATGAAAAAGATAAGGATACTTCTGGCTGACGACCACACCATACTGCGGGAAGGCATAAAAGTACTCCTGAACCGCGAAAGGGACATGGAAATAGTCGCCGAAGCCGAAGACGGCGCTCAAACGCTGGAAAAAGTCAGATCCGTGAAGCCAGACGTGGTCGTTCTGGACATTTCCATGCCGAAAATCGGCGGGTTGGAGATCACCAAAGAGATCACCGAAACGTTCCCCAGCACCAGAATAGTCATCCTGACGATGCACGACAACGAAGAATACCTGGTACAAGCGTTGAAATCCGGAGCCAAAGGCTACATTCTCAAGGAAGCCGCAGCCACCGACCTTGCCGAAGCCATTCGTGCGGTGGTCCGGGGGGACGCGTACCTGTACCCCGCAGTTGCCCGAAAACTGGTGGACGATTATGTAAGCCGGGTGAGAACGATCAAAACAGCAGCCGATTCCCTCACCCCTCGCGAGCGGGAGGTGTTGAAGCTGGTGGCAGAAGGCCACACGAACAAAGAAATCGCTGATTTTCTGGGGATCAGCGTCAAGACGGTGGAAAACCACCGCACCAACTTGATGAGAAAACTCGATCTGCACGACAAAACCGAGCTGGCAAGATACGCTATCAAAATAGGATTGGTGGAGGTATGAATGGAAGGGCGTAAAGTGTCCGAATCCAGAACCGTGACCACCCATCTGATGATGCCCAGCGACGCAAACCCTCTCGGGAACGTACATGGAGGCATCATCATGAAGCTGGTGGACGAAGCAGGCGGGATTGCGGCGTCGCGCCACGCGAGGAAAACCACCGTGACGGTTGCCATCGATTCCATGTCTTTCCTGAAGCCGGTCTACGTCGGGTCGCTGGTGATATGCGACGCCAGGGTGACCTACGTGGGACGCACATCCATGGAGGTACAGGTGTGCGTAGAAACCGAAAACCTGGTGACCGGGGAAAGACGCCACACGAACACCGCTTACCTGGTTTATGTAGCCCTCGACGAAGACCGAAGGCCGACGCCGGTTCCCCCTTTGATTCTGGAAACGGAAGAAGAAAAACGCCTTGCCGAAGAGGCCAGAAAGCGGCAGGAAGCCAGGCTCGCGAGATCTTCCAGCCAGAGGTAACACGGTGCGCAACGAACGTAGATACCTTCATTTGCTTCTCCTCCTCGGTGCCATACTGTGGGCTGCCGGGTACTGGGGGCCGTGGGTTCCACACAAAGACGCCGGGCTGATAATCCTCGGAATAGACCTGGGGGAATTCGTCAAATTCCTGCCGCAGGTGCGATCGGGGCAGATACACCTGTGGAGGGAGGGATTCTACCTTCCGGCATTCGCCCTGAGCCTGCTCGCGAGTTCAATGGCATGGCGAAAAGAACTGCCGTGGCGCACGCCTTTCAGAATCCTGGCGAACCTGCTTTCGGTCCCTCCCGCTCTGGCTATGCTACCGCCGATCTGGACGCCCCACCTGATGCTGCATTCCCCTGAATTCAGGCAACAATCGGTTGCAATCGCTATGGCGTTGCTCGCTTCAGTATCGTCACCCCTGCTGGCGCACCTTCCACGCAGAGCAACAGGGGCATTCCTCTCCGCCCTCATGGCCGTTTCGGCGCTCGTGCCGATATGGCAGTTCTCGAAAATACTCGACGCCATAGCGTCGGTTTACGCGGAACGGATCGGCCTGGGATGGGGCATAGTCTCAATGTCGGCCGGGGGGTTGTCGATCATCGCCGCAATAGTCGGGTTACTTCTTCTCCCCATTGATGAGAGCAACGACCCTGCTCCATGAATCGCCTTCCGATCCCATAGGCTCATCCGCAAACCGGTAATCGTTCTTCCGTATGAACTCGCCGAGCTCCGCATCCACGTGGGAAAGCGCAGAAAGCTCCCATTTCAAGAGCTTATCGTAAGCAGATTCCTCCATCGGGAGGAGCAAGGCGCGGCGGAAGTGTGGAATGCACAGAGCGTTGTCGTCTCGGATGAGGTCGTCGAGCCTGTCAGAAGATAGGACCGATACAAGAGCCTCGAGGTACAGTCTCTCAACTTCTTCTTCCTGAGCGCACGCCGGACATTTACCCTTCGGAGAAACAGCGGCAACGAGCTCTTCCTTTTTCCTGCGGTAATTCGATTGCAGCAGTCTGACCCGTGACCTTTCACGACCTCTCTCGATGGCTTCGATCGCCACTTCCGCGAGGTTCCTGTAAATTATCGCTATTCCCAGAGCCCCACCCTGCTCCACGAGCTGCCACGCATGTCTGTTGCAAAATCCAACGGACTTGATGATGGCATCCCTGGTTCCGTAATCGTTGACACGCTCGTAGATGAGATCGTCGAGAAATGATGCAACTCCTTCTCCGGCGAGTCTGCAAATCGGGCACCCTGTTTTGCTAAGCGACTCTTCGAGCTTGTAGAAAGTCAATATTTCGGACAGTGTCTACCCTCCTTGACGTTCATGCCTCCCAGACTACGGAAGCTCCTCCCGCAGCTCGGCATGGGTATGTCTCCGCCTTCAATCCCGTCCTCTCGAGATAGCACTTCGAAACGTGATTGGAGAACGATCCCACATGCTCGGATTCCACAAGGGCAACGGCACACCCTCCAAAGCCGGCTCCGGTCATCCGAGCTCCGTAGCAAGCATCATAGCGTCTCGCACACTCGACGATAGCATCGAGCTCACGGCTGGACACTTCGAAATCTTCACGAAGGCTTCGGTGGCTTTCGTTCATCAATCGGCCAAGAAGTTCCTTGTCCCCATCTTTCATGGCATCCGCAGCACCGAGCGTGCGCATGTTCTCCGTGACCACATGCAAAGCCCTCTTCCATATCACTTCGTCCATCTCCGATCTGGCTGCGAGAATCTCATCCAGACTCACGTCTCTGAGCGATGCCACCCCAAAGAACCGCGCAGCGGCATCGCATTGGGCTCTCCTGAGGTTGTACTCGGAGTCCACAAGCCCCCTCCTCGTGGAGGTATCCAGCACCACCACCGTCGCCCCTTCCGGCAAAGGCACCGGTTCCATCTCCAGGCTCAGGGTATCTATCAGAAGTGCATGTCCCTCGACTGCCGCTGCCGATATCAACTGATCCATGATGCCGCAATTCACCCCCACCCATCGGTTCTCCGCCTCCCGGCACAGCACAGCTGCCTCCTGTGCGTTCCACGGTATGCCGGACGCGTGGGCAAACGCTCTGGCGGCAGCAAGTTCCAGAGCCGCAGACGAGGACAGTCCGGCGCCTATCGGGATGTTCCCATCCACTACCCCCGTCCATCCGACCAGTTCGTATCCGGCTTTCAGATACGAATCAGCCACCCCCTTGACGTACTCCAGCCACCCGGCGCCTTCCTTCTCCAGAGCATCGAGGCGAAAACCGCCCCACGATCCAAAATCGGAGGAATACAATCGTACCTCTCCGTCATCCCTCGGCGAGGCGGAAATCCACACGAATCTATCGATGGCCATCGGCAGAACGAAACCATCGTTGTAATCGGTGTGCTCCCCGATTATGTTCACCCGACCGGGAGCGCGCACGACGAAAGAAGGCCGTTCGCCCAAAAGGGTTTCGTGTTCCTCCAAGATCTCCGGCAGCATCTTTCACCTCTTCCCAAACAGATTTCTCATGCCGTCCAAGAATTCGGGAAGAGTCTTCTGGGGAAACCTGGGCCACGTCACTACCACCACCGTGAGCACCCAGCACACAAGCAATATCCCATAGAACCTGAACTGTGAGCTGGTAAGGTCGACGAGCAGAAACAAACCGTACGGGATCGCCTGAACCGCCCAGCCAAGGTGCTGCGAGCGCGTGAGGAACAGCAGAGCGGCGCAAATAATCAGATACCCGGCAACCACGGATGGGTACACGAGCCTGCTTTCTCCCAGGAACAACCAGACCCCAAGAGCGACCAGGATATCGGCGGTTAGGTCGTGTTCCCCGATCCAGGTCTGTATGTGCCTTGGATCCCTCCTTGCGAGCGGTCCGTCAAGCAGATCGGTAACCCACGCCAGCAGGAGCAACAAGGAAGCTGCGCCAAGGGCCGAGGCTCCGCAGCAAAAACCTTCCCAGAAGATGAGCACGCCGATCATCGCGCGCAGGCTCGTCAAAAC
>CAZEXY010000062.1:7205-12098 GCA_964516345.1 uncultured Anaerolineae bacterium
TGAGTAAGGCGCTTAGAGGAGCCTGTATCGAGGTCGCGGAGGTAAAGACCGCAATTGTTTCCAGTCCTGTCGCATCCCTGATAGGCGATCGTATTGCCGGAAGGCGCCCATGCAGGATACTTTCCGAAACAAATCTCCGTCGCCTGGCTCTTGCCGTCGGCCCATGTAACGTATATCCTCCACTTCCTATCCGATTCTCTCTGGGAAGCAAAAACTATCTTCTTGTCGTCAGGAGACCACGAAGGGAATCCATCTTCAGCGAATTGAGTCACGCGCACCCGATTGGTACCGCTCTTAGCAACTGACATTATCCCAAGTTGATCCGACTTCCAGGATTTTCCTGCTATTACGAGGCCGGTGTGGTTCGCCGCAGGTTGGCTTATGTCATCGGCTATATGAATCGGAGCCTGTCCCGAGAGCGGAAACTCCAAAAGGTGGTACCTGTTAGCCTTCTTGTCCCATGAAGAGAATATTATCCCGGGGCCAATAGACGCAATCGCCGTACCCGAGGGAACAGGTGTAACCTCCGAAGAGACGGTGTTCGTCACAGGGGTTGGGGTCGGATGTTTACAGGCGTCATCCGCTGCGTAATAATACTTTTTCCACTTGGCGGCGTCGTCCAGTTTCAAAGCAATCTTGATCTGCTGGGCCCCCTGACAGGCTTCGCCTTTCCCAACGAGGTAATTGCCCTTCTCTGCATAAGCCTCAGCAAGTTTGACGCGCACATCCAGGAAATTTGGATCGGCTTTGTAAACGGTCGAAAGAGCCTGAATAGCCTTGTCCCAATCCACCCATCGGTAACCGAGCCCGTTGAGGTAGGTGGTGGCGATATCTATCTCCTTTTGCAAGTCCTTGTCTTCGGGGCGGAGCTTCCTGGCAGCCTGCAGATCCCTTATCCCTTCTTCGATGTTCCCCTGCTTCATCAACTGCCTGCCAAGGTTGACATAGGCTTGAAACAGCAGAGTATCCACCTCGGTTGGATGGAAATCCTGGTCCAGCTCTTTCACGGTCTCCAGGGAAGCTGCAGCCTTGGCCCACTCCTTCTTATCGAAGTACCCTTTGGCCTCCAGGAACACTTTCCCGGCAGCCTGAGCGATCGTGCCAGGAGTAGCAGCCGCGCTCGGCGTGCCACGTGTATTTGCAATATCCGCATCGATTTGCTTGATCCGATTGTACGCGGTCTTGTTGGACGGATCGAGCTTCAACGCCAGGGCGAACTCGGCCCGCGCAAGCTCTCTCTTACCCTCTTTGAGGTACTTTTCTCCAAGCTCTATGTGCTTTGCGACGGCGGTCGCCTGCTCCACTTTGCGCTCCTGGAGCCCGTCCTTGAACCCCATAGCTCCAGAAAGCAATATCACAGACAGGCCAACCATGAGGGCGAACCCAACTGTCAACAAATTGTGCATATTCAACCAGGAAGGCGCTTTGGAGCGCCTCCTGAACAATCTTTTCCTCATTACTCCTCACCGGTCAAGATCACGTGTCCGTCAGGCGAGATCAGCTTTACCGAAAGCTTGCCCAAGACGGCGGTAAAAGTGTACCAGCCATGAGCACCGGCAGTCAAACTGACCTTTTGCTCACCGATCTTGTTACCGCCCGCGAGAAGCTGAAGCGTGCCTTCCAAGTTCCGCGCAGCGAACACCCCGATCTTGACATTGTCGCCTTCCCTCTTGATATTCACCGCCCCGTCCACCGAAGCGCCTTTGATCCCACCAATCCCGTTCACGGGGAACCAGGTTTCGCTCCATTCTATCTTCCCGTGAGGTTTCAAGCTCGTCCAGTCCCAGAAAGTTGGAGTAAGCCCAAGGTGGAGCTCTACGGGCTGATCTTTGTTGTCCGTGTAGTCGCTGGGAGGGATCGGATTCATCCAGCCATATCCAAAGAGCTTCGCTCCTTTGATGACATCCGGCGGAAAAACTGCCACCATGCCCTCGTCCCAATGGTGATCGTACACGCCGACGTAACCTCTCTGAGATCTGGGCCTTTCGAACGCGCTGAACCATTCATGCCAGTTCAAAAGCATGCTCATGTTTCGCCCCTTGTAAATCGGCCATGGCATCGGCTCCTTGGCCTTCGGCAGGTCTTTGTCGCCGGTGGAATGCACCGTCACCTCTGTCGTCGGGAAGATAAACTCCAGGAAGTCAGAAGCGGTATTCTTCGGTCCGGGGGCAAGGGAGGCATTGCTCCAATACTGGAATTTCACCTCTTTGTCGGTAGGGTTCTCTATGACATGTGTTATCGAGAACCTGCTTTCCCCTTTACCAAGCGATACCGTGGTACGAGCACTAAGGTGCTTGGTGTCCGGGGTGAAGAGCAAAATGCTTCCGACGTCTTTCTCGGGGAGCGTGATGTACCCCCAAGGTATACCCCACACATACCCATGCTCAGGCACAGGGAAATTCCACTCCATTCCCCCTGCGTTGATCCAACCTTTTTGTTCCGGTGGGCCCCAGGGGGAGGGTTTTATCACAATGTTCTGGTAGAACTCCTGGTGTTTGGTGCTCTTGAACACCACTCCGTACAGTCTACCGCCCATCTCCGGGAGGAACGAAAGTCTCAGGTACTTGTTCTCCATGGACACGAGCTTGTAATCCTTCTTCTGCACGTTCTTTTCAGGATGAGAAGACTTGTAAGCATCCACGTTCAGCTTTTTGTACGGGAAATCAAGTGCTTTGTTATACGCGTCTTCCAGGAACTTTGCGTAAGGATAAGTTGGAATCTTTATCTTCGTTTCCCCAAAAGCTATTGCGCTCTTCACCGGTACAGGCGTGCTTATGACTTCTGTCGGCATTACCGACGGCACAGGAGACGAAGACGCCGTAGGAGAAGGCGAGGGGGCAGGAGTGGCCGTCGGCGGTACGGGGGATGGAGAAGGCTTCGGCCTGGTCGCAGTAGGAGAAACTTCCGTCGCCGTGGCTTCAGGGCTGGATGTAGGCGCCATGGCTCCAGCAGGAGAAGCCGTCTTCTTCGGCAAAAAGGAAGTCGGGGTAATCTCAATGGAAACGCCTTTCCCGTTGTGCCTGAGAGACGGCAGACATCCCGTAAGCGCCATCAAAACCACCAACAGCAAGAGAAAAGTCTTGGTCTTCATGATACTCCCTACCTTTTCCTGTGGACCCTGTAATCATGAGCAAACCCCTGAGTCCCCATTTTTTCGAGAGCTCCAGCCATTTCTTTTACCACAGGAGCTCCCTCCCTGTAATGGAACGGCAACATGCTCACCGGCGGGAAAATGCCGACTCTATCCCCGTCCGACAACACGTGGTTTAGATCAGGGTACAGCCCGGGCATAGAGCTTATCGCGCCGTTGATGAATGTCAACCCACGCGCTTCAGACGGCATACCGAGCACGTCGAGCATATTCCCCACGGTGGCACCTTCACGTAGTTCCAGGAAGAGATGGGCAAACGCTCTTTCCTCTCCGCTTTCGTTCCCGTATCTGGAAAGCTCTCCGTAGAGCCAAAGATCTATCTTCACCGCTCATCCACCTCCAACCGGAGGAAATATGCCAACTTCGTCCCCCTCCGAGAGCACGTAATCCATGCTCCTCAACCTCCCGTTAACATAGACCAGCTTGACCTCATCGGGTGGGATCTCGAGCTTCTCTATGAGATCGCTCACCGAAGCTCCATCGGGCAACTTCACCTCCATCGGCTCACCGATTCCCAGATCCGGGAACAATTCCCGAAGCGTAGCGAACAGTTTAACCATGACTAACATCCCTGTCACCTCGAATCACGGGCATTTGATGATATCCTGCGCCCACAGGCAGTCGGCGCAGGAAGGATTCCATCCCCAGCAGCCTTCGTTGTTCTCTCTGAGATCGCACGTATCCCTCAGGTCGCAATCAGGGCAGGATGGGAAATGGAAAGTTCTGACCTCCGCCCGGAACTTCACGTATTCCTCGGACATCCATATGTCGGCCAGGGAATGATCGTTCACGTTGCCGAAAGTATACCTGGTTACGTTCTTGAGCCTCCTTCCCAGCGCATAGTAAGAATAGGTATGGGAAAGGGCATAACACGGAGCCACGCCACCATCCCATCCCACCACGGTAGCATTCTCATGTATGAACTTGCACCTTCGCTCGGCGCTCCAGTGCATTCTCGGTAGATCCACCGTGCCCCAGAACATCCAATCCTCGGTAGAAACAGGCCATCCAGCGTCTTCCTGAGGGATCAGCGGAGGTTGCGGTTCATAACCGTAGAGAACTTCATCCAGCATTTCCTCCGTGTAAGGAAGGACGTTGGTCACTATGAGCCTGGAAGCCTGCAGTTCGGAGGCGAGCTTCGTCATTGCCTTGAGCTCGCCCACGTTCCTTTTCATAGCAACGAACTCGATCTCCAGGGTCGGGTGCATAGAGCCTTCCCTGACTTTCAAATCCCTCAACCGCTCCAGATTTCTGATGACACGCGCAAGGGAGATATCCCGTATGCTCTCGAACGTCTCCGGCCTTGCACCGTCCACCGACACAACCAGCTTGTCCACTCCCAGCTCGATGAATTTCAAGATGCGCTTTTCGGTCAACGTGGTGCCGTTGCTCGCCAGCGTAACCGGAAGATTCCTCTTCCTGATGGCGGCTATCATCTCCAGGATATTCGGATGGAAAGTCGGCTCGCCAAAACCGGCGAACACCACCCTCTTCAACTCCGGAAGCTCGTCGAGCTGAGAATAGAGCTTCCAGAAGGTTTCCATCGGCATGTGATCCAGAGGGTCGCCCCATGAATTCCTTATGCAGGTATGGCAATGCAGGTTGCACAAGGTAGTAGGCTCGATGTACAGCTTCTGTATGTCGGGCTTTCTGGGATACAGCACCAAACCATTTTCCGACTCGTCGATCCAGAATTCATCTCCGGGTTTCATCCCTCTCCTGCGGGTGAAATCTTCCGGCAA
>CAZEXY010000063.1:0-12097 GCA_964516345.1 uncultured Anaerolineae bacterium
GCATCCACATCCCGTGTTGACACAAGAAACCCCTCTATCCCGTCCCTAACCACTGAGCCAGAGTTAGGTGTGGTTACCACTGGCAACCCACAGGCCATTGCTTCATAAGTTACCAAGGCGCTCCCCTCTTCAATTGATGGAAAGACAAAGACATCCGCCGTTTGATAAAAGGAAAGAGGATCCCGATATCCAAACCATTTTATCCCAGGCAGATCTCGGTAGGAATCCCAGATTTTCTTAGCCTTCCCCTCGAGTGTTCCCACCAACCAGAGCTCTGCATCTCTCCATCCCAGTTGCTTCCACGCTTCCAGCAAATAAGGTACCCCTTTGCGTATACCCACCTGCCCCACAAACAAGACCCTAAAAGAACGCTCCTGCTTTTCTCTGCTCTCCGGAGGATGAAATCTTTCCAAATCCACCCCAAAAGCGATCTGGATTAACTTTTCCTCCGGATAACCCTCCTCCACGAAGGAACGCCGTACAAAGTCCGAAGGGATCAAAGTGTAATCGGCCAGTTCTGTTTCTTTTACAGCACGCCGCAGAGAAGCTCCGTTAATTCCGTACTTTAAGCCCCAGCGGGCGTATTCCTCGGTGAGGAGGCGAGCCTGATAGCGTGGGTGTGTGGAAGCCCGTACAAGGATAGTAGTCATTCCCATTTCTCGAGCCCGCTGCGTAGTGCGCAGGGCATAGTTTCCCCATACTATGAGCACATCGGCGGGCTCCAGTTGAGCGCTGGCCCAGGCGTCGTACAGCACGGACTGCAAATACCACAGCCAGCCTGTAGAATCATACGTGGCTAACTTACGGAGAAGTCGACTGGGAAAACCCAAGGCTTTTATCTTCCCAGGCGGTATCTCCGAAGGCCGATATGAACCGCACAGAAGCCTGTGCAGCATTTCATGGCGATAAAGCCCCAAGGCTCCGTAGTAGGCCGTGGTTCCTATTCCACCGCCGGCAAACTTGGCTCCTATGGAGTAAATCACTCTCACCAAACTCCGACCCTCCGATCACGAGTACTGACGCTCCTCCAGACCCAACGGAGGCCTCGAATGTAATCCCCACGTTCGACCACACTCAATAAAACCACATACAAAACTACGAATACCAACAGTTTACTCCCAGCCAACAACCAGACACTGTCGGGATGCCACTTGACCTCCAGATACAACCCACACGCCCACGAAGGGAGGAACAACACTACAGGCCAGAAAACTAATTGAAAAAGCGAAAAATCCACAATTCTTTTCAACTGAAAATACATGGCCACAGCGCCTACCACCAGCATTCCGTCAGCGGCTACAGCCACGCCATTGATCCCCCATATACGTGCTCCAAGTATCACAGCCGGAATGAAAAAAATCGCTTGCACGAACAGCACCTTCTCCAGAACCTGAGGACGGCCAACAGCCAACAACAGATTGCCGCTTAGCATTAACAATGAATCCAACAAAGTATAAATCAGCATCAAACGGAAGGCCAAGAGCATAGGAAACCACTTATCACCTATCACCAAATGAATGAATTCAGGCATTATAAGAGCAAATGCTCCAGCTACCAGTACACCCGTACGCAAAATTATGTAAGCAGCACGGTAAAAAGAACGGGAAAGATTGGATCTATCATGCTGCAAGCGGGCAAAAACTGGCATGAACACACTACTCAAGGGATTAGCTACCACACGCCGAGGATACCTTGCAAACTCGTAAGCCCGGGAATAATATCCCAGAGGGGTTTTACCCAGGAAGGTCCCAATCCAAAAATCATCAAACCTATCGAGAGCAAAATTCAAATTCGCAGCCCCCCAAACAGATCTACCATACCTCCAAAACCACTTAGCAATATCCTTGTCCCATCCAAACCGAGGGTGCCACCGCGGAAACACCACCCAGGTCATTATGAATCGCATCAATATCCCGGTGGCCTGTTCGGCTACCAAAGCCCACACACCGAATCCGAACCACGCCAACAAAGGAGCGACCACAGTCATACTCACAGAAGCCACGACATCGGTGATAGCCAGTTGACGAAACGCAAGTTCCTTGCGCAATATGCTTTCCTGGGTATACGTAAAAGCTCTCACTACTTCCACACCTACAAGAGCTAGTAAAACCCAAAGAAACAATGGAGCTCGAGGATAGAACCAAGCCAAAAAAGGGGCTACTGCTGCAAGGAGCAAAAGCGCAGCTACAGAAGTGACAATTCTCAAAGTAAAGTACGTGCTGAGAAATGTCTCCTCGGAATTCTGATGATGGATAACAGCTTGATCAAGCCCCAATGCCCGAAGCTGAGAGATCAAGCCGATGTAAAACATTGCCAGCGCCACCACACCGAAATGAGATGGCGCCAACAAACGTGCCAAAAGGATAGCCCGTGCAAAGCCCAGGATTAAAGTAACAACAGAGGCCGAAACGCTGTACGCCGACCCTCGTACCACTTTGCCCGCGAGGCTTTCCCCCATTTCACAACCCAACCACCCGCGCCTTCCCATCAGCGCCCGCGGTGGCGTTGCGGGTATCCACCACCAGCCCGGCGTGCCTCAGTATCCAGCTCCAATCGTAATCGGAATGATCCGTGACGATCACAGCACAATCGCTCCAGCGCAGCGCCTCCTCCGTCAACTCGATGCTCCTCATGGCCTCGCCGTCGAGCCTCAGCTCAGGCACGTGAGGATCGTTGTACACCACGTCCGCGCCTTTTTCCTGAAGAAGCCGGATTATGTCCAGCGCCGGGCTTTCCCGCACGTCGTCTATGTCCTTCTTGTAAGCGACGCCGAGCACCAGGATGCGGGAGCCGTTCACCGGTTTCCGGTCATCGTTCAGCGCATCCGCCACTTTCTCCACCACGTAATGCGGCATGTCGGCGTTGATCTCGCTGGCGAGCTGGATGAACCGGGCGTTGTAGTTCAGCGTCTTCAGCTTCCAGGCCAGGTAGTGCGGGTCCAGCGGGATGCAGTGTCCGCCGATGCCCGGCCCCGGCGTGAACTTCATGAACCCGTACGGTTTCGTCGCCGCGGCCTCGATTACCTCCCACACGTTCAAGCCGAGCTTGTCACACATCAACGCCACCTCGTTCACCAGGGCGATGTTCACCGCCCGGAACGTGTTCTCCAGGAGCTTGGTCATCTCCGCCGCCGCAGGCGAGGAGACCGGCACTATCCGTTCGACCACGGAGCCGTACAGCGCCGACGCGGCCTCCAGACATGCGGGAGTCATCCCGCCAACCACCTTGGGCGTGTTCTCCACATGATAAGTCGGATTGCCGGGGTCTATCCGCTCCGGCGAAAAGGCCAGGAAGAAATCCTCGCCTACCTTCAGTTCGCCGTTCCTGCTCACCATCGGGAGCAGCATTTCCTCCGTGGTGCCGGGATAAGTGGTGGACTCCAGCACCACCAGCATGCCCGGGTGGACGCGCTTTGCCACCTCCTGCCCTGCCGCCATCACGAACCGAATGTCCGGATCGCGAGTCTTGCTCAATGGGGTCGGCACACAGATGATAGCCGCATCAGCATCGGAAAGAGCGCCAAAGTCGGTCGTTGCGTTCAAATTCTTCAGACCCCGAAGCTCCTCCGACGGCACGTCCTCGATGTAGCTCTCGCCGCGGTTCACCCGCTCCACTTTCTCACCATCCACGTCTATGCCGATGACGGGGAATCCCCGCTTTGCAAACGCCGTCGCCAGCGGCAAACCCACGTATCCAAGCCCGATGACGGCTATGGTAGCTTCGTGGTTGGAAACTTTTTCGAGGAAGACGTCCTTTCGACTCTTTTTCACCTTCCCAAATCCTCCTTCGGGCACGCTCCGCCGTTCCGTTGCCTGTCAAAAGCAACGGATACGCCACTTACGCTCAAATCCGACAACGCAAATACTATCACGAGCCAGCGTTGGTTGACAAAAACAGGATAGGGAGGCTCTCTGGCCTCCCTATTTCTTCACTTCCAGCAAAACGGTACACCAATGTGCACTGCCGGCATCAGAATATCATCTTGGAAAGCTGCTCGTATTTCTTCCACTTCTCCTCTACGATCTTCTGAGCTTCCTCAAAGAGCGCCTGCGCACCCTCCGGATTGTTCTTCAGGAGCACTTTGTAGCGCGCTTCGTTCTTCATGTAGTCCATCAAAGGCCGCTTTGGAGGCTTGGAATCGAGCTGGAGCGGAGGCTTGCCTTCGGCCTTGCGCCTCGGGTCGTACCGGTAGAGCGGCCAGTAGCCGGTCTCCACCGCCAGCTTCTGCTGATCCAGCCCTTTCTCCATGTCGATCCCGTGGGCGATACAGTGGCTGTAGGCGATGATCAGGGACGGACCATCGTAGGACTCCGCCTCCCGCATCGCCTTCAGCGCCTGAGCGTCGCTGGCCCCCATGGCGATCTGCGCCACGTAAACGTTGCCGTAGGTCATCGCCAGCATCCCCAGGTCTTTCTTCGGATGGCGCTTGCCGCCGAAAGCGAACTTGGCGACTCCGGCCAAAGGCGTAGCCTTGGACGCCTGACCACCGGTGTTGGAGTAGACCTCCGTATCGAGCACCAGGATGTTCACATTCCTGCCGCTGGCGATGACGTGATCCAGGCCGCCGTACCCGATGTCGTAAGCCCAGCCGTCGCCGCCGATGATCCAGACGCTCCTCTTGACCAGCATATCGGCGATGGAGTAGAGGTCCCTGGATTTCGGATCGTCACGGTTCTCCAGTTTCTTCTTCAGCTCCGCGACCCGCTCACGCTGCGCTTCGATTCCTTCCTCGGTGGACTGGTCGGCGTTCAGCAAAGCATCGGCCAGCTCATCCCCGATCACGTCCCGCAGCTTGTCCACCAGCTCCCTGGCGTACTCCGTCTGCTTGTCCACCGTCAGCCTCATGCCAAGGCCGAATTCGGCGTTGTCTTCGAAGAGGGAGTTGTTCCACGCAGGCCCTCGGCCTTTGCTGTCGAAAGCCCATGGCGTTGTGGGCAGGTTGCCGCCGTAGATGCTGGAGCAGCCGGTGGCGTTGGCCACGATGGCCCGGTCGCCGAAGAGCTGAGTCATGAGCCTGATGTACGGGGTCTCTCCGCACCCGGCGCACGCTCCGGAAAACTCGAACAGCGGGCGCAGAAGCTGGACGTTCTTGACCGTGTTGAACTTCATGGCGGTCTTTGGCATGTCAGGCAGAGACATGAAGAACTTCCAGTTCTCACGCTCCCGTTCCCGGATCGGAATCTGCGGCACCATGTTCAAAGCCTTGTGCTCCGGGTTCTTCTTGTCCACCGCGGGGCAGGCCTCGACGCAGAGCTGGCAGCCTGTGCAATCCTCCACGGAAACCTGGATGGTGTACTTCTTGTTCGTGTTCCTGTATTCCTTGAAGAACCTGGCATCCATGTACTTGAACGACGGAGGAGCGTCCTTGAGGTCTTCTTCGTCCACGATCTTCGCTCGGATGACGGCGTGCGGGCAGACCATGACGCACTTGCCGCACTGGATGCAGATGTCAGGATCCCACTCCGGAACCTCCAGGGCGATGTTCCGTTTCTCCCACTGGGTGGTGCCGCTGGGCCAGGTGCCGTCTTTCGGGAAGACGCTCACCGGGAGATCGTTGCCTTCGCCGGCGATGAGCTTTGCCGTCACTTTCTGGACGAACTCCGGCGCTTCCGGCGGCACGATGGGCGGCATGGTGATCTCGCTGGTGGCTTTGTCCGGCACCTTCACCTCGTGCAGGTTCTCCAGCGCGGCGTCCACGGCCTTGAAGTTCTTCTGGACGATCTCCTCGCCCCGCTTGCCGTAGGTCTTGCGGATCGCCTCTTTGATCCGCGTTATCGCCTCGTCGAAGGGGATCACACCGCTGATGGCGAAGAACGCCGTCTGCATGATGGTGTTGATGCGAACGCCGAGCCCCACGTCCTTCGCCACTTTGTACGCGTCGATGACATAGAACTTCAGCTTCTTGTCAATGATGGTCTGCTGCACCTCCCTCGGCAGGTGATCCCAGACTTCGTCCGCCTCGTAGGGCGAGTTCAGCAGGAAAGTGGCGCCTTCCTCTGCCACGTCCAGCACTTTGTACTTCTCCAGGAAGACGAACTGGTGTACCGCCACGAAGTTGGCCTTGTGCACCAGGTAGGTGCTGTGGATAGGCCTTGGGCCGAACCTCAGGTGGGAAATCGTCTTGGTTCCGGCCTTGCGGGAGTCGTAGACGAAGTATCCCTGAGCGTAGTTGTCCGTCTCCTCGCCGATGATCTTGATGGAGTTCTTGTTGGCGCTGACGGTGCCGTCGGAGCCCAGGCCCCAGAAGACCGCCCTGGTGACGTCGTCCGGCTCGATGTCGAATGTCGGATCGTACTCGATGCTGGTGAAAGTCACGTCGTCGTTGATGCCGACGGTGAAGTGGTTCTTCGGGCGCTCTTTCTTCATCTCGTCGAAGATGCCCTTGATCATGGCCGGGGTGAACTCCTTGGAGGAGAGACCGTACCGCCCGCCGATGACTCTCGGCATTTTCTCGAACGGTGCAAACCCATCCACCATCGCCTCGTTGACCGCCGTGTTCACGTCCACGTAGAGCGGTTCGCCGGCAGCCCCCGGCTCCTTGGTGCGATCCAGCGCGGCAATGACCCTGACCGTGCCGGGCAGCGCCTGCATCAGGTGCTTTGCGGAGAACGGCCGGTAGAGCCGCACTTTCACCACGCCGACTTTCTCGCCGTGATCCACCAGATAGCGGACTGTCTCGTCGGCGGCTTCTGCTCCGGAGCCCATGAGTATTATCACCCGATCCGCGTCGGGAGCGCCGACGTAATCGAACAAGTGGTATTCCCGCCCAACCACTTTGGCGAACTTGTCCATCGTCTCCTGGACGATGTCCGGCGTGGCCATGTAGAACGGGTTCACCGTCTCCCGGTTCTGGAAGTACTCGTCCGGGTTCTGGGCGGTGCCGCGGATGAACGGGCGATCCGGGTTCATGGCTCTCTCCCTGTGGGCGCGCACCAGGTCGTCGTCGATCATCGCCCGCATTTCGTCGTCGGAGAGCATGGTGATCTTGTTGATTTCGTGGGAGGTGCGGAAGCCGTCCATGACGTTTAGGAACGGCACGCGTGCTTTGAGGGTGCTTGCCTGGGCGATGAGGGCGAAATCGTGAGCCTCCTGGACGGAAGCGCCGAAGAGCATTGCCCAGCCGGTCGCCCTGGCGGCCATGACATCGCTGTGCTCACCGAAAATCGTCAAAGCGTGGGTTGCCACCTGCCTCGCGGCGATGTGGAAGACTGCGCTGGTGAGCTCTCCGGCGATCTTGTAGAGGTTGGGGATCATCAGCAGGAGGCCCTGGCTTGCGGTGAACGTGGTGGTGAGAGAACCTGTCTGGAGAGCGCCGTGGGCTGCGCCTGCGGCGCCACCTTCTGCCTGCATCTCGATCACGTCCGGGACGGTTCCCCAGATGTTGGGAACCTTTTTAGCCGACCAGAGGTCAGCCCATTCTCCCATCGGAGATGCAGGAGTGATAGGGTAAATGGCTACTACCTCGTTGATCTTGTAGGCAACGTAAGCCACAGCCTCGTTGCCGTCTATCGTTGCGATTTTCTTACCCATAATGTTAACTCCTTCCATGAGATGTACACTTTCTATGATAGACCCTTACCACTTCTTTGGATTTTTGCGCCTGCATCTCTGCGTGCGTTACAAGCATAGCGATTTTTCAAGGTGCAAAACCAAAAAGGGTCAGGTCTTTCAATTTCTAAATTTACACCCTGGTTGGAGGTGTGTCAAATCTCCCGCGCTCCAACCGGAAACCGGTAAAAGCAATCGGCTGGCGATGGTGGTGCCGTACTCTGCCACACAGAGCAAACAATATCCTCACGTTTGTAGTGAAAACAGCTTTACACCGATGGACCGCCGGTAAGGACGAGCTGAGAGCTTGCACTACGGTGTCGAGGGGCTATGACAAACCGGATGGCGGGTAGGCGACGGCGTTGCCGTTGCCTACCCCGGGAGAGTGGTGACGGGGCGTGCGCCGCCGAGCGAGCCCACTAACCGCACTAAGACTTCGCTTTGGACTGCTATATCCCAGGCACTTCCATTCCTGCGTCGCTCTTTCCAAGTTCGATGACGATGTCCGTTTCGTCCAGGGCAGGTGGACCGGCAGGATGGACGAAACTCAGAAAGGGATCCAAATCTTCGGCTCTCACCAGGAAAGTCAGCTGATCTCCCACCCGCAGGCGGTGGTGCCCTCGAGGGATGATGAGCCGCCCGCTCCGACGGATGGTGGTGATCAAACACTCCACCGGCCAGTCGATCTCCTCCAGCTTTCTTCCGATCAACGGTGATTCGGCCGCCAGCACTATCCGGCCGGAAATCGTATCGTTGAAGTGCTGGAGATACATCTCCTCTACCCGATGCTCGAGCTGAATCTGGCGCAACATCGCCTGATTGTACGCCCTGGCGATGTCGCCGGAACGCACAACCCCCATCAGCCGACGACGAGAATCCGGGGAAACCACCAGAGCCTCGCTCCGCCCCTTGGAACGCATCCTGCGTTTGGCTATCCACAGCGGATCGTCCGGGAAGGCGATGACGAGATTCCGCTCCATGATCTGAGCGGCGGTCACCGAATCCTCGTCGGCGCCCCGCGCTATGGCCTGTGCCACTCCCCGGATGGAGACCACGCCCAGCAGGTTGCCGTCCGAATCGACCACCGGGAAACTGTCGCTCTGCTCCCGGACGAAGACACGGGATAGTTCCCGCAATGTGGCGTCCGGGCCGACGGTACGAGGCTCACAGCACATGGCATCGCTCACCCGCAGCCCTTGCAACAGGTCTATCTCCGTGGCTTCTTCGCCCAGGTGAATCCCATGCCTGGACAACCGCAATGTGTAGATCGAATCGTGATTCAGCCACTCGGAGGTGAAAGTGCTCACCACGGTGGCGAGCATCAGCGGCAGGATGAGAGCATAGTCGCCGGTCAGCTCGAAAACAATGAGCATTGCCGTTAGCGGGGCGTGGGAAACCGCCGCGAACATGGCCGCCATGCCGACTATGGCGTAAGCGCCGGCTGGGTCGGTGAAAGCAGGGAAAAGTCGGTGAATGGCTTCTCCGTAGGCGGTGCCGAACATCGCCCCCATGAACAGGGATGGAGCAAATACCCCGGCGGAGAGTCTACCCCCGATGGTGACGACGGTGGCGGCGAATTTCGCCGGGAGAAGCGCAAGGGCACGCTCCAAAGGAAGGTTCTGTCTCAAATCGGTACCCACGACCTGGAATCCAGACCCCATCACCTCGGGGAAATGCGTGCCCACCAGGGCGGCCATCGCGGCTCCTGCCATGGCCTTGAGCACCAGCGGTATCCGGCGCTTTCGCAGAAATTGATCGTAGCCGAACAGTCCGCGGATGAAAGCCACCGCTACCAGGGCTTCCAGAATGCCCATGAGGAAGTAAAAAGGGAGCTCGTAAGGCGTTCCGAGGGTGTACGCGGGCACGCGGAACATGTACTGCATCGGCGTGACCGTGTAGCTGACGGCGCTTCCGGCCACGGCAGCCAGCACGGCCATGGCAAAATAGGATGCGGTCAGATCCTGAAGCAACACTTCCAGGGCGAAGAAAACCCCCGCGATGGGAGCGTTGAAGCTGGCGGAGATCCCTGCGGCAGCCCCACACGCCACCAGCGCCCGCACCCGTTCATCGGAGAGGGAAAGCCAACGGCCGACGGCGGAACCCAACGCCGCACCGTAGTGGGCTATGGGGCCTTCACGTCCGGCCGATCCCCCGACGCCCAGGGTTACGGCGGTGGCGATGGGACGCCAGATCACTATCCGAAAGGGCAGATGGCCGCCCCTCATGCTCAGGGAGAGAAGCGTGTGCGGGATGCCGCTCCCTTCCAGTTCCGGGGCGAAATAGCGAGATACGATTCCCACGATCAGCCCACCGGCGGCCGCCACCAGCACCAGATGCAACGCCCCGCTCCCAAGGTAATCCACGAGCCAGGCCGAAGCATTCCGCACCCAGCGCAGCACCACGTGGAAGATGAGGATGGCCGCGCCGGTTCCGGTCCCCACCGCCAGCGCAGCGACCAGCATGAGCAGCTGATCGATGCTCCAGAAGTGGTTCACCGGACTGAGAAAATCCTTCAACCTCCGCCACAGGTGCGAACCATTCATCGTCCACCTTCTCAGCCATTGGGCGGGCCGCGGTCTTCTTCGACGAAAGACCGCAACTTTTCGGCATCGTCTTTTCCCACGGCGACAAAGAGCATGTCTCCGGCCTCCAGCGTGTGCATCCCGCGCGGAACGATGATCATCCCGCCACGCCGAATCTGCTCTATCACATGTTCCACCGGCCAAACTATATCCATCAACCTACGCCCGATCAACGACGAACCGGATGGGACGGTGAGCCTCAGTCGCACGATGCCTTCCGGACGGCTCCGTGAGAGAGCAGCGACCCGCTGACGAAGCTGAGCCAGCCGCAACTTGGTCTGCTCGTACACCTGAATCACGTCGGCCATGCGGAGAACCCCGAGCATCCTGCGCGAACCGGGGCTTTCCACCACCGGCATCAGCGGCAGGTCTCGGGAGCGGAGACGGCGGCGTGCGATCCAGAGCGGCTCCGATGGATAGGCCAGAACCGGAGATCGCTCCACCAGATCCGCCGCCCTGGTGGTGTTCTCGTCGGCTCCGTCCTCCAGGGCCCCCGTGACCTCGCCGACGGAGATCGTACCCAGGGCACGTCCCCGTCCATCCAGGACCGGGAACGCAGGCCTGCGCTTCTCGGCGAAAAGGCGTGATAGTTCCCTCAGGGTGGTATCTGCCACGATGGAAACGTAACTGGTGTCCATCGCGTCCATGACCCGCAGGCTCTGGAGCAGGTCCACGGCCGTTCCCTGCTCCCCGACCCGGATGCCTGCGCGGGCAAGGGTGTACGTGTAGACCGAATCCTGGTTCAGCCACTGCGATACGAAAGTGCTGATGACGGTAGAGAGCATGAGCGGGAGCATCAGGTAATAATCGCCCGTGAGTTCGAAAATGATGAGCACGGAAGTGATAGGTGCGTGGGAAGCAGCGGCGAAAAGGGCAGCCATGCCCACCAGGGCAAAAGCACCCGGCAGCTCGGTGTGGGCAGGGAAAAGAGAATGTACGATCTGGCCGTAAGCCGCCCCAATCATCGAACCGATGTAAAGGAGCGGAGCGAACACACCTCCGGAAGTTCCGGCACCTACGGTGAGGGTGGTGGCGACGAACTTGGCGGGAATGAGGCGAAGGAGTTCGTGCAACGACAGCCGGGCATTCAGCGCAAGGGAAATTGTATCGAAGCCGCTGCCGCTCACTTCCGGAGCCCACAGCACCACGAATCCGGTCAAGATCATCCCCAGCATCACTTTGAGCACGGTGGAAAGCTTCAGTCGGCGCAGGAGTGCGTCGAAATGGTGCAGTGCGTAGATGAAGAGCACGGCTATCGGCGCTTCCAGCACGCCCAGGAGGAAGTAGAAAGCCAGTTCCAGCGGGGTCGTCATTCCGTAGTTCGGTATGGTGAACAGGTGTTGGTTCGAGAACACCGTGCGGCTGACAGCTCCTGCCAGCACCGAAGAAACCACCACCATTCCGAAATAGGAACCGCTCAAATCCTGAAGCAGCACCTCCAGGGCGAAGAAGACGCCGGCGATGGGGGCGTTGAAGCTGGCGGAGATCCCTGCAGCGGCCCCACACGCTACCAGCGTCCTGACACGCTCGTCGGACATCTTCATCCAGCGCCCCATGGTGGAACCAAGTGCCGCCCCAAAGTGGGCCGTGGGGCCTTCACGCCCCGCCGATCCTCCGAATCCCAGCGTGGTGGCCGTGGCGATGGGACGCCATATCACGATGCGGAAAGGCATCCGCCCCTGCTCAAGCGCCAGGGAACGAAGGGCGTGGGGGATTCCGCTACCGGCGGCCTCCGGAGCCAGGTAACGCATGATCAACCCGACGATCAGGCCGCCCAATGCCGTTATCGCAACCACATGGAGCACCGGGTTCTGAATATGCCCCTGGACGGTAGCCGAGACATCCCGCACCCATCCCATGAAGAGGTGGAAAGCAACGATGGCCGCCCCGCTGCCGGCGCCCACCACCGTCGCTGCCACGAGCAGGAACACCTGGTCTGGAGCCCAATACTGCTCCACCAGGTTCAA
>CAZEXY010000064.1:0-11974 GCA_964516345.1 uncultured Anaerolineae bacterium
GCGAATGTGGGCGGTTAGCTCAGCTGGCTAGAGCGCCACGTTGACATCGTGGAGGTCACAAGTTCAAGTCTTGTACCGCCCACCTGCAAGCGACGCACCGTGACAGGTGCGTCGCATCCATATCGGAAAAGCGTGGACCGGGACGAGTAAGCGGGGGTAGCGCAAGAGAGAGCGGAGGCCACAGGCTGAGAGCCTCCGTGGCGTGAAACCGCCGAAAACCCCCCGGGAGCGGATGGGGGAAAGCGAACGCAAGTATCCCATCCCGGATGGCTCCGTTAAAGGCTGCAACGAGGCCGACCTACGTCGGCGAAGTTGGGTGGAACCGCGTGGAATCCCCTCGCCCCAACATGGGCAGGGGATTTTTGTTTTGGTAGTCGCATAGTCAAATGGTCGGATAGTCAGGCTGACAACCAGTGGACCTTGTAGGATGGACTGTTAGTCCGTCCACGGTCGGGCTGTCAGCCCGACCTACTAGAGGAGACTCGTCAGTCAGGAGGAGAAATCATGGCTAAGAAAAGTAAGGATCTGACCCAGGACGATCTTTACAAACTGAGGCACTCGGTGGCTCACGTGATGGCCGCAGCCGTGCTGGAGATCTTCCCGGAGGCGAAGATTGCCATCGGGCCGCCCATAGAAAACGGATTCTATTACGATTTCGACCTTCCCCGGTCACTGACCCCGGAGGATCTGAAAGAGATCGAAAAGCGGATGCGTAAGATCATCGCCGGACACCACCCGTTCGTGCGCCGGGAAGTCACGCCGGAGGAGGCTCGAAAACTGTTCGAGGATCAGCCGTACAAACTGGAACTGATCGACGACATCCTGAGCCGCGGCGTCGACGAACACGGGAACCCGTTGCCGGAAGGTACCAGGCCGACCCTGAGCATCTACACCGTCGGAAATTTCACTGATCTCTGCCGCGGGCCGCACGTGGAGAATACGAAGCAGATTCCACCGGACGCTTTCAAGCTGCTCTCCGTGGCCGGCGCGTACTGGCGCGGCGACGAACACAATCCGATGCTCCAGAGGATCTACGGGACGGCTTGGTTCAGCAAGAAAGACCTGAAGGAGTACCTGAAGTTCCTGGAAGAGGTGGAGAAGCGGGACCACCGGAAGCTGGGGAAGCAGCTCGATCTCTTCAGCGTGAACCCGGATGTGGGCCCCGGCCTGGTTCTGTGGCACCCCAACGGCGGGATGATCCGGATGATCATGGAGCAGTTCTGCCGGGAGGAGCACCAGAAGGCCGGTTACCAGTTCGTCTACACGCCGCACATCGGGCGATCGTGGCTGTGGGAGACCAGCGGTCACCTGGATTTCTACCGGGAGAACATGTACTCCCCCATGGACGTGGACGGCCAGAAATATTTCATCAAGCCGATGAACTGCCCGTTCCACATCATGATCTACAAATCGAAACGCCGGAGCTACCGAGAACTCCCGTTCCGGTGGGCGGAGTGGGGGACGGTGTACCGCTACGAGCGTGGCGGCGTTCTCCACGGCCTGATGCGCGTGCGCGGGTTCACCCAGGACGACGCCCACATCTTCTGCCGCCCGGATCAAATGCCGGATGAGATCGACAAGGTGCTGGCGTTCTCTCTGCACATTCTCAGGAGTTTCGGGTTCAGGGAATTCAACGCGTATCTTTCCACCAGGCCGGAGAAAGCGGTGGGCGATCCGGAGCGGTGGCGCGATGCCGAGAAAGCCCTCCAGGAGGCGCTGGAGCGTTCCGGAATCCCTTACGAGATCGACGAAGGGGGCGGAGCGTTCTACGGACCAAAGATCGATCTCAAGATCAGCGATGCCCTGGGGCGGGAATGGCAGCTCTCCACGATCCAGTTCGACTTCAACCTGCCGGACCGGTTCGACCTGAAGTACATCGGCGCGGACGGGCAGGAACACAGGCCGTACATGATCCATCGGGCGCTGCTGGGGTCCATGGAGCGGTTCTTCGGCATCCTCATCGAGCATTACGGCGGAGCGTTCCCGGTGTGGCTCGCGCCGGTGCAGGCCATCGTCATCCCGATTGCTGACAGGCACAACGATTATGCGTATAATGTACGTGACAGATTGCTCGAGGCCGGGCTGAGGGTCGAGGTGGACGATTCGTCCGACCGGATGAACGCCAAGATCCGAAATGCCCAGCTTCAGAAGATCCCGTACATGTTGGTGATCGGAGACAAAGAGGTCGAAAACGGCACGGTGTCGTTGCGTGTGCGGGATGGAAGCCGCAAGAACGATCTTTCGGTTGGGAAATTCCTGGAGATGGCGCTAAAGGCGGTGGCCGAAAAAGCTTTGAACTGAAGGAGCGGGAAGGTGGGATTGAAAGAAGAGGTGCTCCTGAAAGCTGCGGAGGGCATGTCGACGGAGGATCTCGTCGTGGCTGTCAAGAAACTCCTCCCGAGGGTGATGGAATCTCTGGACGAAGAACAGCGCGGCGAGTTCCTCCTCGCACTCATCGAAGAGGTGTTGAGTGCAGCACTGGAGGGGATGCCGAAAGAAGAGCGCGCCAGATTGATGAACAAGGCTCTGCCTACATTGCTCAAGGAATTCCCGATGGAAGACCTGGATATCCTGGGAATCTTCGGGAGCAGAAATGCAGAGTGAGCCGGAGGGCTGTGTATGAGGATCCTGGTAACCGGCGGAGCGGGCTTCATCGGGAGCAACCTTGTTCGCAGACTCTCCCGAGAGGGGCATTCTGTGTTGGTTCTGGACGACCTTTCCAAGGGAGATCCTTCGAGGCTGCCGCCGGAGGTGGAGTTCCACCAAGGCGACGTGAGGAACGTTCCCCTGCTTTGGACGCTGCTGAGGGATGTGGATTGCGTTTACCATCTCGCGGCTCGGGTATCGGTGCCGGAATCGGTGCTGTACCCCAGGGAGTACAACGACGTCAACGTGGGGGGTACTGTCGCTCTGATGGAAGCGATGAGAACCGTTGGAGTGAAGCGGGTCGTCTTCGCTTCGTCCGGCACGCTGTATGGGGAGCAACCGACGCAACCGCTGAAGGAAAGCATGTGGCCGAATCCCACCGCTCCGTACGCCGTGAGCAAGATCTCGGCCGAATACTACCTCTTCACCCTCGGCAGGCTCTACGGGATAACCACCGTGGCGCTGCGGATCTTCAACGCATACGGCCCCGGGCAGTCGATACCAGCCTCGCATCCGCCGGTGATTCCGTTTTTCCTGAATCAGATACTTCACGGGGGTTCGTTGATCGTCTTCGGCGATGGAACTCAAACGAGGGATTTCGTCTACGTGGAAGATGTCGTGAACGCTCTGGTTGAAGCCGGGAAAAGAGATGACGTGGACAGAGCGGTGATCAACATCGGTTCGGGCGAGGAGACTTCTTTGAACGAGTTGGTGAAGCTGGTGGAGGAGGCGACCGGCAGGGAGGCGGACGTTCTTTACAACAGGAGCAAATCGGGTGGAGTCAGACGTATGGTGGCTGACATTTCTCTTGCCAGGAAGCTCCTGGGATACACCCCCAAATACGATCTCGCGTCCGGGTTGAAGAAAACAATCGAGAACGATCCGAGGTTCGCTTCATGACCGCTGCGAGGGTTTCAGTCATCGTGACGGTGTTGAACGAAGGCGATTCCATTCGGAAGCTCCTGGACTCCATGTCCGCTCAAACGCGCAAACCCGACGAAGTGGTCGTGGTAGATGGTGGATCCACGGACGATACTGTGGAGCGCGTCAGGGAGTACGCCGACAGGCTACCGTTGAAAGTGCTGGTGGAGCCTGGAGCCAATATCTCCCGTGGAAGGAATCTGGCTGTGGAGGAGGCTTCCGGTGAGATAATAGCTTCCACGGATGCAGGCGTCCGGCTCGAGCCGGACTGGCTCGAGGAGCTCGTTGCTCCCTTCTCCAGGGATGACGTCGTGGCTGTGGCGGGGTTCTTCCTGCCGGATGCAGAATCGCTGTTCGAGATTGCGATGGGGGCGACGGTGTTGCCTCTGCACGAAGACATCGACCCTGGAACGTTTCTGCCGTCGAGCAGATCCGTGGCGTTCACCAAAGATGCGTGGGCGAAGGCCGGCGGATACCCCGAGTGGCTCGATTACTGCGAGGATCTGATCTTCGATTTTCGTATCCGGCAGTGTGCGGGGAACTTCGAATGGGCACCTAAGGCCGTGGTTCACTTCAGACCAAGGCCTTCCTTCAGGGCTTTCTTCCTTCAATATTTTCGTTACGCCCGGGGAGATGGAAAGGCCGACCTGTGGCGGCTTCGGCACGCCATACGATACGCCACTTATCTCGTGGCTGCCCCGGCGATACTTGCCTTGAGTTTCCTTTCCTCCCCGTGGTGGCTTGTACTATTTGCGATCGGGTGCGCAGTCTATTGCAGGCGGCCGTACCAGCGTCTGATGCCCATGCTCGAGGGGAGAAGTCTGAAGGAAAAACTGTACGCAGTTCTGCTCGTCCCGGTGATTCGGTTCGTCGGCGATGTGGCGAAGATGGCCGGCTATCCTGTTGGGCTTGTCTGGCGCTGGAGGAATCGTCGCCGGCCTGAGGTGCATTGGAGGGAGGAACCGTGCAGGGGCTGATCCACACCGGAGCGTGGTGGGCTCCGTTTTTGATGCTGGCTGCATCCATCACGGCGATATGGTGGGCCAGCAAGAAGCTATTCGAGCACCTATTCACGGTTTTGTTTCTGATGACGAACAGCAGAGATTTTTCGGCGGCTGCCGTGTTCGTCTTCCTCTACCCGGGCATATTTCTGCATGAGTTCAGCCATTGGATTGTGGCATATATTCTTGGGCTGCGTCCGTCCAAGTTCACGCTGAAGCCCAAGATTACCCGTAACAGTCTGAAAATGGGTTCTGTGACCATAAGGAGCGGTGGAGCGATTGCAGATAGCATCGTGGGGGTGGCTCCGTTCGTGACGGGTTCGATTGCGCTCGTGTCGATAGGTTATCTCATGTTCCCCCTCGGAGAATCGAACAACCTGTTCCGGTGGCTCAAGGCAGTCCCCTCCACACCGGATTTCCTGATCTGGCTTTACCTCATCGTGGTTGTGAGCAACGCCATGCTCCCCAGCGAAAGCGACCGCAAACCATGGACCACGGTGGTGATATACCTCGCGATGGTGGCGGTTCTGGCTTATGCTGCAAACGTGCTGCCTTCGGTCAGATTGCTGCGGTACCTCGGAGTCTGGGTTGGGTTCTTGAGCAAGGCATTCATCCTCACGTTCTTGGTCGATCTCGGAGTCGCCGGGTTGCTTCTCCTGCTGGAACAGGTCATCCTCGTTATCAAACCCATGGATTAGCCCCAATTGGAGGTGTCGGAATGAGGCTTGGATTTTCTGTGAAACCCAGGGGCAGGCCCGGCTTGAAGCCTTACGACACACGGCGATGGCAGAACTCTCCTCACCTGAGCGTGAGCT
Source organism: uncultured Anaerolineae bacterium (assembly GCA_964516345.1). Taxonomy (GTDB): domain Bacteria; phylum Chloroflexota; class Anaerolineae; order S016-19; family S016-19; genus S016-19. The sequence goes on from CAZEXY010000064.1 coordinate 5,384, forward strand.
TGGCCTATCTGAGGGATATCTTGTTGTATCTGAATCAAAAGGGCATTTCGATGTATCGTATGGATGCCCGGCTTGCGCCTTACCTGACCCATCCCGATCTTCCCCAGTTTCACGGTCAGATCGAAGAGTGCAGGGAGGAGCTTGCTCATGTCGGCGGGCTTGCACGTGGCTTTGGCATACGGCTTTCGTTCCATGCTCCGCTGACTCTTTCCCTATCCACGCCGGATGAGGGGCAGGCGGCCAGGACGCTGGAGAGTCTGGATTCCCTTGCCGGAATTTTGGACGCCATGGGCCTGTCGCGTGATTCCGTCGTAGTGGCCCACGGCGGTGGAATCTATGACGACCGGAAGGCAGCGATCGAGAGGCTGATCGCGAGGATCGAACAGGCGACCGAGCGGGTTCGCAGGAGACTGGTACTGGAGCACGACTCCTCGTTCACCATAGCCGACCTCTATAGAGTTTATCGGAGAACCGGCATCCCACTGGTATACGATCACCTTCACTACTTGAACGAGATGCCGAGATCGTTCCCGTTCCCGGAGGCGGTTTCCCTGGCGCTTAGCACGTGGCCCAGGGGAATGAAGCCGAAAGTTCACTTCAGCACTCCGCTGGCGATGGCCAGAGAGGTGAAGAAACCCGGGGGAGGTATGTACCTGAAGCCGCCGAGCTGGAGGGAACATAGCGATTTCGTCAATCCTTTTTCCTTCATGGCGTTCGTGCAGGCCACATCCAAGATGCGGGATTTCGACGTCATGCTGGAGGCCAGGGCTACTGACCTTGCACTGCTGAAACTGGAAATGGACCTCAAGAGATTCGCGCCGGGGCTTCTTCCGATGTCGCAAGAGGCATCTCGAGCGGTTTCCGAGGACGAAGAAGCTTACTGGGGACCGTTCGATTGGGAACCGGACGAAGAACCGGAGAGGGTGTTGGTGGCGGTGGTGAACAACAAGCGGGATTTCGAACGCGTCAAGCACGAAAAATGGTACAGGATCCCGGTGGACAAAGCTCCGCCTCAGATTGGTGCCGATTATCTCGCTTTCTACCAGACCGGTGCCTTTGGCAGGGAAGGGCATTCTGTCCGGTATATGGCTCCAGTGATTCGTTATTCTCTGGCGAAACGCGGAGATCTGATCCCGGAAGAAGGAGAGCATCCCAGAGCAGGAAAACTGTACTACAAGATATCGCTGGGAGAACTCGTTTCGACGCCAAAACCCCTGCAGGCCAGGAAATTACGAAGGGTGACTTTCATTCCCACCACCGTGGAACTCCTCAGGGAAGCTTCGGATGTCGCCGAACTCTGGTTCAGGAGCCGCGTCAGGCAGGAATCGCCTCGTGGATAGGTGTGTATACACAGTCAAATGAATGCTTCGAAATTGACAACGGGTAGATTATCCTGTATAATTGGAGTGTGCAGTTTGGAACCGTGACGCTCTCCGCAGCTTTCCCTCGAAACCATCGGCAGGGAGAATCGCTGCGCTTTTCATCACAGGAGGTTCCCATATGACGAGGCGTAAGAACAGGTACAAGATCTTCTCGCTTCTTCTGGCGTTGACGTTGTTGCTCAATGCCATCATAGTTGCCTCCTATCCCCAGGCCACCACGAGTGTAGACGTCATACGAAACGGTGGCTTTGAGGAGGGTTTTCGGTTCGTGCCGGGATGCGGCATGGTTGCCGATGGATGGGAGTGCTTTACCAATGGAGGTGCTGCCAATTACGGCTTCTATGATGATCAGTGGCATCGAGTGGTTTACGATGGAGCCCATGCTCAGCTCATCGAAATCAACACCAAGGGACTCGCGTACGGAGATCCCGATCGTTTTGCAGGCATCTACCAGACGGTGACGGTGCTTCCTGGGTACGAATACACTCTCGACCTGCACGGACTGATCCGGGCTGACGATCACGATCCGGATGCGTGGAGGTACGTGGTGCAGGTGGGATACCTGGAGGACGATCCTGCTCCCGACTGGACCAAGGTAACCAATTGGACGGTAATGCCCTGGAACACGTATTACCCGAGGACTTCTCCTGGTGCATACAGCGATGCGTCCATGAAGATCACGCCTTCAGGTTCGAAGCTCACGCTTTTCATACGTGTTTGGAAGAAGTGGGGTATTCCTCTGAGGGAGCTCGACGTCGACCTCGATTCGGTAAGCTTGGTAGGTCCGATGAAAGCAAGCAAAGCAGCGAAGCCTACTACTCCGCCTTTGGTGTGCGATGGGAGCAATTTGCTATCCAACGGGGATTTCGAAGGAGGTTTCCAGGACGACGGCATAGGAAAGGAATGGCTTGGGTTCACCAACGGAGGCAAGGCTGGTTTCGGGTTCTACGACGAGACCTGGAAGCTGGCTGTCTTCGCCGGAGATCACTCCCAGTTGATCGAGATAAACAGCAAAGGGCTGCCAGCTCCCGACCCGAACAGGTACGCCGGAATATACCAGACCATCACCGGGCTTGTTCCTGGGAATACTTACGAACTCTCTCTGCATGGACTCATCAGGGAGAGGGATTTCGCTACCCACCTTCGGGAGGATCCGTACAGGTTCGTGGTACAATGGGGACTTGCTTCCGGGTCTGCTGGCTGGACGGAGGTGAGCAAGTGGCACACGCTCCCGTGGAAGCCGAGTTCCGACCGCTTGCTCCCCGGCGCGTACAGCGACTACAAAGTTCGATTCCAGGCGCCCTCCGAAACAGTGACTATTTTCATACGAGGCTGGAAGAAGTGGGCGACTCCATACCGGGAATTCGATCTCGACCTGGACGATATCTCGCTCCTGGCGTGTCATGTGGAATCTACCCCGACGGGAGGCTTCTACTACACCGTCAGGCCCGGCGATACCCTGAGCTCCATAGCTGCCAGGTATCACGTGGATCTGAACGACGTGATTGAAGCCAACGAGGCTTTGCATCCGGACTTCAATCCCGATCTCATATTCCCGGGGCAGAAGATATGGATCCCCGGCTCGGGGGGCAGCACGCCTACCTCGACTCCTACGGCAACAGGAACTGTGACGGCCACCGCTACCGTGACTCCGACGGCTACATCGACCACCACTGTAACGCCCACTCCCACACCTACAGCCACGGCAACAGCAACGCCGTCTGCTACCTCGACGCCTACTGCCACGTCAACGCCTACGCCTACGCCTACACTGACACCTACCGCCACGCCGACACCTACACCGGTGCCCAGTGGCTCCACGTCCAGTGCGAACGGTACTTACTACATAGTGAGATACGGAGATACGCTGACATCGATAGCGGCCAGGTATGGTGTCGATCTCGACAAGGTGATCGCCGCTAACAAAGCCTTGGACCCAAATTTCAATCCGAATTTGATATTCCCCGGGCAGAAGATATTTATCCCAAACCAGTAGAAGGAGGGCTTACGCAGTTTGAACGCTTTGCTTCGGCGAATCAGTGGTGGAAATCACGCAGTTGAGGCTGTCAGTCGTTTTTACACTCCTTTCTCGGGAGTAGGATCAGAGAATGAATCAGCGAATAACACCCTGTAGGGGTAGGGGCGCAGCATTGCTGCGCCCCTACTTGCCATTGGTATGGAATGGGGTTTGTGGGTAAAAGATGGTTTTCATCTTCATTCCAAGGCCGTAGAACCACGCTCATCCCCGGTCTTCTTGCTTTAGTTCGGGACAACGAGACAAGTCATTCCTTTCATGTGCCTTCGCAACTTTGCGTTTAGGTCAACGTGAAGGCACAGCGGTGCAAAGATGCAAGAGGTTTTTGGGCCTTCGCGTCTTATGATTTTGCATTGAACCCGCGCTTTGTTATAATTCGAGCTAGGTGGTTTTTGTTTCGCAATTTTGCCCATGCAAGGAGGTGATGGAGGCAATCTCAAACGGACAAGGGCTTTACCTGTTTTCCCCTGCTGCCCTGCAAGCAGCGTGAAGCGTTTCGAGTTTCGATTACATCCTGCATCCCCGGAGCACGGCTTTCGCCGAAGAGTTCTGGCTCCGTCGTTGGATGCAAATTCAAGGGAGAAGAAATGGCAAGTGTAACCTACGATCACGTCACGAAGAGATTTGGAGATGTTGTGGCGGTCAACGACCTCAACATCCACATCGAGGACAAGGAATTCTTGGTGTTCGTTGGTCCTTCCGGCTGCGGCAAGACAACGTCCCTCAGGCTCCTGGCCGGGCTGGAGGAGATTACGGAAGGCAACATCTACATCGGGGACAAGCTCGTCAACGATGTGCCTCCGAAGGACAGGAACATCGCGATGGTGTTCCAGAGCTACGCGCTCTATCCCCACATGAGCGTTTACGACAACATGGCTTTTGGCCTCAAGCTCCACAAAGTGCCGAAGAAGGAAATCGATCGGCGCGTGCACGAGGCGGCAAAGATCCTCGGGATCGAGCATCTGTTGGACCGGAAGCCGAAACAGCTTTCCGGTGGACAGAGACAGCGTGTAGCGGTGGGGCGGGCCATCGTTCGTGAGCCAGCGGTGTTCTTGTTCGACGAGCCTCTTTCCAACCTGGACGCCAAACTGCGTGTCCAGACACGGTCCGAATTGACCAAGCTGCACCAGCGACTCGGAACAACTTTCATTTATGTGACTCACGATCAGGTGGAAGCAATGACAATGGCTTCCAGGATCGCCGTGATGAAGGACGGGGTTCTCCAGCAGGTCGATACTCCGCAGAAAGTCTACGACCACCCGGCCAACCTGTTCGTTGCGGGATTCATTGGCAGCCCGAGCATGAACTTCTTCGATGCCACGGTAGTGGAGGCAGATGGAAAGTACTTCATCGATGGAGGGACTTTCAGGGTGAGGGTGCCGGACGACCTTACCGATCGAGTGAAACCCTACAAGGGACAGGAGGTGATCTTCGGCATCAGACCCGAAAACATGCACGCCAAAGGGTTCGTTCCGCCTGGATTGAAAGGGGCGGAAATGACGGCAAAGGTTGACGTCACGGAAATGATGGGTAACGAGATATTCGTGTACATGATCACCGGTAAGACTCAATTCATCGCCAGGGTCGATCCCAGGGTGAAGGTTGCTGTAGGTGACAGTCTGACGGTGGTGATCGACATGGAAAGGATGCACCTATTCGATCCCAAGACCGAGAAGGCGTATTTCTGAGCCGGTGATCGAGGCTACGGGGTTCGAGATTTCACGGGGGATGGCTTTGAGTCATCCCCCTAACCATGTGTGGAATTTTGGAGGACGATATGCACGACGAATTGAAGAAACTTGTGATGAAGAACGATTCCAAAATCGTATTGCTGGTGATGGACGGGCTTGGGGGGCTGCCCATCGAGCACGGTGGCCCTACCGAGCTGGAGGCGGCCAATACTCCGAACCTGGACTGGCTCGCCGCCGAGGGTATGGTCGGATTGCACATACCCATTGCTCCTGGAATAACTCCGGGGAGCGGTCCGGCCCACCTGGCGCTTTTTAGCTACGATCCCCTGAAGTACGAAGTCGGGCGTGGCGTGCTGGAGACCGTCGGGATCGGCTTCCCCATCGGGCCGGACGACGTGGCCGCCAGGGGCAATTTCTGCACGGTCGACGAAAATGGTCTTATCGTCGATCGTAGGGCTGGGCGCATCCCCACCGAGGAGTGTGCGCGCCTCACGGAGAAGCTCAGCAAGATCGAACTCCCGGGCGTCGAGACGTTCGTCATGCCGGTCAAGGAACATCGCTTCGCTTTGGTGCTCAGAGGAAAGGGCTTGCGTCCGGAGATAGCGGATACGGACCCTCAAAAAGTCGGTGCGGCTCCGCTGCCGGCGAAAGCCCTGATCCCGGAAGCGGAGGAAACGGCGGAGCTGGTGAATACGTGGATCGAGGAAGCGAAGAAGATCCTGAAGGATGAGCATCCTGCAAACATGCTCACCCTCCGCGGCTTTTCCAAGGACCCGAAACTCCCACAGCTTCAGGATATCTACGGGATAAACCCGGCTGCCATAGCCACGTACCCCATGTACCGTGGGGTTGCAAAGCTGGTCGGAATGGATCTGCTCGATGCAGGCAAGACATGGGACGACGAAGTCGGAGCCCTGGAGAGGCATTGGGATGAGTACGATTTCTTCTTCATCCACATGAAATATACGGACAGCAGGGGCGAGGATGGGAACTTCAGCGCAAAGGTGAAAGTCATCGAGGAAGTGGATGCTTCCATCCCGAGGATACTCAAGCTGGAGCCGGATGTCTTGATCGTGACCGGAGATCATTCCACCCCGGCGAAGTTGAAGAGCCATAGCTGGCATCCGGTGCCGGTTCTCTTCTGGGGTGATACCGTCAGGCCGGACGATGTCAAGTCCTTTGGAGAGAGGGCGTGCGTTCACGGTGGATTGGGAACGGTGCCTGCGGTTACCCTCCTGCCGTGGGCAATGGCCCATGCCCAGCGGCTCGAGAAATTCGGCGCCTGAGGTTTCCTCTGCCGATAAAAGTGGAAAGCCGAGGACGACCCCCTCGGCTTTTTCTTTGTGTGGAGCTTATTCCCCGTATTCCGCACCTTCAAGATTCGAATTACGTGAATTTCTTCTTTGCAGAGGTACGAATCTGTAGGACTGGCTGTTATCCAGTCCATGGACTTTGGATTTTTGGAATTTGTAAACGGGTTCAC
>CAZEXY010000065.1:0-11926 GCA_964516345.1 uncultured Anaerolineae bacterium
TCATTTTGCCCTCCTCTTTGCTTCGGAAAGGAGCCATTCGAAAATTCTTCGTTTGGCCGGAAGGTAATCAGGCATGCGCTCCGGGTGCCATTGGACCCCCAAGATCGGAGCGCCATCCCTGGAGCGGAATGCCTCCACGATCTCTCCCCTGGGTAGCAGGGCCACCGGCGTGAGGTTTCTTGCAAGTTTCCCCTCTACCACCGCTTGATGGTGGAAGGAGTTCACCACGAGACATCTATCCTCCCAGCCATCTTCCTCAGCGCAGACCGGGTGATATAGCGCATTGTGTGGCATCCGTCTCAGCGGTCTATGTCCCTCCACGTGCTGTACGAGACCCCCTCCGAGTGCTACGTTTATCAACTGGAATCCTCTGCATATCCCGAGTATGGGCTTTTCGAGCTTCAAAGCTTCCTCGAAAAGTTCGAACTCCCATTGATCTCTCTCTACGGAAATCGAACGTTCATTTACGCCGTCCGGAAGTTCTCCGTAGAACCTCGGATGTATGTCTCCGCCTCCGCTGAAGATTATACCGTCAAGAGATGATACCACTTGTTCGGCCGAGATGCCGTTTCTGTGCAGGACTATCGGCTCGCCGCCGAAAAACTCCACGCTCCTGACGTAGTATTTCCCTTTTGCATCGTCCCAGTCCAGCCTGGAAGGATCGCTGGTTATGCCGATGAGCGGTTTCCTTGCCATAAGGTCGTCAACTGTCCTCCCACAGCGTCCCCTGTTGCGGTTTTTCTTCTTCCGGATATGGAATGCCTAAGTGCTGGTACGCCAATCTGGTTGCGATTCTTCCTCTGGGCGTCCTTTCCAGGAAGCCGAGCTGGAGCAGGTAAGGCTCGACTACGTCGGTGATGGTATCGGGCGCTTCCGACACAGCTGCTCCTATGGTGTCGACCCCGACCGGCCCTCCTCCGAACTTGAGGATTATAGTCTTCAAGACGCGCCGATCTATTTCGTCGAGCCCCAGGTCATCCACTTCGAGCAGGGAAAGGGCTTTTCTCGCCACATCTTTGGTTATCTTGCCGCTGGCGCGTACCTGGGCGTAATCCCGCACACGCTTCAGCAGTCTGATGGCCACCCTCGGGGTTCCTCTGGCACGCTGGGCTATCTCCAGAGCCCCTGAATCGGTGGTTTCCACTTTCAGCAGGCCGGCAGCCCGTTTGACGATGGTCAGCATGGCGTCCAGCCTGTAGAAATCGAGTCGATATACCACTCCAAACCTCGTCCGAAGCGGGGCGGATAGCAACGCGAGCCTCGTGGTTGCGCCGATGACGGTGAAGCGTGGCAGTTTCAATCGGATCGAGCGTGCGCCGGGGCCTTTGCCAACGATGATGTCCAGGGAGAAATCCTCCATTGCAGGGTACAGGATCTCCTCCACGGCTTTGCCGAGCCTGTGTATTTCGTCGATGAAAAGAATATCGCCCTTGCGCATGTTGGTGAGTATCGCCGCCAGGTCGCCGGCCCTCTCTATGGCCGGTCCGGCGGTCACCCTGATGGTGGAGCCCATTTCGTTCGCAATTACATGGGCGAAAGTAGTCTTGCCCAGCCCAGGCGGGCCGTAAAAGAGTATGTGGTCGAGCGGTTCTCCTCGTCTTTTGGCCGCTTCCAGGAGTATGGATAGATTTACTTTGACGGCGTCCTGACCGATCACTTCCTCCAGCGTCCGTGGGCGCATGGCCGCGTCCAGAGCAAAATCAGAAGGCATCGGACTTGGAGCTGTTATCCTCTCGTCGCTCATGATTGTCCTTTTCCTGAAACTCTACGTTTTGGACACACGCTTGATTTTACCATAGCACGGCGGTTTCTGCCGGATTCGAGGAGTGCATCGCACAGGGCAGTAAAAATCGGGGAAAGAGGTGATGAGTGAGTCGAGCGAGGAATAAAGAAAGGCCCACATCCCAGGATGTGGGCCTCGATTGAGGTGATGTCGCCTTAGTGGACGTGCACGAAGAGATGCACCGGATGTCCAGGTCGTCCGACTTTCTGTTTCAGTACCTGTCCGTTCTCGGAGATCTTCAGCATGACCGGGTACATTCCGGACGGTATAGCGACCACGGTTATCGTGTTTGTCCTGGCCGTCGGGCTGAAGAAAATTCTCATCGGAATGTTTCCATCATCCGGTCCGAGATGTGAACCTCTCGGTGCCCTGATGAAGAGGAACACGGTGTCGGACTGGTTCTCGACCGGAACTCCTACATCGATGTTCACAACATGGCCGTTCGGCAGAGTCACCGGCGGTTCGTCATAGCACCAGTTGTACCCGGCGAATGCGGGCAACGCCGTCATAGAGAGCAGAAGCACCACTACCAGTACGAGCAAACCCTTTTTAGACATTTTTACCTCCTCGAAACCGTACTTCAGGGAATGTACGCCCGGAACCCAGGCGGATAGGGGGATTTTTCGACCACTCCGTCAGTGGTCGGCTTTGAGAAGTGTGCCAAGGGACTCGCTGGGAGAACAAATGGCCAGCTCCAGGTTGCCTGGTTCCATGCCGGAAAAGATCCTGACTCCCTGGACACCGGCGGTGCTTTCCAGGAGCTTTAGCATGGACGCCACTTTGGTGTGCATTCCTCCGGTCACATCGAACCCCCTTGCACCGCCTACTTCTTCGTGGAGATTCTTCCATATCCTGGGCGTTATCTCAGGGATGACTTCACCTTCCCCGTTCAGGACACCCGGAACATCGCTTGCAAGAAGGATCCAATTTGGCCGGAGGCGTTTGGCCAGCCAGGCGAAAACTTCCTCGGTGGATACTATGGTAGCGCCTCTTATCAAGTCGAACGCGACGTCGCCGTAGACCAGGGGCACTAAACCATGTTCCAGCGCCCGGGACACGGGATCCACCGACATGGATAGCAATTCTCCGTCACGGCACACCGCCGATGCGGATGGCTGCACCGAGAAAACCGGTACTCCGGCCTCCCAGAGAGCATCGGTTACGAGCCGGTTCAGCCTTGCAGCCGCCCTTGCCGTCGCTGCAAAACCGTACCAACCTTTCGAATCCTTCACTCCCTTGCGGATGCCGTACTTCCGGCCCTCGGTATGACCAAAAGAGCCGCTTCCGTGTCCGACGAGCAGCCTTGCTTTGCACCTCGAAGTGGCGGAAGATATTTCTTCCGCTACCCTTTCCAGCAGGTCGAGCAAAGGAGTGTTTGGACGGGTCTTGTCGGTGAGAAGGGAACCCCCGAGTTTGAGGAAGATCAAAGGCCTCACGGGTCACCTCCCCTTTGGAGAGTCACGGTCTCTCCGTCGACGGTTACGATATCCCCGCTGCGGAACTCCTCTATGGGAATCATATCCACCATGGGAATTTCCGCCAGCAGCGCGCCCACCGCCACTATCGGCTCGCTGACTGCATTCACCATGGCTGCAGGAGCCACACCGTTGGCGGCGAGCCTCAGGATGGTGTAAGAGCCTACCGTGCTCCCTTTTCCTCCTGGAAACACGAGGACCTTCCCCGCCACGGATTGACCGTGCAAAGGATGATCCTGCTCTATCACCACGCCGCTCTGGGGATCCACCCCGCCGAGGAAGCCGATGGGCGCTTCGGAGACCAGAGCTATCCCTTTAGCATGCCCGCGTTTGATGACCCGTCCCGTGAACACTTTCATCACAGAGTCACCCCCTGCATTCACCCACACCTGGGAGCGTTGAAGTCCATAAAAAAAGCCGCCGGCAACTCCGACAGCACGTGTGGGCGAAACAGGACTTGAACCTGTGACCTCCTCGGTGTAAGCGAGGCGCTCTTACCAGCTGAGCTATTCGCCCTGGCACACTTATTCACACTGTTCTAACACATTTTCATTATACATAGAAAACGATTCTTTGTCAAGAGCTGGAATCGAGTTTTTTCGGAGAAAACGGCAGGAAAGCGATCGTATTTTCTTCGAAAAAAGGCGCTTGCCGTTTTGAGGAGGCACAGCGCCTTTTTCGTCTTTGGTGGACGTATCGTTTGAAAAGGAAGATTTCAATCCTCGGCGCAGGATTTCTCCAGCTGCTTTTGCAAGGAGCTTGGAAGGAGTTCCTTGCTTTTTATGTCCTCCCGGAGGAATTTTCTGAGATTCTTGAGCTCCACCGCAGGAGGATCGGGAGGGTCTACCATATCCAGAGAGACTTTTGGATTCAGGAAGACTATGACCGGGAAGACCGGAACTTCTGCATCCGGAAGCCGTTCCCTGAGATATTTCTCCAGCACCTCTTTTTCCGCTCTGGCTTCTCTTTCCGGCTTTCCCATGCCTTCCTGTCCGAAGATGTTGAGCAATTTCTTCCAGCTGAAGGCGCTCCTCCACTTCCCATCTCTGTAACTGATTTTGCCGTCCAGGTCTCGGGTAATGAATACGTAGCACCCAGCAGGTGTTTGCAATACGTAAGGGGAGGGGGTGGACCATGAGTAGAAGTGGTACCGGTTGTCCAAGCGCTCGAGGGCGTTCGCTATCATTTGATCCGGGCGCGGCTTGCGGCCGAACCTGCGCACGTTGTACGTGCCGAGGTTGGCCATGAGTATCCCAACCAGCAAAGCTGCAAAGGAGACCATGATCCATGTCCTGTAATTCGGGCTGTTCGGCTTCACCCGAAAACTGGCGACCATGGCCAGGATGAGGGCAAGCATGCTCCCCCAGGAAAGGTACATCGCTATCTTTGCTCTTTTCTTGATGTAAGGTTCGTTAATCGTCAATTTCATCTTTCGTTCTCCCGATTATTCCAGAATGTTTTCCGATGGATTCTATTACACCGCGTTCGGTCATCGATTTGGCAACCCGGATGGCATTCCTTACGGCTATCCTGTTGGAACGACCATGTCCAACGATCACGTTTCCGTTCACCCCCAGCAGAGGAGCGCCACCGTACTCCTTGTAATCCGTTCTGGCGAGAACTTTCTTCATCGCTCCTTTCATCAGCAGAGCTCCCAGAATAGCCACCGGGGATTTCTTTACCTCCTGTTCTATCATCTTCCCCAGCATCCAGGCGATTCCTTCCGAACCTTTCAACAGGACGTTCCCTGTGAACCCATCCATTACCACCACGTCCGCCACGCCCCTGGCAACGTCTTTGCCCTCCACGTTGCCGATGAAATTCAAATCCGGGGTGCTTTCCAGCAACGGAACGGTATCCAGCACGAGCTTGTTCCCTTTGCCTCTTTCTTCACCGTTCGATATTATGCCGACCCTCGGGTTCTTCACCCCCAGTACATCTCTGACATAGATGTTCCCCATTATTGCGAACTGGTGGAGATATTCCGGCTTGCAATCGGCGTTGGCCCCGATGTCCAGCAGGAAAGTGTAGCCTTTGATGGTAGGGTAAATGGTGGCCAAGGCCGGACGCTTTACTCCCGGAATCCGGCCGAGGACGAACAGAGCTGTTGCAAGCGCTCCGCCGGAATTGCCCATGGTCACGAACCCATCCGCTTCGCCGTTCTTGACCAGACGCATCCCGACGTGCATGGAACTTCGCTTCTTCGTCTTCGCTGCCGTAGCGGGATGATCCGTCATCTCGATTACTTCGTCGGTGTGGACTACACTCAACGGGAACCCTGATGTGTCGTGATTTTCGAGTTCCTTGCGGATTTCGTCCTCCCTGCCGATCAGAACGACTTCGACTTCCAGCTCTTTGACCGCCATAACCCCGCCGGCGACTATTTCCTGTGGAGCGTAGTCTCCTCCCATGGCATCCAGGGCGATCTTAACCACCATTCCCTCCTTTCGATCTGACGATCAGCGTCCTGAGCCGGTTTATCGCTGCCGCCAGTTCGTACCTGCGAAACTCGGCGTAATCCCCCATTGGCCGTCTGTCGAGCACGTCCAGGCCGCCTCTGGCTATGTCCTGCTCCACGGCTTCGAGGATCCCTGGCAGAGTTCTCATGCCATCCATGTACTTCTCGCGGGCGTAATACATCGCCTGCCCGATGGCGTTGAGCTGGCTGGGATCCACCAGCTGTTCTACGGCGCTGAGATCTATGGCGTGGGTGCCGAAAAGGATGGTTTTGACCCCGCGAGCTCCGATCTTCACCTCCCTCCTCCCTTTGCTTGGATCGAGGCTTTCTGCCAGCGGCACGCGTGGGGTGACCTTCCCAAAGGACTCTCCTCCTTCGTGGCGTCTCTCGGCTTTGTACTTCCGGGCTATCTCCTTGGCTCTTTCGGTTACGTCGTGCGGAATGTACTCGTCCATCATTATGACCGTGTCTGCCACGTCGAAATAATCTCCGGACCCTCCCATGACCAGGATGGTAGAAACCCGGTAGTCGATGAAAAGCTGGCGCACCTTGTCGATGAACGGCGTGATGGGTTCTTTTTCCTTTGCCACGAGCTCCTGCATCCTGTGGTCTCGAATCATGAAGTTCGTGGCCGATGTGTCTTCGTCCAGCAGGAGCACGCCGGCGCCGACTTCCAGCATTTCGATGATATTGGCCGCCTGGGACGTGGAACCCGAGGCATTGTCCGTGCAGAACGCTTCCGTCGTCCTGCCGAACGGCAGATTGTTGATGAAAGGGGAGATGTTCACCTTCTCCACACGCCTGCCATCTTCCGATCGAATCTTGACGGCATCACGTACCGTTACGACCAACTCCCTGCCATCTCCGGGGATGTGATTGTACACCCCCAGTTCTATGGCATTCAGCAGTGTGGATTTGCCGTGGTATCCTCCGCCGACGATCAAGGTGATTCCTTCCGGGACTCCCATCCCGCGCACCAGTCCACGGTTGGGGAGGCGGAAAGCCTTCGTCAGGGAAGGAGGGCTTTCGAAAGGTACCACCGTTCCCTGGCGCAGTGGCCTGTCGTCCACGCCGCTCCTTCTGGGGAGGATGCTGCCGTTGGCTACGAAAGCTACGAGCCCTGATTTTCTCAAAGCAGCCCTAAGGGCGTCGGCGTCTTCTGCCGTCGTTATGTGGGTTTCCAGAGCGCTGTGGTTCAGGGCTTTGTAGAGGAGCGATCTTTCGACTATGGCGGGCACTTTGGATGTGAGGATCTTTTCCGCTTCTCTGCCGAGCACACGTCTGCCGGCAGCCGGAAGTCCTACGACGAACCTCGCCTCCACCCACTCCGGAGTGATGATCACGGAAGTCCGCTCCAGGATTTCTTGTCCCGGGCGGTCGATCGAGATCATGCCGGATTTGCCGGATCCGCTTTTACGCTCGAGCCTCTCTGCTTCGGAGTGGAACGCCCTGGTGAGGAAATCGGCCAGCGCGACTTTGCGACTGCGATTCGAGAAGCTGCTTCCTGGGAACCCTGCCACCTTCATGGGCACGCGGACCCGCAGTCTGCTGGGGGCAGCGAACGGATCTCCCTGAACGTGGTCGACGAAAAGGGTAAACGTACCTGCTTGGTAGGTTCCCTCGATCTCCTTGTAGGCTTTGTAGCCCTTTCCATCTATCCTCGATAGGATACGGCGAAGGTCCTGAAGTGAACTCAATCGATTCTCCTTGTCCAAAAAGTGATAGCCGGGTTCTATGATAACCCAAGTTGCCATTTCATGACAAAGGAAGGGCACCGGCGACCACCGTCGGGGTGTGACCTTGGTTGTATATATGGCACAAAGCAAGGTGCTCGTGTATAATTCTTTTCGGTTGCGCCGGGTGGGCCGGGAAATTTTGAACGTGGAGCATGATCGGCATACGATGAAGGGAAAGAATCTTTTCGTTCGCGACATGAATGGGAGGAGATCGTGCCCGGTATGTGGAGCACCCGTCTCCGCTGGTGCAACTGAATGCCCACTTTGCGGCGCGAACCTCGGACCGAAAGGTGGTAGGCGTTTCCCGGTGGTGGAACTGATTTTCCTGCTTCTGTTGTTCTTCGGGGTCTCGTGGGTAGGGCACCGGTCGGATTTTGGGGAGCCTCCGGCGGCGCTGGCTTTTCCCCCGACGCCTACGTTCACCTCCACTCCCACGGCTACAGCTACACCCACGGCAACCTCTACTCCCACTGCCACGCCGACGCCTAAGCTGATCTACCACGAAGTACAGCCGGGCGAGAACCTGTCCATCATCGCTGCAGAATACGATGTATCGGTCGAAGAAATAGTAAAGGCGAACAACCTTCCTTCCGCTCAATACATAAGAGTAGGGGAGAAACTCTTGATTCCGAAAGGATACATACCTCCGACGCCTACTCCCGTCGTTACGAAGGCCATAGCTTTGAATTACATAGTGCAGCAAGGTGACACACTGGGTTTCATATCCCTTAGTTTTCATGTGCCGATACCCACTCTGATGGCGGCCAACCACATGACCAACACCACAATCCACCCCGGCGAAGTGATACTGATCCCGGAATCGGAAAATCTGAATGCTCTGACGCCTACTCCGTTCATCGGACCGGCTCCGGCAACGCCTAAAGTCTCGGGGCTCGCACCGAGGTTGCTGACCCCATCCGACGGAGCATCCTTGAGTCCTGGCAGGCCCGTGTTTCTGAGCTGGACCAGCGACGAGTGGCTTGGCGAAGGAAAATGGTATCACCTCAGGGTGTGGAAGGAAGGTTCTTCGTCCCCAGTTGTGGATGTTTTGACCAAGGCAACTTCGTGGAGATTACCCGCCTCGCTTGGGGAAGGATCCCGACCGGTGTGGAAGTGGCAGGTGGAAGTGGTCGGATCGAGGCTGGCTATCGAGGGAACTCCAGTACCGGGTGCTCCTGTGCTAGGCAGCGAGAGCCCTACGTGGAGCTTCAGGTGGTGAGCTCTCGCCAATCTGCGTCGATCATTGGACGCGGGTGACGCCGATACACTCTGATTTTTGCCGATCTTTTTAGCTTTATATGCGTTCATCAGCGTGAATCTGCGTCCCTTCCTTCTGTCCCGGCCGCGAGCTGACAGCCCGAACCACGGTTCAACGCGGAGCCGCAATGAGGCGTAGGACGCAGAGATTTTTGGAAAAGACTTTGCGGCTTTGCTTCCTCGCGTTTTTGCGTTTAATTACTCTCCTGCGAGCTAACAGATCTCTCTACGGAATCTGCGCGGTTGGCGTTCCGTGGTATAATTGTGCGCCCGCATGGCGCGGGTTATCGATCGAAAGGAGGGCGTTGGACGCATGGGATCGAGCAAGGAGTCGACGGAAGGTTTGACGCTTCTGGGACAGGGTGCTACCAGGCCTCAGACTTATCTGGAGGCGTTTCCGAACAGGTACCCCGGGCATCCCTACTTGGTGGTGTTGCACACGAATGAATTCACGGCGGTTTGCCCCGTTACCGGGCAGCCCGATTTCGCTTCTATCACCATAAAGTACATACCGGACGAGAAGGTTGTCGAAAGCAAATCCCTGAAATTGTATCTGTGGTCTTTCAGGGATAGAGGTATTTTTCACGAGCACGTCGTAAACGAGATACTGGATGAGCTCTGGCGCGTTTGCGAGCCGAAATGGGCTCAGGTGATTGGCATGTTCAACGTGCGTGGTGGAATAAGCATAACCGTGACCACGGAGAAAGGCGATCACGAACTCGCCCGAAGGCTGTTGGAGACATCGGGGCAATCTTGAAAGGCAGGTCACCGTGAGAGAGGGCCGGGATCGTAGAATCGTCGTCGTTCTGACATTGCTGGTGGGGTTCTTGCTCAGGGTATGGCGGCTGGGTGTGCAAAGCCTTTGGTACGACGAAACGGTCAGCGCATACCTTGCAGGCCAGCCTCTTCCTGCCTTGATCCACCATACCTCCCTCGACATCCATCCCCCGCTTTATTACATCCTGCTCCGATTCTGGACTCTGTTGGCCGGACGGTCCGAATTCGCCCTGGGATTCTTTTCGGCTGCCTTCGGGTGGTTACATATCCCCCTCGTATACCTCCTGGGAAAGAAAGTGGGTGGAAGGAGACTTGGGGTGTTGTCCGCTGCGGTGATGGCGTTCTCCACGTTCGACGTGTGGTATTCCCAGGAAGTCAGGATGTACGCTCTGGGATCCACCCTCGGGCTCATAGGGCTGATAGCGATTGTGGGGGCGATCAGAGGCAACCGCAGTCCTTTACTCCCGGCGATTTGGAGCATTACCGGAATCCTGGGGATGTATACCCTTTATTACTTTGGCTTTCTGCTCGTCTCCGAGGCTGTACTGATCCTTGTGTGGATCGTCGTCGACCGCGTTCGGAGATCGTCCCTGGCGAAGGAATGGCTTGCGGCCATGGTGGCGATACCGCTGGCGTACATCCCCTGGGCTCCGATTGCGTGGCGGCAGGCGACGAACCCGCCGGTGCCCCCGTGGCGTAGCTTCGTCGGGCTCGGGAAGACGATTTCCACCGCATGGTCGGCGCTTTGCCTGGGACAATCCGTGAATCCCGGCAGCGTAGTCGTGGTGTTGGTTCTTTTCTTCGTCCTTTACGCTGTCGGCGTGTGGAAATTGATCGATGATGGAGGTTTCTGGGAATCTGGTCTGCTGGTGGGGTACACGTTCCTGCCCCTTGCCATCATCTACCTGATTTCCCTCGAGATTCCGCTTTATCACCCGCGCTACATGGCCCTGTACGCCGCTCCGTTCTCGGTTCTGCTGGGAGGGGGACTCTGGGCTCTTCTGGAGTTGGGAAGCCCCGGAAAGATCCTTTCGTCTTTGGCGATCCTCTTGCTGATAGCTGCCAACGGGTATTCTCTTTACAACTTCCATTTCGACCCCGAGTACGCCAGCGACGACTATCGTGGAGGCATCGGTTTGATAGAAAAGCAGTGGGCGCCCGGCGACGCCGTCTTGATAAATGCGGGATACGTTTACACTGCGTTCGATTATTATTTCCACGACAAGATTGGCTGGCAGGGTAAGCTCCGGGATTATTACGGATGCCGCCGTGATGCCGACGGAATAGTGGTGGTGGAAACGGGAACTGTAGACGGCCCCCCGGACCTTGGATGGGGACATCCGGAAGCGGATTTTTACTCCATTTCCCCCACCGAAACCGGTGGGAAACTATCTTTGCTGTTCAAATGCCATCCGAGGGTGTGGCAACTGCGCGCTTACGATACCGTAACAGACCCCAAGGGGTTCATCAGGAAGTGGTTGCGATCGAACTCTGTGCTCCTGTGGGACGTGCTCCTCACAGGAGAGACGAACGCGCGGGTTCAGGCATGGAGGTATAGCACTCCCTACCATGTCCCGGGCTCTGTGAAAGCAGCTTACCCGGATGCCGGGTTGGATATTCTCGATTGGCAGGCTTCGGGGAGAGCGGCGGAAGGAGAGAAAGCAGGGGCGGTTCTGTGGGTGCGCGCCCGTGGCAGTTCTCGAAGGCCGAAGATCGGCTTCTCTTTGAGGCTCCTGGGCGGCGATGGAACGGTTTGGGCTCAGCAAGATTTCTCGCCGGAGGGTAACGTCCACCCGGTTTCCGACTGGAAGCCTGGGGAAGAAGCTCCTGTCCCGGTTTCTCTCAGGGTGCCTTTCGGCACGCCTCCTGGGAGCTACCGGCTGGCTCTCGTTGTGTACGATCGGGGAACCGGCAAGCCGTTCGCCGAGGCCGGGACGAAGAAGCTTTCACTCGATTTGGGAAAGATGGAAGTACTTTTGCCTTCGAGGTGGCCTGTGAAAGTTCCCGGATGGACGAGGCGCACGAGGATATCGGGCGGGGGTGTGGGTCTGTACGGGGTGAGACTCGACGTTGGTAAAGAGGTCAAGGCCGGCGGTCGGGTTCCGTTCGACATGCTCTGGAAATTGTCGAACGCTCCATCGGTTGGATCGGCGAGGTTACTTCTCCTGGGACGGGGAGGGAAAGAGGTTTCGTCCCGGGACATTCCCATCCCATCCGGCGGGAAGTTTGTGAGGACGAAGGGCTTGGTGCCGGTTCCGGGGTTCCTGAGGAATGGGAAGTACGGTCTCTACCTTCAGCTATTGGACGCTAAGGGACGTCCCGTTGTGTTGCGGAAGTGGGGAGTGATTCCGGTGGGGATG
This sequence comes from uncultured Anaerolineae bacterium, assembly GCA_964516345.1. Lineage (GTDB taxonomy): Bacteria > Chloroflexota > Anaerolineae > S016-19 > S016-19 > S016-19. Next base: position 11,847 of record CAZEXY010000065.1, read on the forward strand.
CGTTGGCGGGTGGCAACGTTGCGTGTGCGGGAAAGGGAGATAAACACGAAAGTGCCTCCCCTGAAGCACATGCTTCTGGA
>CAZEXY010000066.1:0-11590 GCA_964516345.1 uncultured Anaerolineae bacterium
CTGCCGGCCTTGCGCACGATCACCAATCCATCGTCCTTCACATCCAGCACGGCTACGTCGCCCGGCTGCAGCTCGTACCTGAGCAACATCTTCGAAAGCTGGCTCTCCACGCTTTTCTGGATCACCCTTTGCAGCGGCCTGGCCCCCAGTTCCGGCGCATATCCCTTCTCTGCCAACCACCTTCGCGTCGCTCCGGTCCATTCCAGGGAAACGCCCTGATCTTCCAACCGCTCCGAAAGCCTCGATAGCTGCAAATCCACGATCTCCAGCATCATCTGCCGATCCAAGGGCCGGAACACTATGACTTCGTCTATGCGGTTCAGGAACTCAGGACGGAAGGTTCTCTTCAACTCCTGCAGGACCGACCTTCTGGCGTTCTCGAAATCGGATTCCTCCTCTTTCCCCTCTCCGGAGAAGCCGAATCTCTTTTTCGAGGTGAAGTACCTGGTACCGAGGTTGGAAGTCATTATGATAACGGTATTCCGAAAATCCACCGTGCGCCCCTGACCATCCGTCAATCTCCCCTCGTCCAGCACCTGCAACATGGCATTCCATACATCCGGGTGGGCTTTCTCGATTTCGTCCAGCAATATCACGCGGTAAGGACGCCGACGCACAGCCTCGCTAAGTTGGCCGCCCTCATCATATCCTATGTACCCGGGAGGAGCGCCGAACAACCTGGAGATGGTGTGGCGTTCCTGATACTCGCTCATGTCCACCCGCAACAAAGCGTCTTCGTCATCGAACAGATACTCCGCCAGGGCCTTGGCAAGCTCGGTCTTCCCCACGCCCGAAGTCCCCAGGAAAAGGAAGGATCCAATCGGCCTTTTCGGATCGCGCAGTCCAGACCTCGACCTGCGCAGAGAGTCGGCGAGGGCGGCGATTGCCTCCTCCTGCCCCACCACGCGCTTGGAAAGCGCCTCTTCGATGTGAAGCAGGCGCTCTGCCTCGCTTTCCAGCATGGAACTCACGGGAATGCCGGTCCACTCCGCCAGCACTTCGGCAATTTCGCTTTCACCTACTACCTTAGATTCCTCGCCGACAGTGCGCCAGGCCGCGTACTCCTTTTCGTATTCCTCTTCCAGGGATATTTTCTCCATCTTGTACCTGGCGTAGAGCTCGTACTGCCCGGCGCTCCAGGAACTTTCCTCCAGGTCTTTCAATTCCGTGAGCCTATCCCTCTTGCGACGCAAAGCCACAGGCATGGTTCGCAACTCTACATGCCTTCTTGCGGCAGCCTCGTCGATGAGGTCAATTGCTTTGTCCGGTAGCCTGCGTTCGTTGAGGTATCTATGGGAGAGCTTGGCAGCAGCAACCAACGCCTCGTCCGTGAACCTGACCCCGTGGTGCTCTTCGTACCGGTCTTTGATCCCCCGGAGGATGTCTATTGTTTCCTCCACCGAGGGCTCCCGCACCCAGATGGGGGCAAAGCGCCTTTCCAATGCACTGTCCTTTTCTATCCGCTCCCGATACTCATCAGGAGTGGTGGATCCAATGCACCTCAGCTCCCCCCTCGCAAGAGGCGGCTTCAGGATGTTCGCGGCATCAAGAGCGCCGGCGGCAGCCCCGGCACCGACCACCGTATGTATCTCGTCTATGAAGAGAATCACTTCCCCTCCGGATTGCTGTACTTCCTCGATGACGCTTTTCAGTCTTTCCTCGAACTCTCCCCTGAACCTCGTCCCGGCAAGCAAAGCAGCGAGGTCGAGGGAGACTATGCGCTTGCGTTCGAGCGTCTCCGGGACATCCCCGCGAGCTATCCTCTGGGCAAGGCCCTCCACGATCGCCGTCTTTCCGACGCCAGCTTCTCCGATCAACACCGGGTTGTTCTTCATGCGCCTGCTGAGCACCTGAATCACGCGCTTTATCTCCATATCCCGGCCAATTACGGGATCGAGCTTTCCTTCGTAAGCAAGTTTGGTCAGGTCCCTGCCGAACCGCTCCAGGGCTCTGTACCTGGACTCCACCCCCGGGTCGGTAACGCGACGTCCTTTCCGCATTCGCTTTATGGCGGTGTAGATCGCCGCTTTGTCGACCTTGTTGCGTAGCAGGACCTCCGAAAGTGGGGTATGGCGCTCATCGGACATGGCCAGCAGAAGGTGCTCTGTGGAGATGTACTCGTCCCTCAAACGCTGGGCTTCCGACTCGGCGAGATCGATGATACGCTTGAGCCTCTGGGTGATGAAAACCTGCCCCGTGGAGCTCGCTATCGCCGCCGGGAAAGGAGCTCTCTGCCTCCGCTCCAGCAGCGCCCTGACCTGATCACGCAAAGCAGGGACGTCCACACCGGTATCTTTTAGCAATGCAGGAGCCACCCCATCCGGCTGTTCCAGCATAGCCAGGAGCATATGTTCCACGTCGACCTGGCTATGCTGATATTTCTGCAGGATCTCGTAAGCCCTGATGGCCGCCTCTTTTGCACGCTCGGTAAAACGCTCGAACTGCATCATGGTATTTTCAGCACCACCTCCAGAAGAATTCAATACCTCAACAAAGCGCCGATATTCCCGTATTCGGAGAGAGGAGATTCGTGCATGACGACCACGATCCTCGCCCCTTGCTCCAAGGCTTTCTTCACGACCGGATGGGCGCCTTCCGGTTCGACTATCATCTTTCCTTTACACATCGGGCATTCTTCGAGCTCTTGCGCAACCATGTAGCCACATTTTTCGCACTGCCATACAGGCTCTTTGAAATCCTCGGATATCAAGAGGGTATAAACGCGGCTCTCCTGAAGGGCGCCCAGCGTATCCGAAAGCCCCACGACCCCGGCTCCTCCGCTTTCCGCCCTGTCTATCACCTCCCTGACCAATTCCTCCTTCTCCCTCTCGCTCGCCTCCAGAGCGACTCTGAGGGCTTCCTCCTGGACTTCGTTCAAAGGAGCCTCGATGGGCTTGTGCATTTCCCCTGCTATTATCTCCTTGATGCTCTTGGGAAGCAAGCCCTTGAGAAGGCTTATGTTCTCCTCCGTCCCGCTAAGCACGAGCCTCTTGAAAGCCCCTTCTCGGTAATACCGGTCGACCATCTCTGCCGTCGCTTTCATGTTCTGGAGCGCAAGAGCTTCCATGTGTCTCTGGTATCTCGGAGCCGACCAGCCCCCTTGTTTATGCTTCTTCACCTCCTGACCGATGATCCCATCGGCAGCCTCGAGGTCTCCGAGGTAGAAGACGAGCAACCTGGCGCTTTCGCTATCGAAATTTAAAACTCCGAGCCTGTCGTAAATATCCATGAGGTCGGTCAAAGGCCTCACATACGGGGTCCGTTCTACGAATATCAAATCGTCCACGGGTACTTGCAAAGAAATCGCCCTCCACAACCCTCTGTCCTGACACGAAAAACACGCCACTCCTCTGGCGTTCCACTCGAATTCATAAAAGATGTACTGCTCTATCCTCTCACGGTCTTTCTTTGGGACTTCGTTTTCCTTGCTATCCAGCAATCTTCTGAGCATAAGCTTGTACTCATCGGTGGTTCTTTGGGTGGGGTCGACGTTCAAATAGAGGCTTACAACAGGAGATCCATCACCGTCGAAATCGACCAATTCTTTCAAGATTTCTTCCAGTTCCATAGTCCTTCCCCCTTTCCTTGAGATGAGTCAACGCCTTGTCCACGAGAGAGGTGTCCACGTCGTTGGAAGTTCGTATTCAACTAACATACTCGATACAGGGGGCGACCTCTCATCGATATGATAGCACCATCCTAAGCGGCTTGTCAAGACACTACGCCGCTATGCTTTACCTACGATATGCAACCAGGGTGAGCCTCAAGCCATACAATGGCGATTGCGCCCGGATCGAAGGGAAAACATGTTCAACGCAAGAAACACCTCTGCCCGCTCCCTGGGGTCCGAAAGATCGACCCCAAGGAGCTCTTCCAGACGCTTCAGTCTGTAGTTCAAAGTGCTCCTGTGTATGTAAAGATCTCTGGATGTCTTCAAGGCGTTCCCGCCGTTGTCAAGGTAAACCCGTAATGTTTCGACCAAGCTTCCGCCTTTCCTTGCGTCGAGCTGCACCAGATCGGACACCTTCTGGAAGTACTCGTTTCCATAGATCTCTTCTTCCGGCACATGATACAGCCAATGCCACATGCCCAAAGCGGGAAACTCCACGACGCGGTCTTTCCACCCGAGCGATTCGGACACAGAGAGTGCCTCACAGGCCTCCCTGTAACTCCTCGAAACCTCATAAGGGGTCTCTGCAACGCTCCCGATCCCTATCCTCTCCACGGCCTTCACATCTCCGGCAATCAACATGGCAAGGCCATCGGCTTTGTGGGAAAGCGAAGGCACTTCGGCTATTCCCACAAGCCGACCGCTGGATTCTCCCACCAGAAAAGGGTATCCCCAGAGGCTTTTGATTCTCTCCACTTTTCTGATGAGACTCATCGAAAGGCCTGAGCGATTCCCCCTCGCGAGCTCCATCACCATGACCTGGTGAGGCATGGTGAGATCCAGGCCGAACCTGGAAGCGTGATACATCGCCGATTCAGCGTCTTCCCTGCTCAAAGGATGGATGAGCTTCCCGAGGAAATCTCCCCTGAGCTTGTTCTCCACTTCCCAAACTGCTTTTTCCCGAAGCATTATCAACGCCGCTACGGTGGCAGCCTGCTCGACAGCAAGAAGATCGAAATCCTGATGCTTTCCTCCCCGCTCGGGAGGCATGGCTGTGTCAGCCCAGATGTACCCCATCGTCTCCGTGCCGGCGGAGATCGGCACCAAAGTGCCCGTATCCGGGATCAGTTCGCCGCCGCGGCGCTCCCACCTTCCGCTCATGCCGGATATCTCCAGTTTCTGCTTCGGGGTGAGCTCGGGAGCAGCCGCAAGCACTTCGAGCCTTGCGGAGAAAATGACCACCTGCCTGCCGGACAGGAGCATGGAAAGCTCCCGCGCCAGGTCCTCGAAACGTCCCTCCCGCAACACCACCTGGGTGAAAGATCTGTGTATGTTGACGCTGTATTCGAGAAGGGCATACTGCTCCGCCACTATTCTTTCCAGGATGGCTTTCGTGACATCAACGTACTGAATATCCCATGGCACCTCTATCAGCGGAAAGTCGAGCCTATCCGCATCCCGGCGCATATTCTCCGGAATGTGCTCCAGGAACTTGCCAGTGCAGACAACAAGCCCGGCCAATCCTTTACCGGCCAGGTCCTCAACGATACGTTCCTGCAATTCCGGGTTGTCGTGCAAACTGAGAGCCGTGGTCAGCAATAGTTCTCCGCCGATGACGGATTCGTTCACTTGCGGTACATCCACTATGTGAACCCACCGAATGCGCCTGGAAAGCCCTCGAGCACCGGCAACCACCTTCGCATCCCTGAACACGGGCAATTCGAGAGCATCAGCCACCGTGAACATTGTACGTCATTCCTCCGCTCGTTTTGTACAGATTATACCAAAACCCTCGCGACTATTCACCCTTGTGCATCAACAACGCCGATCTCGCAGATTTCAGCAGATCATGCAGATCATCCTGATTCGATCTTCTCATACGCCAAGATCAGTGTGTCATTTACAAAGCACGAAGCAAAACAGCCATTGGATAGAACAAACAGGCAAGAGCAACTGAACGCTGCTCCTGCCTGTTCGAAAGCGTACTTAACGATACCGGTTCCCAAGCTGACGCCCGGTCAGACGCCCTGGCTTTACTTCACTTCTTCGAAGCTCTCCACGCACACATAAAAACTGGGAAAAGGATAACTCTCCGGCATGATAGGCTGAAGCTTCATTCTGTAGTGAATTCCGGGTTTTATCGCACCGAGGTTCCCTCCCTTCACTCCGACCACTATGTAGAAAGGTCCAGATCTGGACATCCCTTTGTAGTCTATTATCCCGGGGAGAGTCCCGCGCACCCAGGCTTCCTCCAGAACCACCGGCTTCGGTTCGGGCGGCAATGGCCCCCTGTAGGAACCTATCGTAACGCCGGGAATGCGCCGAAACGCGCTGCCGATTTTGTAATCCTCCGGCTTCATCTGCTCGTATTTCTGCTTCTCGTCCTTGAGATACTTCAGCGCCTTTTGGTACATCTCTTTGTTCGAACCGTTGGCGTTCTTGAGCCACATGTTGTACTTTGCCATTTCCATATCTATGGCCCTGATCGTGGCTTCGAGGCAAACCTGGTGCCAATCCATGTTCCCTGACGCACTGGCCGGAGTCGACCGAGGAACCACCGTTGCCGTAGCCGTTGCCGCATTACTACCGGCAATCGACGCCGTCGCAGACGATGTAGATTTGCCCGGGTAACACCCGGAAAGCACGAACATCATCGCCAAGACAAGCATCGGAAAAATCAGTTTCTCCAAACGCATTCCACCACTCACCATTTGGGGCCTCCTTACACGAAGATTTCACGTATCCGCTGAGAACGAGAGACGCCCTCAGATTCTTCCCTTATGCCCAAACGATCCTTGTTTATGCAAACAAACGGTAAAACCACCTTCATTCTTCCTGCCACCCCCACACGAGCTCCACATCTCCTATCCTCACGATGTCGCCATCCTTGACACCAGCATCTTCCAAAGCTTGCGAAATCCCCATCGCTTCCAGGATCCTCTGAAACCGGATCACCGCTTCGTAATAATCCCAGTTGGTCATGGCAGCAACACGTTCTATCCTCTTGCCGCTGACCCTCCAGGCCCCATCCTCCTCACGAGTGATGCGGAATGCGTTTTCGTCTTCCTCAGCGGAAAAGACGGCCTCTTCCTCCACTTCTGGCTCCTCAGGCAGCGAATCGAGCACTTCGATCACCTTACGCATTAGCCGCTCCACCCCTTCGCCGGTCAAAGCCGAGATGGGAAAGATTTCCTCCACCCCTTTGCTCCTCAGCTGTTCACGCACTTCCGGGAATGCATCCCTAACCTCCGGCAGATCGATCTTGTTGAAAGCCACTACCTGAGGCTTATCCGACAAAGCCGGGTTGAACAGCTCCAGCTCCTGATTTATCGCTTCCCAATCCCCAACGGGATCCGGGCTCAACCCGTTCAAGAGATGTATCAAGACCTTCGTCCGCTCTATGTGCCTCAAGAACTTGTCCCCTAACCCAGTCCCTTTGTGGGCACCTTCGAGCAGTCCTGGGATGTCGGCCAGCACGAAGTCACGATCGTCCAGAAGTACGACTCCAAGCTGCGGGATCACCGTGGTGAAAGGATAATCGGCTATCTTCGGCTTCGCAGCGGTCACTTTGGACAAAAGCGTGGACTTTCCGGCGTTCGGCACCCCCACAATCCCTACGTCGGCTATCAGTTTCAGTTCCAGGATAAGCCATCGTTCTTCCCCCGGCTCCCCTTTCTCAGCGAACCTGGGCGTTTGTTTCGTAGGGCTTTTGAAGGCAGCGTTCCCTCTTCCTCCTCTTCCGCCCTTTGCTGCAAGGAACCTTTGCCCCGGCCGTGTCAAATCGGCCAGGAGCTTGCCGGTTTCCGCGTCGTACACCAGAGTTCCGGGTGGTACTCTGACTTCGAGGTCCTTGCCGCTGGCACCGGTTTTGTTCTTTCCTCCGCCGTGGCCGCCCCGCTGAGCCTTGAAATGCACTTTGTACCTGAACGGCAACAGCGTGTTCAGAGAAGGGTCGACCACCAGGTACACGTCGCCACCTTTTCCACCGCTTCCGCCGCTCGGGCCGCCGTAAGGCACGAATTTTTCCCTGCGGAACGCCACGGCGCCGTTGCCACCGTCGCCACCCTTTACGTAGATCTTCGCCCTATCGTAGAACGTTGGCTCTTCTCCCATCAATCCATCTCCAACGAAAGCAAAGGATGGAAAGCCCTGATCTTGCTTATCAGTCCGGAAACGTCCGGCTCCACAGGGGTCCAGAGACCAAGGGTATCTATCACCTCGTCCCTTTCGAGCAGTGCAAGCATCGTATTCGCCACCCCCTGGGCGAGGGCGTCCAGGTGATAACCCCCCTCCAGGGTCATTGCTATCCTCCCATCCGCAAATCTGTTCGCGATCTTCACCGTCTCCCTGGCGATGAAGGCAAATCCGCTTTGAGAAAGCGTAAGCTCGGCAAGTGGATCGGCCCAGTGAGCATCATATCCAGCGGAAACCAAAACGAGCTCAGGGACGAAACGTTCGGCCGCAGGCCACAGCACTTTTTCCCAAACATGTCTGAAAGCTTTGTCCCCTGCGCCTGCCGGCAGAGGGACGTTCAACGTGTATCCCTCGCCACGACCAGTCCCAATTTCCCTGTAATCTCCGGTCCCCGGGTAGTGCTTTTCCTGATGGGTCGAAAAATACAGAATTCTGTTGTCCCCATAGAACGCCTCCTGCGTCCCGTTTCCATGATGCACGTCCCAATCCACGATCAAAACCCTATGAACCCCGAATTCTTCGATTGCCGTACTGGCTGCGATCGCCACGTTGTTGAAAATGCAAAACCCCATCCCTCCGTTCCGCCTCGCATGATGCCCCGGGGGGCGAACCAGGGCAAACCCCCGTTTCACATCGCCTCTTGCGATGGATTCGACCAGATCTACCAGCCCTCCGGCAGCCGTCATGGCAGCGTGATAGCTTCCGTCCACGACGTAGGTATCCGGATCGAGATTTCCACCACCCTCAGCCTCCAGGCGAGCCACGAGAGCGGCATATTCGGCAGAATGCACCCTCAACAGCCGATCAGGGCGAACCGGACGGGCGTCCTCCCGTCGAAGCTCCCCCATCAATCCAATCTCCGAGAGGTACTCGATGACGAAATTTACCCTCTCAGGCCTTTCGGGATGATTTTCGACAAAATGCGCTTCCTGCTCTTCGTTCAAAACTATGATCGGCTCTTTCACTATCACTCCGTCTCCTGCGCTCTGGACGAACTCTTGATGTGGATCACTTCCATGCCGAGAGAGTAATAGGCATCGGCGGCTTTCTGAAGTTCGGAAGCGGCAGTTTCATCAAATGAAAGAACTTCGACCCTGACCCCTCTGGCACGTAAGAAATTCACGAGGTCGACGAAATCCCCATCGCCGCTAACCAAAACCACCGTGTCCAGCCTGCTCGAGATGGCAATGCTATCGGTGGCAATCCCCATATCCCAATCGGCCTTCATGGAACCGTCCGGGAGCACCCTGGCATGTTTTGCCCGAACTTCGTACCCGATTCTCTTCAAGACCTCTATGAATCCAGTCTGGTCCACATCGTCCACGAGAACGGTGTAAACGATGGCCCGGACGAGTGTCCGCCCCTTGAGGGCTCCCTCCATCAGCGCCTCGTAATCGACCCAGGCATCACGGCCGTATATGCTCTTGGCAGAATGAAAGAGGTTCTGACCATCGACAAAGATTCCCACCCTTTGAGCTGCCGGAAGGCCGCCACTTTCGCTATCTCTAACTCCCAAATCGAATCTCCTTTTCCGCTACTCCACTGAATTCTTCGGTTTTCTTACTATAAAGAGCAATCAAGACAAGGGGAAAATACTATTTTTGTCGGAAATGCAATGAATCCAGGTGGATTTCTCTGCACTTCACACGTCAACCATACTTCAAAATATCATCCTCTAAAATGCTTTGCAAATTATAGCATCCGCAGCGATAAAAGCAAATTCGAAACACTTTTGATTAATATTTCACAAACCAAAGCAAGGTCAAGCCATTCCCTACGCTCTCACCAGGAGAGCCGCCTGAGTCCCATTCCCGGTTCTGGTCTTTTAAAAATAGACGCCACGCGGTTCTTGAGGGTTCCCTCGGCCAGGAGCTACTGCTGGTTGTCGAGCCCCCTGGCTCTACATCTCCAATCGCTCACATCGAACATAACGCTTTCGAAAAGTCACGAGCCCGACCGCAATGGGAAGAATACACGTGGAACGTGGAGGGCGACAGGGACTTACCGGGGTTCTATCACCTTCTGTTATACACCTGCAGGTACTTTTCCCAGGATTCCTGACGTGAGCCGTCCCCGAGGATGACGATCGCCACGTACCTGGGCTCGAAAGGTTTCCTGAGGAGCTTCATACCTGCTTCCTTCGGTGTGCGGTTGCCTTTATGCTGATTGCACCTGCGGCATGCAACGACCACATTGCTCCATTCCGTCTTCCCTCCGCGGCTTCTGGGTATCACGTGGTCTATGGTAAGCTCCGATTTCGGGAGGCGCTTGCCGCAGTACTGGCAGGTGTAGTTGTCCCTTGCCAGCACCATCTTCCTCGTCAAAGGGAGATGAAGCCTGGAGGGTATCCTAACGTAGTAGACGAGGCGTATCACAGAGGGCTTGGGAAGAGTAAGGCTGCCGGAGCGCAGTTCATCCCCATCGGCTTCCACTATTTCCGCTTTTTCCTTGAGCAGAAGCACAATCGCTCGACGGAGGGAAACCACTCGGAGAGGTTCGTAGCTGGCGTTGAGCAGAAGCACTCCGTTACCCATTGCCATCACCGTATGTAGAAAGAAGCCCGACCTTTTGCAAAGCCGGGCGAGAAGGGGTGACCAGTGGGACTTGAACCCACAACCTTCTGGGCCACAACCAGATGCTCTGCCAATTGAGCTATGGTCACCATGCCGAAAACCTCATCCAACGACAACTCCTGTAACCGGACTCGGGGACCAGGATTCGAACCTGGATAAAGGGATCCAAAGTCCCTTGTCCTGCCGTTAGACGATCCCCGATCGGTCTTAGTGCCGAGGCCCAGATTTGAACTGGGGACACCTTGATTTTCAGTCAAGTGCTCTACCAGGCTGAGCTACCTCGGCAAGAAGCCGATGTCGAATCGGACACCGGCCTTAGAGCGGGCGATGGGATTCGAACCCACGGCCTTCTCCTTGGCAAGGAGACGTTCTACCGCTGAACTACGCCCGCACGTGTTCCGATGGACCCGGTCGGATTCGAACCGACGGTCTCCTCCGTGCAAAGGAGGCGCCTTCCCACTAGGCCACGGGCCCACGCGTCTGGAAGATACCTCGTCGGTCCGCAGGTGCCGACGAGAGGACTCGAACCTCCACGCCCTTGCGGGCAGCAGATCCTAAGTCTGCCGCGTCTACCAATTCCGCCACGTCGGCAGGAATCGGAACCTCATGGTGCCTGTCGCTGGTACTCCCGATTCTGTTTCAAGACCGTCATCTGTCTCAGCAGCATTGGCTGCTGGCGGCTCCTGACTTGCCGGGTGTTACCCGACTTCGCCGTCGCCGCTGCGGCGAGATCCAACCCGGGTACGAACCCAAGCCGGACCCACCCGCCTTGCTCCCGGTTGCACGCTCGCCCAGCCGGCCCCGTTACCGGGAACCGCTGGTGGGCTCTTACCCCACCGTTTCACCCATCACCGGAAGGCATCCTCCCGGCTGGTCTGCTCTCTGTTGCGGTTGTAGTCACCTGCGAGTTGCCTCACAGGCGCCCTCACTTACTGTTTCGTGAGGCAACCTTGCCCCAAAGAACAGGGCTGGGAGTCGGGAAGTTCCTCTGCACGGGGTTCCCCGCACAGCGACGGTCCCACGACAGGCTCAAGTTTTTAAAGATCTCTGCATCCAAGCGCTTCGCATTATAGCAGAAAGTTTCTCCGCTTGTCAATTCGAAGCAGTCGCCATGAGCGGTTGCACGCCCATAAGGATGAAAATAGGACGCTGATGAACGCAGATACACGCAGAATTGAATCGGCGAATCGAGCTGCGGCTGTAGGTCGGGCTG
>CAZEXY010000067.1:0-7551 GCA_964516345.1 uncultured Anaerolineae bacterium
CTCCCCGACCCTTCCGCCATCGAGCATCGGCAGGAAAAATTCGAGACCACCAAGATATACGATAGAACCGGAAAGCACCTGCTTTACGAGGTGATCGACCCCACGCGGGGAGATCGAACTTACGTCCCCCTGAGTCAGATTCCCAAGCAGTGCAGGGAGGCAACCATAGCCCTCGAGGACAGGAGTTTCTACCAGAACCCGGGTATCAACCCCAGAGGGATCATGCGGGCGTTCGTCTCCAACCTCCAGGGTAAAGCCATTCAAGGCGGCAGTTCCATAACTCAGCAGCTCATCAAGAACGTCCTCATACCGCCGGAGGAAAGGTACAAACGATCCTACGCCAGGAAGATCAAGGAAATGATCCTGGCGCTGGAGATAACCAGGAGATATCCAAAGGACAAGATCCTGGAATGGTACCTGAACAGCAACTATTACGGGAATTTCGCCTACGGACTTCAGGCGGCGGCGAAGACTTATTTCGACAAGAACGTTCAGGATTTGGATCTGGCCGAGTGTGCCATGCTTGCCGCCCTGCCTCAGTATCCGGCGAGGAATCCTATCGACGCACCGAAAGCGGCAAAACGCCGTCAGAAGAAAGTTCTGGATTCCATGGTGGAAGCGGGGTATATCACGAAAGCGCAGGCCGAAGCGGCCTATGAGGAGAAACTGAAGATACGTAAGTCGGTTCTGGAAAGATTCCACATCCAGGCGCCGCATTTCTCCCTCTACGTGCGCCAGCTCCTGGAGGATCGATTCGGCCCGAATCTGGTCTACGGAGGCGGATTGAAAGTCTACACGACCCTCGATTGGGATCTCCAGCACGCCGCTCAGTGCATTGCCAGACTCAGAATAGCGAACCTCAGGCATGAGGAGCCGGACGAGAAGACCAGAAAGGATTGTGCGCAGTTCCTGAACATCAAATTCCCGAGCGGCAAGAAGAAAGACGAAGACCACAACGTCTCCAACGCTGCCGTGGTTGCCATCAGGCCGAAAACGGGCGAAATACTCGCCATGGTGGGCAGCCTGGATTACTATGACAAGGACATAGACGGCGAAGTGAACGTGGCCCTTGCCTCCCGCCAGCCAGGTTCTTCTTTCAAGCCGTTCACTTACATGACGGCATTCGCTACCAGGAAATACACCCCGGCGAGCATGGTTCTGGACGTGCGCACGGCCTTCCCGGATCCTCCGAATCCTCCGTACGTTCCGGAGAACTACGATCGAAAGTATCACGGCCCGCAGAGCTTCAGGCAGGCGCTTCAGCGATCCTACAACATCCCGGCCGTGTGGGTGATGAGCAAAGTTGGCGTCGGGAACGTCATACGGACGGCCCACAAAATGGGTATAAACACCCTGAACAAGGATTTGAACTTCTACGGACTTAGCCTGACCCTGGGCGGCGGCGAAGTTCGGCTTCTGGACATGACATACGCTTTCAGTGTGTGGGCCAACAACGGGGTAATGGCCGGCCGCCCGGTGGATCACCAGCGTGCAGGATTCCGGCAGCTCGACCCGGTTGCCATCCTGATGGTCAAGGATCGCAATGGGAAGATTCTGTGGGAATACAAGCGACCCGAAACGAAGCGGGTGGTCAGTGCTCAGATTGCATACCTGATGAACAACGTCCTTTCCGATACCAGGGCTCGCCTTGCTGCTTTCGGTAGGTTCAGCAAGTACCTTGCTCTGCCCGATAGACCTGCCGCAGCCAAGACCGGCACCACCAACGACTATCGAGATGCGTGGACGATAGGGTACACCCCTGACCTGGCCGTTGGAGTCTGGGTCGGGAACAGCGACAACACGCCGATGGTGCACGTCCCAGGCTCCCTGGGAGCGGCTCCGATCTGGCACTACGTGATGAAGTGGTATCACAAAGGGAAGCCGGTGCATAAATTCATCGAGCCGCCGGGTATAGTCCACGAAACGGTCTGCTGGCCTTCGGGTTTGAAGATCACGCCGGAGTGCCAGAAGACCGAAAAGGAGGTGTTCATTGCAGGGACAGAGCCTAAGCAACCGGACAACATATGGCAGGCGTTCGAGATCAACAAAGTGAATGGGAAGCTCGCCACGCCATACACACCGCCGGAGTATCGCGAAAAGAAAATCTACATGATCCTTCCCCCAGAAGCGGCCGATTGGATCCGTGAAAACCACATCCCGCAGCCGCCGAAGGAATACGACGACATGTTCGGCCCTGGCCCTGTGGATCCGTTCGTCGGGATAGCGCAGCCTAAGCCGTACAGCTACGTTCATGGGATCGTCAACATCGTCGGCAATGCAAGGCAGGATAGCTTCCGATTCTACCGGGTGGACATCGGGCAGGGCATGCAGCCTACGAGCTGGCAAACCCTTACCGGGGAGCAGTACCACCAGGTGGAAAACAACGTCCTCGCCACATGGGACACGACGAACCTCAACGGGCCTTACACCATACGGCTTTCCTTGATGCGCGGCGATGGAGGAGTTCGGGAGACAACAGTTCCGGTCATTGTCGACAACAAGCCGCCGGAGGTGAGGATAACCCACCCAGATCAGGACGATGTGTACGTCATGGAAGAGGACGAACAGGTGAACGTCCAGGCCGACGCCAAGGACGACTGGGCTATGGATCACGTCGATTTCTACATCGACGGCCACAAGTTTGCCGAGAGTACCGTGCCGCCGTACAACCAGCGCTGGCGGATTACCATGTCGGACACTGTTCCGGTGCCGAACACGATAATCACGAAAACCAAATTGATAACCCAGCCGGACGGTTCGGTGGCTCCGGTAGAATACACGTACAGCAAAGTCACCAAAGACGAACTCGGCAGGCTCGTGGAGACGTTCTACAACGGCATGACGATCATCTCCGATACCAATGGCTACACGGAAACTCACGTTATCACCGTCACAGCCGTGGACAAAGCAGGAAACTCCACTACATCGGATCCAGTGAGGATAAGGGTCAAGCACAAAGAGAAGAAAAAGGAAAAGTCGACAGGTTCCCTGACGCCCGGACCTGTTGCATCCAACCGTGCAGGGAGGAAAGATGGAATCGGAAAATCGCTTGGAGAAGTTGTTGCAGACCTACCCGGTGGTCCTCGGAGACGGAGCGATGGGGACCATGCTTCAGAGCCTTGGGCTGGGGCCTGGCGAGGTACCTGAGCTCTGGAACGAAGAACACCCGGAGAAAGTACAGAGCGTTCACAAAGGGTACGTCGAGGCGGGATCGCAGTTCATACTGACGAACTCCTTCGGCGGCACCCGCTACCGGCTGGCAATGCACGGGCTGGAAGGAAGGGTGCGTGAGTTGAACAGGCTCGCAGCCGAGATAGCCAGGGAAATCGCCGGAGATGAGATCGTGGTGGGCGGCTCGATGGGGCCTACCGGAGAGTTCATCGAGCCGTTGGGCACGGCGACTTTCGAGGACCTGAAAGAGGCCTTTGCAGAACAGGCTTCGGCGCTGGTGGAAGGCGGGGTGGACTACCTCCACGTGGAGACGATGAGCGCCCTGGAGGAAGTTCACGCTGCCATAGAGGGTATTCGCTCCGTGACCGACAAGCCGATCATCGCCACCATGACCTTCGACACCCACTACCACACGATGATGGGGGTTTCCCCTCAGCAGGCCGTCACCACCATCAGTCGGTGGGATGTCCGGGTGGTCGGCGCCAATTGCGGCAACGGTCCGGAGGAGATAATCCGGGTTATCGGCGAGATGAAGGAAGTGGCGCCTGATGTCCCGTTGATAGCCAAGGCCAACGCAGGCCTTCCGAGGATGGTGAAGGGGAAGACGATCTACGATGCCACGCCTGAGGACATGGCTGAGTACGCGCGGAAGGTCATGGAAATAGGGGTCAAGATCGTCGGGGCGTGTTGCGGAAGCACCCCTGCACACGTGAAAGCCATGCGCAAGGTTGTGGACGAATTCATAGCCGCGCTGTAGTGATCCTTCGGAAAGCGCGGTGTTTCGTGCCCCGGAATCTTTTGACAAAGGAAGGACGGCTCGGTTAAAATCTTCGGTGCGGCGACGTGGCCAAGTGGTTAAGGCAGGGGTCTGCAAAATCCCGATCGCCGGTTCGATTCCGGCCGTCGCCTTCTGAAGGACAAGCCGGCACTCTCGGGTGTCGGTCTGTTTGTTTACCCGGCGTCTCTTTCCCATCACGGGTCCAGGACGAAGCCATGAAAGATACTTTCCTGAAATGCAGTTCCTGCGGCATTAGATTCCTCTGGACGGCAAGAGAGCAGAAAGAAGCATCCCGGGAAGGTGCAACTCCCCCGGACAAGTGCCCGGGGTGCAGGGCTCTGGATATGCTGCTCTCCAGGCACAAAGGCGTGGTGCGCTTCTACGATCCAAGGAAAGGCTGGGGCTTCATCGATTCTCCCATCAGACGGAAGATTTTCTTCCACCGTAACGGACTCGAGAACCCCGTTCGCAGGGGAACGGTTGTGAGTTTCAGAATCACGGTCACGGACAGAGGTTTACGCGCGGTCGCTATCAGACCGGTAAGGAGGCCGTCATGAAAAAACTTCGGAGGGATTCAGCCATTCTGCTTGGGCTGAGCGTTCTGCTGATAAGCTTGAGCTACATCTTCTTCAGGTATGCTTACCGTGTGGCAGATCAATTCCCGTTTTCCCAGGAAATCATCCTGGCTTTCGTGGGAGCAATCATAACCATCTTGATTACGGCTGTCCTTCTCAACAAACAGACCGAGGTGGAAGTGAGGAAAGAGGGCATCATCAAATACCTCGAACTCAAAAGCCAGATTTACATGGATCTCCTCGATCACCTCGAGAGGATCATGCAAAAAGGAAGGGCCGAGCCGTCCGACGTGCTCAGGCTCAAGTTCCTGAATCACAAGATCGCAGTCATTGCCAGCCCAGAGGTTCTTCTGAGCTTCGAAGAATTCATCAGATCGTTCACTGGAGCGGTCGACGATCCGAATCTGAGCGAGGAAGAAAAGGACAAGCTCATGAGAGATCTTTCGAAACTCACCATCGCTATACGGAAGGACCTTGTGGGGCACCTCGACGAGCAGACGGAGTTCTCCCATGCGGCCATCGCCAGCCAGATCAGGAGGAACGCTGACATACTCGAGGACTTCGATTGACCGAGACTACAGGAGGCAACGCCGTGGCAGAAAGGACTTTGCCCGTTCTGGAAACGGTGCATCTTTCCAGGAAGGTTGGGGAGATCTACATCGTCCAAGATGTGAACATTAAAGTGTTCAGGAACGAAGTGGTGGCTATTGTAGGTCAGAGCGGAGCGGGAAAGACCTCTCTCATCCGACTGCTCAACCGACTGGACGAACCTACCGATGGTACGGTATTGCTGGATGGAGTGGACTACCGCACCATCGAGCCAAAAGAGCTTCGGCGCAGGGTAGGAATGATCATGCAACGAGCCTACCTTTTTCCGGGCACAGTTTCGGACAACATCAGGTTCGGTCCCAGGCAGCGCGGGGAAGATCTGACACCGGAAGAAGTCGAAGCCCTGCTGGCGAGGGTCGGCTTGTCCGGGTTCGGGGAGAGGGATGTCTCACGTCTCTCCGGAGGCGAAGCACAAAGGGTTTCCCTGGCCAGGGCGCTCGCCAACGACCCCGAGGTGCTTCTGCTGGACGAACCCACCTCTTCCCTCGACGAAAGGACCAAAGGAGAGGTCGAAGATCTCCTGGTGGAGGTCATCCGAGGAGGGCATTTGACTTGCGTTCTCGTAACCCATGACCTGGCGCAGGCCGGCAGGCTCGCCAATCGTGTGATGATCATGGAAAAGGGCCGCATCGTTCGCACAGGCATGGCCGAGGAGGTGCTTAATGCTTACCAAGTTCTTCCATGACCCGATCCAGCTTGCTGCCGCGCAGGCTGCGGTGGCCGGATCGATGGCGGTTGCCGTGGTGTTCGTGGCCAAGCTCGGGAACATCCACATGGAAAGGGAAGTTATCGTCGCCCTGCTGAGATCTCTGGTCCAGGTGGTGGCCGTGGGTTCGGTCCTGTTGCTCGTGTTCAGGAGCGGCCTGCTGATCGGAGCCGTAATCCTGGTGGTGATGATGGTGCTTGCAGCTTTGACGGCATCCAGGCGCGCCAGGGAGATTCCCGGGGTGTTTCGAGCTTCCCTCTACGGCATAGCCGCCGGGGCCGGAACGACGATAATTCTGATGACGTGGGCCGGGGTGATCGACACGAAGCTGACGGCTCTGATCCCCGTTGGGAGCATGATCATAGCCAACGGGATGAACACGACTTCCCTGGCTCTGGAGAGGTTCCGAAGGGAAGTGGAGGCGCATTCGGGTATCATAGAGACGGCTCTCGCTCTAGGGGCGGAACCCAAAACCACTGTGGCTCCTTACACCAGTGCAGCGGTCAAGGCAAGCCTCATCCCCCGGGTGGATTCGCTCAGATCGTTGGGGATAATCTGGATACCTGGGGTGATGACCGGTATGTTGCTTGCCGGGAACCAACCGGTACACGCTGCTCTCTACCAGTTCGTCATCATGGCTATGATTTTCTCAGTCTCCGGATTGAGTTCGCTGGTAGCGACGATGCAGGTCAGCTCCAGGGTGTTCTCGGAAGCAGGGCAATTGCTGATGCATGGGGAAGGGAGTGGGTGATCGTTTGGTGAGGCGCTCATCCCGGAATCCATACGAGGAATTTCGTTCCCCGTCCAGGGGTGCTGGAAACGGTGATCTTTCCACCGTGTGCCTCCACCAGCGCTTTCGAGATGGCCAATCCCAGCCCTGTGCCACCGCGCCAGCGGGAGCGGGAACGATCCCCTCGATAGAACGGCTCGAACAGGTGCGGCAGGTCCTCGGGCAGTATCCCTTCTCCATCGTCTTCCACGAATATCTGCACGCCGTTCCCGGCCGATTCCCACCCAACCACGATGTTTCCGCCATCGGAAGTGTGTTGAACGGCGTTGTCCACCAGGTTGAATAGCACCCGTTTGAGGGCGTCTGGGTCTGCGTGGAGAACCATCGGCGGTCCGGCAGTCAGGGTCAGGTTTCTCTCCCGCGCCAGGAACTTTGCCTGCGCCATGAATTCCTCGAAGAAACGGGAGATGTCAAGAGATTGCTTGTGGATCGGCTCCGATTCCTGCGCCCTCGAGAGATCGAGGAGCTGATCACACAGGCGGAAAAGCCTCGTCACCTCCCGATACATGCTCAGGGTGAGCCTGTGGGCCGTAGGAGGATCGTCCAGCGCCCCTCTCAGCAAAACCTCCAGGGATCCATGAATGGCGGATAAAGGCGTTCGGAGTTCGTGGGCTGCGCTTGCCACGAATCTCTTTTGTGCCTCGAACATCTCTTCGATCCGATCGGCCATGTGATCGAAAGCCGTCGCCAGTTTGCCGATTTCGTCGTTACGCTGAGGTAGATTTACGCGCTGTCCGAAATCCCCTTCGGCGATCCGATTGCATGTGTCCACCATATCCCCCAGCGGTTTCAGCGCCGATGAGGTGATCCATAGCCCAACTGCCGTACCGAGCAACAACAGCACCCCTATGCCCACCCCCAGGAGCATCTGCTGGAGCGCCAGAATCCTGTCCACCGACTGCAAAGGAGCCGATATCTGCAC
>CAZEXY010000067.1:7651-10382 GCA_964516345.1 uncultured Anaerolineae bacterium
GTTTCGAGGTTTTCCACCATGCCGGAGATCAGGAAATGACGCATTCCCAGGTAGGAGGCCGTCGCCAGCACCAGCAACAAAAAGGAGAAAAGAACGACATAGAACGCCGTAAGCCGAATCTTCAGTGGAAGATCCTCCCACTTTCTCACTCTTCCGCCTCCTCGGGATGGAAAGCATACCCTACTCCGTAGACGGTCTTGATGAGCCTGGGCGGTCGATCTCCTAATTTCTCCCTCAGGTGGCTGACGTGGACTTCGACGATGTTCGCGTCGCCCGCGTAATCGTATCCCCAGATTCGGGTAAGCAGTGTCTCTTTGGAGAAGACCCTTTTCGGGTGGCTCATGAAGAGCTTAAGCATCTCGAACTCGGTGGGTGTCAGGTGTACGTGTCTGCCCCCTTTCGTCACTTCTCGAGTTTCTGTGTTCAAAAGAAGATCTCCCGCTTTGAGGATTGTTCTCTCCTCGAATTTTCCTCGCCTCCGGAGCTGCACCCTTATCCTTGCCAGCAATTCCTCGAAACTGAACGGCTTGGGGATGTAGTCGTCGGCGCCGGAATCGAGCCCGGCGACGCGGTCGGCCACGTCTGTAAGAGCCGTGAGCATGATGATCGGAGTGTCGTCGCCCTTCGACCTGAGCCTGCGACAGACCCTGAAGCCGTCCATGTCGGGCAGCATGATGTCCAGGATGATCAGATCGAAGTGACCTTCCTCGGCTTTTCGGAGCCCGGTTATGCCATCTGGAGCTATCGTTACTTCATACCCTTCGTATCCGAGCCCGACCCGCAAGAACTCGGTGATTGTGGGCTCGTCTTCCACCACGAGGATGCGAGCTTTGTTCCCAGCCATTTTTATTCGGTCCCCCTGACTTCTTGAAGACATTTTCTCACAGCAAGAGAAAATATACCAGAGGGGCGCTGATGAGGAGATAGGCAATCGAATACTTGTGAAATTCCGCCCATATCTTCCGGTCGTTCGTCAGCTTCAAAGCGATGAGATTGGCGAGGGAGCCGACAAACAGCCCATTCCCCCCGACGTTCACACCATAGGCTATTGCTTTCCAGTTGTGCGAAAATTGAGATACGAGGATCACTGCTGGGACGTTGCTTATGACCTGGGAAGCCAGTACCGATCCTGCAAAGACCTGACCGGAGGTTCCTTGTGCAAGTCCTCCAAACAGTTTTATCACGAATTCGACAGACGCTAAGAGGTGGAAATCCAGGAACATCAGGATGAAGACCGCTATCAAAGGCCAGTTGGCTTCTTTGAGGGAACCGGGGTCCAAGATGGCATACAACAGCAGCATCGCGGGGAGTGCGTAAAGCCCCAATCTCATCTCGGAGAGAAAGACGTAAATTGCCAGGAAAGCCATCGAGAACGCAGCGAGTGTGACCTGAAGATTGCATCTTTCCCTGACTTTCGCATCGAGCTTGGTGTTTTTGAAGGAGAAAACCACAAACAGGGCAAGCAGAACCGTCATGGTGGCGACTGGCATGATCATCTCCCTGACGAAAAGGAGAAAAGGGAGCCCCCACCGATGCCACAGGAAGAGGTTCTGGGGATTGCCTATTGGCGTGAGAGATGATCCAACGTTGGCGGCGATTGCTTCGAACACTACCATTTTCACGATGTCGTTTTCCAGGTATTCCTGGAGGCTCAACGTGAGCGGCACCACTATCAACAGAGCTATGTCGTTGGTCAGGAACGTTGCCATTGCGGCCGAGAGCATCGAAAGCACGACGGCGAGGGAAAGTTCCGAGCCGGTTCTCGTAAGGATGGAAAGGGCTGCTTTGTCGAAGAAACGGCTGCGTCTTATCCCTGTGGTTATCAGGACTATCCCTGCCAGAGTCCCTACAGTTTCCCAATCTACCGTTCTGTACAATTCGCAAACGCGCCCATGAGGTGCGCGACCCCCGAGCAAAAGAAGGAAGAGCAGGCCGGTCAGAACCGCCAGCTCCCAGTTTCTCTTCACGACCACAGAAGCCCTGCACCTTATGGTACGTGCCTGCACTTTTCTGCCCAAAACCGTCATATCAACGATTTCCGCTCCTTTTCATCAAGTTCTTTTCAGGTCCCCCTTTTGCGGATCTGCGCCGGATGGGAGCGCAGGTGAGGGCAGTACCATTTTGCTTCTTTGCGTTCTTGCGTTCCGCACCTGCGAGCTAACAGCTCGCGCCACAAAACAACACATTGTAGAATTTGTCCATAGCCCTCATGAGATCCTTCACGGCGACGGCGTACTCGGCAGCTTTCGAATTTTCTTCACGCTGCCTTGCATTGAATGCTTCCCGGTAAAGTCGGGACGCCAGTTCGAAGACTTCCCTGGCGAGCGCCGTTTCCTGTGCGTCGGGATTGTGCGCTTCCATCTGTTGGAGCATTAAATCCGCTCTGCGCAACTCCCTGTAGGCGCTATCGAGTTCGAATCCCGCCCTGAAGGATTCTGCTCGAGGATCCCTCGGCGGCAACGGAGGGGGCGGTGCTCCTCCGGGTGGTGGAGGCGGCGGAGTTCCCCCGCCTGGCGGCGGAGGCGGCGCCCCCCCGGGCGGTAGAGGTGGCTGCGATCCTCCAGGCGGTGGAGGCGGAGTTGCACCGCCGGGCGGTGGAGATGGCGGCAAAGGCGTGTCTCCCCGTCTTTCCAGTTCATCGTAAGGATGATAGTTTTCCATGTGCCGTTCCCCTCCTCACAAGGGATTTTTCATGTCTTCCGCCGTGAGACAAGCTGTTGGCTCGCCATCC
>CAZEXY010000067.1:10482-11579 GCA_964516345.1 uncultured Anaerolineae bacterium
GGGCTGCGCCGGGTCGCGGTGAGATCGGAGCCCCGCTGGGCTGCGGCGGAGCTGGGGCAGCGCCAGTTATGGAAGGAGTTTCCTTAATCCTCTGTGCCGGTGTTGAAGCCGCTACCGCAGATTGTCCCGTGGGCTCTGGAGGTGGGATGATGGACGGAGTCGAGCTCGCGCGGCTGCCCCGCGCAGTCCAGAGTTCGGCGATGCCGGAGTACTCCACCGCTGCCACGGCCAGCCACGGTATGAGCATCCCGACCAGCATGGCGGATACTCCTACAATTGCAAGTTGCTTCCAATCCCTCATGCCGATCTCCTTTCCGACTCATCTAGATGACGTAGGATTTCTTGCAGTTCGTCGTAAGTGATTTCACCAGCAGCGTACCTGCGCCGGGCAATCTCTTTGGCCGAGGTTCCGGCTCCTCCGCTGGCCCGAGGGGCGGTTTCTTCTTCGCCTTTCTCCGTTTTTCCGTCGGTGCTGTGGTGCTCGGCTACGAAGAACAATCCAGCTATCAAGAGAACGAGGAGCGTGAGTACGGCTAACGGTGTCAGACACGAAAGAATCAGCCCTGGGGGAAATGGAGCGGCCGGTCCCGGCGGCGCTGCGGGCAGACAGCCACTCAACAAGAGCATTGCTGCCAGAAAGAGTATGATCAACATAGCCTTCTTCTTTTCCATAATCCCACCCCCGGCTCAACAGGCTTTCATACAGGAAGGAAGAATTTTCGATTTTCCCCCTTCCCCCTCGATTCAAAGTGTACACTCTCTCGCTTGAGAAATGCGGAAGGAATCCTTAAGAAAACCTTTAGGATTACACAGTTGAGCCGGCTTGTCGCTTTTGCATTCCTTTCTCGTGGCATTGGAATCAGCGAATGACGTTCTGTGGTGGCAATCTATGACAAAACAATCCTGTGCCTCGCATTCCGCACCCAGAATCCGGTTTTTTGAAATTACTCTTTGCGTAGCGTAACTTGTAGGACGGGCTGTCAGCCCGTCCCGTCGGACTGACAGCCCGTCCTACAAATTGTTAGTCAGCGGGCGTCCGCCTGCCTCGGGCCACGAAATCGGCGAACCAACGAACGGGCAAATCAGCGAAACGAACT
>CAZEXY010000068.1:0-11546 GCA_964516345.1 uncultured Anaerolineae bacterium
CAGTAGCGTCTCTGTTCTGAACTTCCTCCAAGAATCGATCGTAGCGGGTAGGCGAGGGCACTTCCCTCGCCTACCCCTTTACAGGAACCGGCATGCAAATTCGTCGACCCGACACCCTTCCTTTTTGGCAAAAACCTTTTGCGGGGATATAATGAAATGAAAATTCATCGAGTACGACTTTGCCCACCGACAGGGCACATTCGCTTTGCTCAACATTTTCCCGGAGAGTGGCAGCGTGGTAAAGCTAACAACCAAAGAAGCAAACTACTGGAAATCTCTGAAGATCGAAGATTCGGACATAGAAGCCCTGTTCGATTTGTTCGAAGACGGCAACCCCCACAGCACGGAGGAGATTGCCAGAGTCGTGGCTTCTTCGAGGGTGCGGAGGGAATTGAAACGCATCGAGGAAGGGCTGAAAAAGGGGGTCATCTACCAGCCCAAATCCGATTATTCGGTCGGGGACGAAATAGCCTTCCCTTCCATGAACTACAGGATGGGAAAAGTCGTCGGGAAGCGACAGGGGATCAACCCTGAATACGGGAAATTCGACGTCATACAGGTGCACTTCCCCGATACCGGAGAGACCTTCGAATTTGCGGCGTCCTTCCCGCTACCTCACAAACTCAACCTCGAAGGAGAACTGGAAGGAAGCGTCCCGGAGGTATCCGTCGAAGGGATTCTCGAAGAGTTCAAGGATATCATCGCCAGGCGGGTGGAAGAAGAAATCCAGGGAAACTACGCCGACGAGTTTGCCCGTTTCAACGGAAAATGGATGCTGGCGGACGCTCTCGTGCCGATCAACGAAGGACATTTGAACATCGCCGAAGCGTTGATAGAGATCAACGGCAAACCAACACCGGCGTCGGAAATACTCCCGCAGATAGACCTCCAGAGCGACGCATCCGAAGAAGCTCTGCTCTTCTCCCTGAACCTTGCTATGGAGAAGGACGGGAGATTCGTGAATACGGGAAGCGAAGAACGTCCGACCTGGTTCCTGTGGAGGTTGCTGCCGGACGCCGCAAAAGAGACCCCTATGTGGCTGGAGTACACTCCGGGGCCGATGCCCCATGCCATCCCCAACGTCGATCTCACCCAGATAACCGTTCAGATCGGGGACGAATGGAGCGAAATGCTCGAGGAGATCGTCGAGGAAAGCGCCCCGATGCGGGTTACCCTGTCACTACCGTACCACCACTGGAGGGCCGGCACTCTTCCCCTGAACGTCTGGGTCAGAAAGCTGATAGCCTCCGAAGGAGGCATGGTCGAGCCGGTTCGGTTTGTCGATACCAGGCGCGGCAAGAGATTCACCGGTTGGGTCTTGAAAGAGAAAAGGTACATCGCAGGATTGAAAGAGTGGTTCGAGGAAAGGCAAATACCGATCGGTGGAACGGTGATACTGGAGAAGAACCCGGACGACCCTGGCGAAATCCTCATAGACACCAGATCCAGAAGGCCGAAGCGGGAATGGGTAAAAGTGCCTGCAGTGGAAGGGGACAGGCTCACCTTCCGGGTAAATCAGATGTCGATCACCAACGAATTCGATGAAAACATGCTGTTTGGGGAAGGTGATTTCGAGGCCGTCGATGCCCTGCGGGACGCTGCCAGGAATGCAAGCATTCCCGAGCTGGTCCGACAGTTGTTCCCGGAACTTGCGAAGATAAAGGGGACGGTACATGCCAAGACCCTCTACCAGGCGGTGAACATGCTGAAAAGATGCCCGCCGGAGTTGATCTTCCAGGTGCTCGCTTCCGATTCGAGCTTCGTCGATTCCGGCGATGGGTTCTGGATGGGCAAAGGCGACCTGTAGCAAATATTCCTTACGTGACGCACACAGCTTGCTCTGACGAGAAAGGGGACGCAATATGGGTAAATGGATCAAACCAACCCTCGAGACCAAATTTCATATAGACTTCGATTGGTGGCGGGAAAAAGGACTGAATTTCAGGCTGGCCTTGCGGGATCAGCTTTGTGATATCTGCAGAGAGAGATACGAAGAAAACTGGGATGTGGAAGAAGTAGACTGGGTGGACCCGGACACAGCCATGGTCACGAGAACCGACCCCATGATGCAGTGCATGCTCCTGCATTGCAAGGATAGGGAAGATTTCATAAGCCCACATATTCCTTTGACGACCAACGTCTTCAGAGTCTTCCTGGTGAACGGAAACAAGCCGCTTTCGCCCATCGAGCTGGGGGAGATCATAAAATGGAGAACCCCCGAGACGATCTTGAGGGTGATCAAAGGCCCGAGAGTCTACCTTGGGATCAAACCGGTGCAGCCAGATGAGCAGTAACAAAGTAGAACTCCTGGCCATCGGCAACGAACTCTTGATAGGGCAGGTGCACGATTCCAACTTGTTCTGGTTGTCCCGCAGGCTGACGGGCATCGGCGCCGTGGTGTGGCAGGGTTACGTCGTTCGGGACGACATGGAAGCCATCGGGGAGGTCGTAAGGCTAGCCCTGAGTCACCACCCAAAGCTCATCATCACGTCCGGGGGACTTGGCCCCACATGGGACGACATCACGGTGGCGGCGCTGGGCAAAGCCCTTGGGCGAAACGTCAGGCTCGACCCCAGGGCGCTGGAAATGGTGCGACAGAGATATGAAGAGGTCAAAAAAGCCGGTTTCGTACCGGATGCCACGCTGACGCCGGAGAGGAAAAAGATGGCTTACCTGCCGGAAGGGGCCATCCCTTTGCACAACCCCGTCGGAACAGCCCCCGGCGTACTCATCACCGAAGGCGAAACCAACATAGTGGCGTTGCCGGGAGTTCCTCCGGAGATGAGAGGGATCTTCGAGACCTCGTTGCAGCCCTATTTGAAAGAATGGTTCTCCGGCAAAGGCACCGTCCAGTGGGGTGTGATCATAGGGCGTGGAGAAAGCACCATTGCGAAGATCGTCAACGAAGTAGCCGAAGCACACCCCGAGGTCTATGTCAAGTCTCGGGCAAGGATCGTCGACGGGAAAGCGAAAGTCCTCGTTACGCTGACCGTTTCCGGCATGGAGCGGGAAGAAGCCCTGAAAAAGCTGGATGCTGCCAGGAAGGATCTGATGGACAGACTCAGATCAGTGGATGTCCCGATCCTGGAAGAAGGAGAACATCTGCCGTTCCAGCAGGAAACTTGACCCACGCCGCCCGAACCCCGGAGGCGCCCCTTCAGAGAGTGTTCCATGATCACCAACGATAAAAGAAAGGGGTCGATACGGAAACGCCTCTTCCCGAGCGCCCTGTTGTTGCTCGCGGTGCTCCTCCTGGCCCTGATTTCGCCAGATGCCGCTGTCGCCGGCCGAGCCCGGACGATCAGCGCCGGGAGCGCCGGATCATGGCCCGCGGTCTCCGCCAGGGCAGTCATAGTCATGGATGTAAGCAGCGGGAAAGTGCTCTACAGCAAACATCCGCATTGGAAAATGAGGCCGGCGAGCCTTACCAAACTGATGACCGCGGCGGTCGTCCTGGAGCACGACCATATCCACAGAGAGGTTATCGTGCCGGGTGCTGCTCTGGTGGGTGGGTCTTCCATGGGACTGAAAGCAGGTGAAAAGCTTTCCATCGGACAGCTCCTATACGGGATGCTCATACCTTCCGGAAACGATGCAGCCACGGCGCTGGCGTACGCTGTGGGCGGCACCCTTCCGAATTTCATCAGAATGATGAACGCCAAAGCCCGCACTTTAGGCATGAGGGAATCTCATTTCGAGAACCCGCATGGGTTCGACCAGCCCGGGCACTACACCACGGCATCGGATCTGCTCAAACTGACCAGGTATCTGTATTCCAAGTACCCGCTTTTCAGAGACATCGTTTCCACGAAAGACATCCTGGTGGCGGGGCACTGGCTTCACAACAGAAACGAACTCCTGGAGACCTACCCCGGTGTGAACGGCGTGAAGACGGGAACGACCCCGGGGGCAGGGGAATGCCTCATCGTTTCTGCGGTCTACGGCACTCGACAGGTCATGATCGTCATCCTCGGGAGCCGGGATCGGTACGCAGACGCAAGAGCGTTGCTCGATTACTACAGAGCTCACTACCTTGCTTCGGCAGCCCCTTCGGCGTCATCGTCCGCTGCCCGAAGAAGGAAATCAATCGGATTTTCCAGGCGGACGCTGGTAACGAGATCGTTCGTCATCCCATACCCTCGTTGAAGCCCATCACTTTCGGGAGAACGTCGAGAAAGGTTGTGAAGATGGAAGAAAGGCTGCAAAAGATACTCGCCAGGGCGGGCTTCGGCTCCCGCAGGGCCTGCGAAGAAATAATCCGTCAGGGTCGGGTCACGGTGAACGGCCGGGCGGTTACGCTCGGAGCCAGGGCAGATCCGGACCGGGACGACATACGCGTGGACGGAGAGCGAATCCGGATCAACAGCGAGAACCAGTACATCATGCTCTACAAGCCCAGAGGGGTCCTTTCCTCGCTGCACGATCCAGAAGGCCGGAAGACGCTGAGCGACATCGTTCCGGTGGAAGGACACTGGTATCCCGTAGGCAGGTTGGATTACAACAGCGAAGGGCTGATTCTCCTGACCAACGATGGAGAGCTGGCACACCGGCTCACGCACCCGAGATACCGGCATCCGAAGACATACCTGGTGCTGGTGGAAGGGAGACCCTCCAGCCAGGATCTGGCGAAGCTTAGGAAAGGGGTGGTGATAGAGGGAGGGTACAAAACCGCCCCGGCGGAGGTATCCATCCTGGATTCTCCCCCGAGGTGGCTGTCGAGCGGGTTGATCTCCAGGCCCAAAAGCACGTGGATGAAAATCGTCCTGCGCGAGGGAAAGAAACGGCAGATAAGGCACATGTTCGGGGTGATAGGCCATCCTGTGCTGAGACTCATTCGAGTCGGAATAGGACCGCTGAGGCTGACGATAAACCGCCCCGGAGAATGGCGCAGGCTCTCCGATAAGGAGATCGAAAAATTACGTAAGTCCGTGGGGTTGTGAAGATGACGGCCGGTATCGAAGCCGATTTGATCGAGAAGACGAGAGATCTCTTTTCCAGAGAGCCATTCTCGGACGTACTTGCCGGGATGCTGAAGCACTGTGGAGAGCTCTACCTCGTGGGCGGGGCGGTGCGGGACCTTGCCCTCGGCAGAGAGATCAAAGATCTGGATTTCCTCGTCCCTTCCGACGGGATAGAGATCGCCCGATCCGTGGCCAACGCGTTGGGAGCCGCCTTCTACCCACTGGACGAAGAAAGGGACGTGGGCAGGGTGATACTCCGATCGAGCAGTCTTCTCATCGACGTCGCCTCGATGCGGCGTCGCCTCCGAGACGATCTTCTCGGCAGGGATTTCACGATCAACGCCATTGCGGTGGAGCTTTCCTCCTGGCCCGATTTGAACGTGATAGACATTGCAGGAGGTCTTCGGCATCTGAGCGAAGGGAAGATCGTCGCAGTAAGCAACAGGACATTTACAGCCGATCCGGTCAGAGTGCTGAGGCTCGTGCGGTTCATCGCCACGCTGGGATTTCGATCGGATGAAAGCACGTGGAACCTGGCGAAGGGAAGCTCGTCCAACCTCGTCGAAGTTTCCGCCGAGAGGATCAGGGATGAGCTGGTGAGAATCGTGGATGCGCCAGGGCTCGCGGAAAGCCTGCGGAGATTGGACGACCTTGGAGCATTGCAACCGGTGCTTCCCGAGATGGAGGACCTGAAAGGCGTCCGGCAGCCGCCGCCTCATGTGGACGATGTGTACCACCACACGTTGAGCGTCGTGAGCCACACGGAAAGGATCGTTCACCTGATCGAAGGTGGAGATCCCCTGGACGAACCGGAAGGGTTGCTGGTGGCAGAGCTTCGAGAGTACTTCCCGGAGATGAAAGAGCACTTTTCCTCACGTGTTTCCGGGGAGAGGAACGCCCGGTGCTGCCTGAAGCTTGCGTCGATTGCTCACGACTGGGGTAAGCCGAAGACTTACTCGGAGGAAGACGGGAGGATCCATTTCTTCGGACACGAAACCGTTGGCGCAGAGATGGCGCAGGAACGACTCCGATTGCTGGCTTTCAGCCGCGCCGAAACGAACTGGGTGGTGAAGGCCGTTCGTCTGCACATGCGCATACACGACATCGCTCACTCCAATCCCGTCAGCAAGCGCGCTATCTTCAGGTTCGTAAGGGAAGCAGGAGAGATGACTCCATCTCTGGTCGTTCTCAACCTTGCCGATCACAGAGGCACCCATCAGGCAAAGCTCGATATCGAAAGATGGCAGGAGCGGCTCTCCCTGGTGGATAGGATTCTGGAGTTTTACTACAAGCGCCTGGGGGAGCGGTTGCCAAAGCCGATCCTTTCAGGCAGTGAGATCATCGAACGGTGGAAGATCCATCCAGGCCCAACGATCGGGAAGCTGCTCAGGGGATTGCAGGAGGCTCAGGCCATGGGCGAAGTTTCCACCAGGGAGGAAGCCGTCGAGTGGGTGAACGATAGGTTGCGTAGCGATTATTTCGGTGAGGATACCACGCAGGACTGATCCGCAGCTCGCTGCAGGACGCAGAAGCGCAGAGTTGTGGCGCGAGCTGACGGTTCACCACACAAATCGACCGAAACCCCTACGTCGCTGTGTTTTGGCATGATAATCGTCGGAACGATCCCCTTCTTTGCCCAAATCCAGGCTTTGTAATAAGATTCTCGGGAACTTTTCACGTTCGATACAACACGGGAAAACCGGGCAAGGGCGCAGCAACCGGGCAATCTCCTGTCTGGCTCCTTCTTCTCATGTCCCCTGTAGATCGAGCCCTGTGATTTCGTGTTGCGCGGTTCTGCACCCGGAGCTCCGGCCGGTGCTTCTGGAGGTGACAATGCTGGTGATGAAATTTGGTGGCACGTCGGTCGGATCGGCGGAGGCGATGAAGCAAGCCGCTGCCGTGGTCGTGAAGATGAAAAACCGCTACGATAGAGTTGTGGTCGTCACTTCTGCCATGGCCGGCGTCACCAACAAGCTCATAGAATCCGCCAAAGCGGCAGAATCCGGAGACCCATCGGTTTACCAGGAAGCACAGAAAGATCTCCTCGCGCTGCACATGTCGGTGGTGGAAAGCTTGATCCAGGACGAGTACGAGCAGGCCACGCTTCATCAGTGGTTCCGGGATAGGCTGGACGAGTTCGGAAGACTGTGCCATAGCATCGAAATTCTCGGCGAGCTCACCCCACGGGGGTTGGATGTGGTGTCCGGCCTTGGGGAGAGGATGTCGGCACCTTTGCTTGCCGCCGTCCTTAGGTCCGTGGGCGTCGACGCGAAGCAGGTGGAAGCGACGAGGCTGATCGTCACGGACGGTACGTTCGGCTCCGCCGTGCCCCTGATGGAGGAAACCTGCGAGAAATGCTCCCAGGTGTTGCTGCCCATGCTCGACCGCGGCACGATCCCTGTGGTGACCGGGTTCATCGGAGCCACCAGGGACGGAATACCGACCACCCTCGGCAGGGGTGGAAGCGATTACTCCGCCGCCGTCATCGGGGCGTGCCTCGACGCCAGCGAAATCCAGATATGGACCGACGTCAACGGGGTCATGACTGCAAATCCCAACGTGGTGCCGGAAGCAAGAACCCTCCCGCAGCTTTCCTTCACGGAGGCGGCGGAGCTGGCATACTTCGGTGCGAAAGTCCTGCACCCGAAGACCATGTTGCCGGCGGTCGAGAAAGAGATACCGGTCCGGGTGCTCAACACCTTCGATCCGGACGGACCTAACACGTTGATCTCCAGGAACGGAGCGGTCGAGGGCTCCGTGAAAGCCATCACGGCCATCAAAGGGATGAGTTTGATAAACGTCGAGGGCAAAGGGATGATCGGAGTGCCCGGCATTGCGGCCAGGACATTCGGGACGGTGGCGAAGCACGGGATCAGCGTCCTGATGATTTCCCAGGCTTCCTCCGAGCAGAGCATCTGTTTCGTCATCCCCAGCGAAAGCGGGAAGCTTGCAGTGCAGGCGCTGGAGGAAGAATTCTCACGGGAACTGTCCCGTCGACAGATAGACAAAGTGGAGATCATGGAGGATGTGGTCGTGGTGGCTGTGGTTGGAGCCGGCATGAGAGGAACTCCGGGGATCGCCGCCAGACTGTTCGGCGCGCTTGGCGAGCACGGGCTGAACGTCATCGCCATAGCCCAGGGATCGTCGGAGGCGAACATCTCCATCGTGGTGGTCAGGGACGATGCTGACGAAACGGTGCGCCAGCTTCACAGAGCTTTTGGATTGGCCGAAATAGGCTGAGGTTTCGCGCCGGATCACCGGCGGAAGGAGGATCGATTGAGGAAGAGAATCCTGCTCGTTTTGTTTGCCTTGTCCATCGTTGCGGCAGGGTGCGGACTGCGGAACACTTCACTCCCAGAGCCGAAACCGCAGGAGATTACCCCTACGGTTTTTCTCACCGCCACGGCCACCAAAATGCCCACCTCGACCCCGGAGCCTTCTCCGACGCCTACGTGGACACCGTCTCCAACGCCTACGGCTACTCCATCCCCTACCCCTTCCCCTACGCCCGTACCGACGGCTACGTCCACGCCTACCAGGGCGCTTTCACGCCCGACTCCAAGCCTCAAGCTGGTTTACTGGGGGAACGGGAAGAAAAAGCAGGTGCACATAGGCTTCGACGTGGAGGGAAACCCGAAGATTTTGTACCAGATACTCGACATTTTGAAGGAATACCATTACCACACGACGTTCTTCATCCAGGGTGCGTGGGCCAGGCAACACCCCGCGGCGGTAAAGAGGATCGTGCAGGAAGGACACGAAATAGGCAACCATTCCTGGAGCCACCCGGACTTTCGGGAGCTGACGCGCCAGCAG
Source organism: uncultured Anaerolineae bacterium (assembly GCA_964516345.1). Taxonomy (GTDB): domain Bacteria; phylum Chloroflexota; class Anaerolineae; order S016-19; family S016-19; genus S016-19. Next base: position 8,778 of record CAZEXY010000068.1, read on the forward strand.
ATGATCAAGGAGCTCACGGACACCGAAAACCTGTGCGTGAAGCTGACGGGAAAGAGCACGAAACCGTACTTCCGCCCACCCTACAGCTACAGGAACAGGCGAAGCATAGAGGTGGCATACGAACTGGGGTACACCCACATACTGTGGAGCATAGATTCGTACGATTGGCGGGACAGGAACGCCGACAAAGTCTACCACAACATAGTGGATCACGTGCGCCCAGGCGCCATCATTTACCTGCACACAAGCCATAGAACCGACCCGGTAGCCCTGAGAAGGGCGCTGAAGACCCTGACCCAGGAGGGATACAGACTCGTTTCACTTACCGAAATCCTGCAAAAGTGACAGAAGAGCCTCGCAGTCGAATCGGTTCGTTCATTTGAGTGAAGGCGATCCACAGGGATTCCATGCTCGATCCACGCCTCCATGGGGTGGAAAAGGGCCGTCTCCTTGTCTGTCCGACCGAAATTAGCACTCTCTGCATGAGAGTGCTATTTTCGGCACCTCGAAATTTGCATCGCTCCGGCAAGATGTGTATAATTTCGCTCGGTTACGAGAAAGTAGGAGGTGGTTGTATGGCGCTGAAACCGGAACAGAAGAAAAAGCTGAAGGTCCTGATATTCACGACCCCGACGTGCCCGCATTGCAGGGCTGCGAAGAAATATCTCAGGCAGAGGGGGATCCCGTTCAAGGATATAGACGTTTCAAAGGATCACCACGCGGCCAGGGATATGGTCAGGCGCAGCGGCCAGTCCGGGGTGCCCGTGATAGACATCAACGGACACATAATCGTCGGTTTCAACCGGCCCAAAATCGACAAGATTCTGGGGCTGAGATAAGAAAATATTCCTTGATGAGGAGGTTAGTACTATGAAACTGGAACCTATGGGAGAAAGAGTGCTCGTCAAGATCGTGGAGCCCGAGATGAAGACCGCTTCAGGCATTTATATTCCGTCCACGGCTCAGGAGAAGCCGCAGCAGGGCATTATAGTTGCCATCGGCAACGAAGTGGATGAGGATAGCGGGCTCAAAGAAGGGGACAAGATCCTGTTCGCCAAGTACTCCGGCACGGAAGTCAAGCTAGACGGGGTGGACCATCTGGTTTTGGATGTGTCCGACATCCTTGCAAAAATTCTGGAAGACTGACGGTTCTTTTGGATGAAGTGGTTACCGGCGGCGCACCTGCGCCGCTTTTTTGTTCTACCCCCGACCAGCCTTCACCCTCCAGCCATCATGTGGATGACCTTGACGTCGGCTCCATCCGGCACCTGAAATTCGTCCCAAAGGTCCCTCAGCACCACTTCCCCGTTCACGCTCACGACGAGCATCGGGAAAGTGTATTTCTTCGCGTCGAGGATGTCCCGTATGGTCATCCCCTCCTTCCATTCGAATTCTTCCCCGTTGACCGTTATCATTTCCCACCTTCGATCTCAGATCTGTAATGATCACAAAGGTCCTTCAGGACGCACGATTCGCACTCCGGCTTGCGGGCGTGGCAAACTTCTCGACCGTGCCTGATAAGGTTCAGATGGAAAGTGTAATACAGCTCCGGCGGCACGAGCCTCTCCAGTATTTCGTGGGCTTTCTCCCGACTGACGTTTTTGCCGATCAGCCCGAGCCGCTTGGAGACCCTGTGCACATGGGTATCCACGGGGAAAGCAGGCATCCCGAGGCTGAAAAGCAGGACGATCGCCGCCGTCTTCGGGCCTATCCCCTTGAAAGATGTCAGCCACTTCCTCGCCTCTTCGACCTCCAGGTCGCCGAGGAAGTCCAGGGATATCTCGCCCCGCTCCTCCGTTATCCGCTGGAGTGCTTCCTTGATCCGCCGGGCCTTCTGCCCGGAGAGCCCGGCGACTCGAATGGCATCTTCGATTTCCTCCACGGGTGCATCTCTGACGGCTTCCCATGTCGGGAATTTCCTGCGCAACCGGTCGAAGGCTATGTCCCGGAGCCGATCGTTGGTGTTCTGACTGAGGATAGTGTCCACCATTTCCGACACGGGATCGAGGCGCTTGCGGGGTGGATCGTCGCCGTAGACCGCAACGAGCCTCCTGTGCACTTCCAGGACTTTCCGTCTCAGGTCGGAATTCTCCATCGTGTCGGACATGTCAGGATACCGCGTTGGCCGGTACGGGCTCTATCTCGCCTATCAACGCCTCGAACTCCTCCCTGCTGAGGGTTTCTTTCTCGATCAGGTTTCTGGCCACGAGGTCGAGTTTGTCCCGGTATTTCGTAAGGATGTACTTTGCTCTGTTGTACGATTCGGTGACGAGCTTGCGCACCTCCAGATCGATTGCACGAGCCACTTCATCGCTGTAGTTTCTATGTTCGGCCAGTTCCTTGCCAAGGAAGATCATTTCCTCCTTGCGCCCGAACGTAAGCGGCCCGAGCTTGTCGCTCATTCCGAATCTGGTGACCATTTCCCTGGCGATTTTGGTGACGCGCTCGAGATCGTTGGATGCGCCGGTGGTTATCTCGTGCTCTCCAAAGACGATCTCCTCCGCCGCCCGTCCACCAAGCAGCCCGGCAAGTTCGTCCCGAAGTCTCTCCCTGCTTTGCAACACCCGATCCTCTTCCGGAAGCGGCATGGTGTATCCCAGCGCCATGCCTCTGGATACGATGGTGATCTTGTGTATCGGATCGGCGTTAGGGGTGGCGCTCATCACTATGGCGTGACCAGCTTCGTGGTAAGCGATTATCTTCTTTTCCTTTTCGGAGATCAGCCTGCTCTTCCGCTCCGGTCCGGCTATCACCCTCTCGATAGCCTCC
>CAZEXY010000069.1:0-11193 GCA_964516345.1 uncultured Anaerolineae bacterium
CGACAATTGGGAGTATTTTAGTATAAAAGCAGAAAAATCCACAAATCGCGATGCCGATGGTTTGCACTCCACGGCTTCCCCTGCCAGGGGGTGGGGTGTACTGTGGCTACTGCTCGCAGCTTTACGCAGGGAAACGGCCATGATATAATCTCAAGCGGCGACCTGCAGGTACACCTTTCCGGAGGAGGTATGGAATGGGACTCAACATCACCACGGTGAAGATAGAAAAACCTGAAGAGGTCAATTTCATCCTGGGACATACTCACTTCATCAAATCCACCGAGGATCTGTACGAAGCGGTGGTCAATTCGGTCCCCGGGGTCGAGTTCGGACTTGCGTTCTGCGAAGCTTCTTCCGCGAGGAAGATAAGGGTCGAGGGCACGGACGAGGAAATGAAAGAACTCGCTGCCAGGAACGCTCAAGCGATTGGTGCCGGACACAGCTTCATCATTTTTCTCAAGAATGCGTTCCCGATCAACGTTCTCAACGCCATCAAGAACGTGCCGGAAGTCACCAGAATTTTCTGCGCCACGGCGAATCCCACGGAGGTAATCGTGGCCGAAACCGACCTTGGGCGAGGGATTCTGGGCGTTATAGATGGGCAGACGCCGCTCGGTGTGGAGGGTGAAGAGGATATCGCCTGGAGGAAGAAATTCCTCAGAGAGATCGGATACAAACTTTGATGAGGAAGCGCAGGGAGGAGAAAAATCCTGCAAGACTGACGCAATGAAACTTCGGAAAAGCGTTATTTCGGCGATCACTTTCCTGGCGGCGCTGGCGGCTTCCTGGCCGCTGTTGCGTTATCCCTGGATTGCTACCGACGACGGCCTGTTCCACCTCTACAGAATCGCCTCGCTGGCAAGGCACTGGCGGGCGGGCCACCTTTATCCGCGCTGGTTCGCCGATTTCGCTTTCGGCTACGGTCACCCTGTCTTGAATTATTACGCTCCCCTGAGCTATTACCTGGCGCTCCCATGGCACCTGCTGTTCGGCAATGCCGTGCTTGCCGTCAAGGTGGTCGTCGTCCTTGGGTTCTGGATCGGTGCCATAGGAATGTTCCGCCTGACGAACGAGGTTTTCGAATCCCCGGCGGCAGGCTTGCTCTCAGCCGTCGCATACACGTTCTTCCCCTACCACCTCACGGATTTCTACACCAGAGGAGCTATACCGGAAGGACTTGCGTTCGTGTGGGCTCCGTGGATACTGTGGGCATGGAGGAAGTCCCTGCTCGACGATAAGAGCGATAGATATGCCATCGTCGGGGGAGCAGCGTATGCTGCGCTCGTCCTGACCCATAACCTCTCGGCGTATATTCTCACCCCGTTTTTGCTTTTGTGGGTTTTGGCGATAGCCTGGCAGACCGGAAGCTGGAAGCGCCTCGTGGGTCGCGTTTTTCCTGCGTGGCTTCTTGCTCTGGCCATCACGGCTTTCTACTGGCTCCCGGCCGTTGCAGAGATGAAATGGGTGCAACTGGGGGCCATGAACCCGGGAAGCGGGTACAGGAACCACCTTTCTTCCCTGCACAGGCTTCTGCTTCCGACGTTCTTCCACGTCTATACACCGGCAGGAAAGCCTGCCGTCCGCTCCATTCCCTTCGTGATCCTGGTGATTGCGATCGCAGGGGTGATTGCCGGTTTGCGGCGGGAAAAACGTAGAGCAGAAACCGCCTGGTTCTTGCTCGTGGTAGTCATTGGAGGAGGGTTGATCTTGAAATCCTCCGACCCGATCTGGGGCGCGATGGGAAGGTGGCTGGCCGTGTTGCAGTACCCATGGAGGTTCTTGTTCTTGACCTCCCTTGGTCTTTCGCCGCTGGCCGGGGCTGCTGTGCTCTTGCTAGGCAAGGGGGCGAAGAGCGATGACCTTACGAGTGATTTCCGGGATCGCTGGGCTGTTTCGCTGGTGCTGGGTTTGGTGGTGATGGCTTCCAGCATCTTGGTTCCTGTCCGGCCGGTTCCGGCTCCGTCCACCGGGGCCCAGGCCATGTGGAAGACCGATTACCGCAACAGGCAAATAGGGGCTACCTGGACGGCCGAGTTCGTGCCGGTTACGGTAAAAGCAGACCGAACGGCTGTGCCGAACGATCCGAAGGCGCACGACGGCGACATGGCTCCACTGAAATGTTATCCGGATGTGACGGTCCTTTCTCGGCGTCCTCTGGATCGTGTGTTATTGATCGATTCCGCGTGTGACCTCAGGCTCAGCCTTCACCAATTCGACTTTCCCGATTGGCGCGTGATGGTGGATGGTCACCCGGTGGAGACGAGGCCTCTTGGAGGGTTGGGGTTGTTGAGCTGGGAAGTCCCCGCAGGGAGGCACGAAGTAGAGATCGAGAAAAAGAGAACCGCTTCCCGGAAGGTCGGGGTGGTGCTTTTCGTCTTGGGTCTGCTGGGATTTCTCCTATGGGAAATGCTGAAAGATGGCAAGCTGTTCTGGAGGAGCTTGGCTGCTATCATCCTCTTTGCGGCGTTCGCGCTGGTGTCGCTTTTCCCGTTCCATTTTGCATCCAGGCCCGTTGCTGCGAACTACAACCTGGAATACAAAGCTCAGTTGATCGGGTACGAAATTCGCGGTGACGCCAAACCAGGCGGGACGATTCTGGTTCGACTGTACTGGTTTGGATTGTCGCCGATGACGGAGGATTACAAAGTCTTCGTGCATTTCTACGCCCCTGCATCCCTTCGGGTCTTCGCTCAACACGATGGAACGCCGGTGGGCGGGTTCACCCCCACTAAACGCTGGTTCCCGGGGGAGATCGTGGTGGACGAGCACGTGCTGCACCTGCCAGAGAGTTTGCCTCCGGGCAGGTATCAGATTGGAGTCGGGATGTACAGATTCGGCGCCAGGGTGCAGAATCTCCACGTCATAGGCCACCAATTCCCGGCCGACAGGATACCTCTGGTGAAGATAGACGTGCCCTCAGAGCTGCGCATAGGAAGGTGAAGACGTTGAAGCGATGGCTTGCCGCAGTCCTCTCGGTGTATGTGGTTCTATCGCTGGTCTACGGCTTCGTCGTGCCGCTGGGGGAGGCACCCGACGAGGCGCCTCACTTCACGGTGATCCGCTATATCTCCATGCACCACGGACTGCCGGGAGCGGAGGAACATGAAGCTTTTCAGCCGCCTCTCTACTACCTGACGTGCGCATTCCTCGCTTCTCCTTTCGATCTCTCGGGCTACCGGGTAATAGCGAACTCCAACTTCGATCTGGAGGACCCCAAAGCCACCAAGAATCTGCTTCTGCATGGGAAAGAAGAATGCTTCCCGTTCTCACCATGGGCCAAAGCCTGGCACCTGCTCCGCTTTTTTTCGACTTTTCTCGGGCTCGTGACGCTGGCGGCCATCTGGAAAGTGCTCCGGTTCGTCTTCCGAGATTGGCAGCCTGCCTTGCTCGGCGTGGGGCTCGTGGCTTTTTCGCCCGGATTCCTCTTCCTCACAGGCGCTGTGAACAACGACGATCTGGCCATGGCCGTGGCAGCCCTGTTTCTGTGGCAGGGGGTGGTGTTTGCGAGGGAACCGGGGTGGAAGAGGGGAGCGCTCCTGGGCGCTTTGTGGGGGCTGGGCGTGATGAGCAAGGTGAGCCTGCTGGGGCTGGGGCTGGCCTGGGCTATTTTCCTGGCCTGGGCTTACCTGCGTTGCAGGGATTGGAAGCGACTTTTGACATGGTTCGTGGCCGGATTGGCAGCTTTTCTCATGATATCGGGGTGGTGGTTCGCCAGAAACGTCGCTCTTTATGGCGACCCGCTGGCTTGGCCCCTCGTCATGAAGACCAACGCCGTGAGGAAAGGTCCGTTCCGCATCGGACTCCTGTGGTGGCTTGCCAGGGGGCTCTACAAATCCTGGTGGCTCGATTACGTTGGGCTTCATCAGCCGGGATGGGTGTACGCTCTCCTCGGGATCGTCCCCCTTGGCGCCCTCGTTGGATGGTTGAGACGCTCCGAGGACTTCTGGACGGAAGAGGGAAAGATCGTGGCCCTGATTCTGTGCGTGTATTTTCTGGAGGTGGCGGCAGCCCTGGTTCGCTGGACGGCGATGGTGCTGGGAACGGCGCAGGCAAGGCTTCTCTTCCCTGCTCTTGCATTCTTCGGACTGTTCCTGGGTGGTGGAATCTGGAGGCTGATCCGGGACAGAGGTCGGTTTGCACCGGCTGTGCCACTTTTGGGGCTTGCACTGGCGGCTCTGTGGACTCCCTGGGGGGTGGTACGGGCCACTTACGCTCCGCCGAAGTACGCTCCTGCGCCCGCCATCCCCCCGAAAGCGATGTTCGGAGATATTGGGTTGCAGAGCTTCAGGTTAGGGGCGGGAGAAGTGAGGAGGGGCGAGACTTTCGATCTGTACCTCACGTGGAGATCGCCCGATTTCGAGAAAGACGGTCGATTGCCCGACCTGTGGCTCACTGTGAGGATGAAATCCGGCGATGGCAAAGTGGTGTGGGCGAGGAGCGGATCTCCTTCCGCCGGAAGGGACACCACCGATTGCTGGCCGCCGAACAGCCTGATCCCATCTTTGCACAGGATCACCGTCCCGAAAGAGATTCATCCCGGGAAGTACAGCCTGGAAATAGGCCTGCATTCCCCCGGCAAGTGGAACTGGCTCGGAGTGACCTCGGGGGGAAAGCCCCGGGGGGATCTGCTCACTCTGGGAAGCGTCGACGTCAAATGAGCTGCGACGAAATTCACGAACGGGAAAGGATCGAAATGAAGAAGCTCCTCATTGCCACCCACAACAAAGGAAAAGTTAGGGAGTACAAAAAGCTGCTTTCCGATCTCCCGCTGGAGATCACGTACCTCGATGAGCTTGGGATAACCGAGGAAGTGGAGGAAACCGGTTCGACGTTCGAGGAAAACGCCCGCATCAAGGCGACGGAATACGCCAGGATGACCGGATTGCTGACGTGGGCGGACGATTCGGGCCTGGAGGTGGATGCCCTCGGCGGCAGGCCTGGGGTGCATTCGGCGAGGTACGGTGGCCCGGGCGCGAGCGACGAGGAGAAATACCGAAGGCTTCTCGCCGAGATGGAAGGTGTCCCGGAGGGTTCCAGGACGGCAAGGTTCCGGTCCGTCGTTGCGATTGCAACCCCAGACGGCAGGGTTTGGACGACCGCCGGCAAATGCGAGGGGGTGATAGCAAGACATCCCAGGGGAAAATTTGGGTTCGGTTACGATCCGATATTCTACCTGCCGTGGCTCGGAAAAACCATGGCCGAGCTTCCGCCGGAGAAGAAAAACGAGATAAGCCACCGCGGAGAGGCATCTCGAAAAGCGAAGAAGCTCCTCAGGGATCTCCTCGAAAGCGGGGAACTCGAGTGAAACTTCACGTCCGTCCGTTTTCCCCGCCGGTGGCCTTTTGGACGAAGGTTTTCAGGCTCCGTTCGAACTTCCTGCGGGGCATCATCACCCTGGCTCCACAGGTCAGGCACCTGAGCCTGATATCGGCGCCTATCCTCTCCACCTCCCACTCATAACCGCCGCAAGGGTGAGGCTTCCTCAGCCTGACGACATCGCCGACGTGCACTTCTACCGGTTCCATGGGCGCTCACTTCTATCCGGCAGCTCGATGATAGTCCCGACTCCTCCTTCCACGTATTTGTCGGGGTACAGCCGCCGTATTTCTCTTTTGTATCTCGTGCAATGGGTGGGACAGACCAGCTTCAGAGGACTGATGACTCCAAATTCCCTGAACCCGTGGAGACCTCCGATCAGTGCGTAAGGACGTCCAAACGCAGATGCAGCGGAAAGTATCTCTGCTACACCCGGATGGGAGCACCCTACTATCACCACGAGCCCTTCGACGGTGTCGATGACGAGAGATTGTTCGATCCCCGCAAGCACTCCGGTGGAATATACCCCGGGGTGAAGTTCCGATGGTCTGCTTATTTCGACGATCTCTCCGGCCCGGCCTGGAGGGATGCACCCGGAGGGACAGTATACTCTGACCGGATGAATTGACAGGATGTCTGCAAGCCCTCCGGTATGATCCATGTGCGGGTGTGAGATGAATATCTCGTCAACGTCGTAGGGCGACACGCCGAGGGCTTTCATGTTCTGAAGGAGCAGTCGCCCGTTGGCGCCGGTATCGAAAAGGATGTTGCGATCGTTCGTTTCGATGAAGCAGGAGAACCCCCAATCCGCCTGCAAATCCCGTCTGCGGGAGGTGTTGTCGTATACTATCGTGACCCTCATGCTGATCTATCCGAAACCGGGGGCAGGCGGTTGAGCCCTGCCCCCGTCGAGATCAAAGTTCGTAGGATTCCCCCGGCTTCAGGATCACGCATTTGGCCTCGCAGCCGGAATCGGCAAGCAGTTTGCAGAACTTCTGCGGATCCTGTTCTATCGGAGGCCAGGTGCTGTAGTGCATCGGGATCACGGCTTTCGGCTTCACGAACTTCACCGCCCTGACCGCATCCTCCGGACCCATGGTGTAGTTGTCGCCCACCGGAAGCAGCGCCACGTCCACGCCTTCGTCTTCCAGGAGTTTCATGTCGTAGGTAAGGCTGGTATCGCCGGCGAAGTAGATTTTCTTTCCTTCCACGGTAACCAGGAACCCGGCCGGATCGCCGCCATAGGAGCCATCGGGCAATCTGGAACCGTGGTGCGCCACCGTCAGCTTGACCCTGCCGAACGGGAATTCGTGGGATCCGCCGATATGCATTGTGTGTACGTTCTTCGCTCCTTTTGCTTCCAGCCATGAGCCAACCTCGAAGTTGGCGACTACGGTGGCGTCGTTCTTTGCCGCTATCTGAAGGGTGTCCCCCACGTGATCCCAGTGGCCGTGAGAGACCAGGATGAAATCCGCTCTCACGTCCTCCGGCTTGACGGGTGAAAGCGGGTTTTCGCTGAGGAACGGATCTATCAGGATCGTGTATTTTCCGGTTTCGATTTTCCAGGCGGCATGACCGAACCACGTAATTTTTACTCCCATGATACACCTCCTTCCCTTTTCATCGAGCTTTCGTTCCGCAAACAAAAAGAGGCCTCGATCAAGGCCTCTTTTCGACTCGTTCCCGTTACTTCTTTTTCTTGGCGGCTCGTGCCTCTTCTTCAGCTCTGTACTGGGTCGGGCTGATTTGAGCGTAGTAGCTCACCGGTTTCAAAAGCCTTTCCTTGTCCAGCAGAAGGTCTTCCCATCTGCCGTAAGAAGCTCTTTCGTAGTCTTTGTCCATCTTGATCGAATCGAACGGGCAGAATTCGGCGCAGAGCCCGCAAGACATGCACAGCGATGTGTCGATGTAGAATGCTTGGGGTTTCGGTTTTGGCTTGCCGGTCTTTGGATCTTTCGCCCGTTCTATCCATATGCACTGCGCCGGGCACACGTTGGCGCATATGCCGCAGGCGGTGCATCTCTCTTCGCCGGTTTCGTCGTCGTACAGGAGCATGGGGAAGTAGCGGAACGCTTCCGGCAGTTTCCGTTTTTCTTCCGGGTATTGTATCGTGAAGAACCCTTTTTCGTCGGGCTCCTGTTTGATAAGCTCTCGGCCGTATTTATACCTGCTGGGGACGGCCTTGAGGTCGTCGACGTAAGTTTCGACCAAGTGTTTGAACGTTATGCTCAATCCTCGGATAATCCCTGATCCAAACATCAGCGGTCCACCTCCCCGAGAACAATGTCAACGCTACCCAGCACCACCACGGAATCGGCCACTTTGTATCCGACCAGCATCGGCTCGAGACTGGTGAGGTTGATGAAGCTTGGCGCTCTGACATGGTAGCGGTATGGGTTGTTGGTCTTGTCGCTGACTACGTAGTAGCCGAGCTCGCCCTTGGGCGCTTCGATTCTTGCATAAGCATCGCCCATGGGTGGCCTGAAGGAGTATTTCTTCTTCCCGGTGATGATCGGCCCTTCCGGAATCTGATCCAGGGCCTGGGAGAGTATCTTTCTGGACTCCATGATCTCCCGCAGACGGACCATGTATCGGCTGTATACGTCGCCGCCTTCTTCGGTGACCACGTCGAAATCGAATCTGTCGTAGATGGAGTACGGTTCCGCCCTGCGGACGTCGTACTTGACTCCAGAAGCCCTGAGCACCGGACCGCTGGCGCTGTAGGCAATGGCGGTTTCTCTCGGCAGCACGCCGACGCCTCTGGCTCTGTACAGGAAGATTTCGTTCTTCGTCAGGTACCGATTTATCTCGTCGATCACACGCGGCAGGCGCTCGTTGACGAGTTTGCGGGCGAACGGGATGAATTCCTCCGGAACGTCCCTGGCCACGCCGCCGAACCGCATGTAGTTGCACATCATGCGGGAGCCGGAAGCCATCTCGAACAGATCGAGGATCAGCTCGCGTTCCTCCAGTCCGTAGAGCATGGGGGTGTAGAAAGCACCGAGGTCGTTGAAGAGGAACCCGATGGCAACGAAGTGGTTCAGTATACGGGTGAGTTCCGACATTATCACCCGCAGGTACTCGGCCCTTTCCGGAACTTCCATCCCCATCAGTTTCTCCACCGCCAGCACGTAGCCAAGGTTGTTGGTCATGGAATTGATGTAATCGAGCCGGTCGGTGAACGGGATGTTCATGATCCATGTGTTCCGCTCGCCGATTTTTTCGTGGTTCCGATGGAGGTACCCCATTTCCGGTTCCATGGCGACGATGGTCTCTCCATCGAGTTCCATGATCATGCGGAACACGCCGTGGGTGCTGGGATGCTGCGGCCCGACGTTCACGACCACCCGCTCGGTCTGTATCCCTTCCCTGACGTGGCCTTTGGTCGGGGGCAGCGGGACCACATGAACGGGCTCCTGCCACTGATCCGGATCCCACCCTTCGGGTAGGACTATGTTGTCATGCCAAGGGACCCTTTCTTCCGCATGGATCGGATGACCTTCTGGGGTGCGGCTCTTGAACGGTTTGTGGTCGGCTTCGTAATATGCTTCGTGCCAGTCTTTTCGCATTGGATGCCCGTTGAACCCCTCCCACAGGAGGATCCGTCTCAGGTTCGGATGTCCCGTAAATCTCACTCCGTAGAGGTCCCAAATTTCCCTTTCCTGGAAGTTCGCACCGGGCCATACCGGCACAAGGGATGGGACTTCCGGGTTTTCCTCGGGCAACCTGACTTTGAGCACAAGCGGCCCGCCTCCCCGTTCGATGGAATAAAGGTGATAAACTACTTCGAAACGATTGCTCGAATCGCGCCCCGGGTAGGTCAGATAATCCACGCCGGTCACCGAGGAAAGGTAATCGTACCCCGCCTTGTCCTTGAGGTATCTTCCGAATTCGACCAGCTTGTCGGGCGCTACTATAAGGGCTCCGTTCTCTTCGGAAAGAACGGCACCGGGTATTGCCTCCTTGATGTCAACTGCCTTCGACTTGGTAACCGCCTCGTTCATTGTATCCCTCTCGTCATCTCGGTCTTTTTCAGGCGGATTCCGAAGCGGTGGGTTCCGCTTCAGCCTGCTTTTTCTGTTCCCTGAACCGCTTCTTGAGGTCTGCGGTGATCAAATCCGGTCCCAGTTCCGGCACTGGAATCTCGTCGCTCCCTTTCCTGTACCAGGGTACATTCTTGACGGACTGCCGAGAGATCTTCTCGTGAAGTTTCATGAATCCATACAGAAGTGCTTCGGGAGTAGGAGGACATCCGGGCACGTACACGTCAACCGGGATGAGCTTGTCCACTCCGGAAACCACGTTGTATCCGTCTTTGAAGGGCCCGCCGGAGGTCGCGCAGGCACCCATGGCGATGACGTACCTGGGTTCTGCCATCTGGTTGTAAATTCTTACCACCTGCGGGGCCATTTTCTTGGTGACCGTACCCGCTACTATCATGAGGTCTGCCTGCCTTGGGGAAGGTCGCATGATTTCCATACCAAAACGGGAGAGGTCGAAGCGACTCGATGCGGCAACGATCATCTCAATGGCGCAACATGCTAATCCGAACATTACAGGCCAAACAGAGGACTTGCGACTCCAGTTGTAGATGGCATCTACGGTGCTTAGAAAAACATTGCGCCGAAGTTCTTCTGGCACAACGATCTCAGATTCGCTCATACCACCACTCCTTGGTATTCAAAGTAAAGAGCAACACTGCTCCCTTCGAAACTGTAGACATTCTACAATACCGCGAAGGCAAGGGCAAGTTTCAAAAGCTCTTTTTGAGCAATGCTTCACATTCTTGGGCTTGTGTATCGCCGAAAAAGGCTCCTTGAATGCAGTGGAGAAGCTCTTGAGTGCAGGTTTCTCCTGTGGAGTGTTATAATTTCGAGCGAGGATCGTTCCGCCGGTTCGATACTTTACTACTGATTCGAGGAGACCTGTATGGAGAATCACGTTTATGTCGCCATAGAAGGCCCGATAGGAGTCGGGAAGACCACCCTTGCGAGGCTGGTGCATGAGGAATTCGGGTGGAGATTGCTCCTGGAGGTGTTCGAAGAGAACCCTTTTCTGTCCCAGTTTTACGAAGACAGGGAAAGATATGCGTTCCCAACGCAGATATTCTTCCTTCTCAGCCGTTACCGGCAGCAGCATGACGTTATACCGAAGGCTCTCGAAGAGGATTCTCTCGTCAGCGACTATCTGTTCGACAAGGATCAGCTTTTTGCTAAGCTGAATCTCCGGGACAAGGAGCTGCGTGTTTACAATCTCGTCCACGACGCTCTGGCCGAGCAGATCCCGACTCCGAGCCTGGTCGTTTACCTCAAGGCAAGCACCGACACGTTGATGGAGCGGATTGCTTTCAGGGACAGGCCTTACGAAAGGAAGATGTCCAGAGAGTACATCGAGCAGCTCAGGCAGGCTTACGAGCGCTTCTTTGATGAATACGATGCTGCTCCAGTCATGGAGGTGGACACCGAGGGTTTGAACTTCGTGAGCAGTCAGGAGGACCGCCATAGGGTGCTGACGAGCATCAGATCCCGGTTGGAGCAAGGTGTCGTCCAATTGCCGCTGATAGAGCGGAAGCGGGAGAGATTGGCTCCTGTTGGAGATCCGCTGGTAGCGTTTGCGTCGCTTGCGGCGGCGGTTGGGAAAATAGGCGAGGCACTTGCTTCCATGCCTCCGAATTACGGTCTGGCAAGGGACGGTGCAGGCCGGGCCGAAAGGGAACTCGAGTCTCTGAAATCCTTTCTTGCATCGGCAGGCGCGACCAAACCAAGATCAGGATGATGCCGTGTTGCACCGTTGGGCGCAGAGGCGGATTTGTGGTGCAAGCTGCCGGATCGCAGACGAATAACCAAAACGCAAAGGCGCGGAGAAGCAAAGGCGCAA
>CAZEXY010000070.1:0-4064 GCA_964516345.1 uncultured Anaerolineae bacterium
TGGCTTGGGTGCAGGCTCCGGTTGCGGGGGCGTCCGAGGGTTGTCCGGGGTGGGGGCAGGGGTAGGTCGGTCCTGTTTCAGCGCCCTGTACGCGGCCAGAGCGTCTCCTCGCCCGGCTCCCTGTGCAAATGTGTCTGCTCCTATGTCCACAGCCGATTCCGTAAGTGCCTTCTTCACTTCTTCGGGGTGCAGGTCTGGATTGGCTTCCAGCAGTATGGCGATTACCCCGCTTGCATGGGGCGCTGCCATACTGGTACCGGAAAGCTCCATGTAATAGTCTCCGCGCAACGCCCCGAGGGAGGAGCCAGATGCCCGGGCAGAAGTGATGTTGGCACCCGGGAAGCAAATATCCGGTTTCTTACGTCCATCCTGTGTGGGCCCCCTGGAGGAAAAATCTGCCATTTTGTCCATGTCGGTCGTAGCGCCGACGGTGATTACCTTCTCGGCGCAACCCGGCGAGCCTATGGTCTTGTCTCCAGGACCGTTGTTCCCTGCTGCTGCCACAATCACTATCCCATGCTCCTCCACCAGCTTGTTGCAAAAGTAGGATACAGCGTCCGTTCCATCGCAAGGTCCCGGAGTCCCGAGAGACATGTTGATCACCTGGACGTGTCGGCTGTAGAGCCATTCGAGCCCGGCCAGGACGTCGCTGCTTTTACCTGAACCGTCGTCCTTGAGCACTTTTGCCGAGTAAATGACCACTCCCGGAGCAACTCCTCTGTACTTCCCTCGGCTGGCGGTACCGTCTCCGGCTATGATCCCGGCCACGTGAGTGCCGTGCCCGAACCTATCCACCCCGTCGTCTCCCACGGCGCTGTACGTTTCGGCTATGCGTCCTTTGAAATCCGGGTGATGCAGGTCTATGCCGCTGTCCACTATGCCTACTTTCACTCCCTCACCGGTGTATCCTGCATCCCACACGCGAGGAGCTCTTATGAGCGGAACGGAAATGTCCAGGAACGCGTACACCGGCAGGTCCGGCCAGATGTGGAGGACCGAGGTGTCCTCGGCAAGCCTTTGTATCTCTTCCAGCGTCGCTTCGGCGGCCAGGAAGGGGAAATGCCTTAGAGGACGTGCAGATGCGATAGCAGGACTCCGCTTTTCGGTCAGCACTTTTTCCAGATCGAGCTCGATTATCAAGGGAACCTTTTGGCCTGCCGGCGTGTTTGCCAGCACTTCGTGTAGAAGTGGTGATATCCTTTCGCTTCTCATCTCGCCCTCCATAGTCTACCTGTTGCCGGAGATCCGGCCGCCGTACTTCTCGATGGCATGTTTTACCACCGGATCAATTGGTTGGCTTCCGCCGGATGTCGGTTCGGACTTTTTGCTTTGCTGGACGCCCTTTTCCGTCATGAGCACAGTTCTGAACTCCACATGCCTGCCGAACACGGATTCCAGCACTTCAGTCATGACCGCTCGGGCTTTTTCCGTGTCCATTTTCTGCTTGTGGAACTTGGATTTGAACCCCACCACGAGCTCGTCTTCGCTCGATTTTATTATCTTTCCGGATCGCATTATTGCCTGAACCATGATGTCTTTCTTCTTCAGCTCGGCGAGTATTCTGCGCATGGTAGGTTCTTTCGATGTTGGCTGTTTGACCTCGAGAGGCTTTACATCCTGAGAGGCTGGTTTCTCTGGCCTGGCAGGAGCGGGCACTCCGACTTTCCTGGAGTCTGTCTGCGTTTCATGGGTCGGCACAGAAGAGAGGAATGCTATCTCCAGTGGAAGGGCAGGGTGCCCTATGGCGGCTTTTGTCTTGAAGGCTTCCTCGAAGTTCCGTATAGCTGCGACGATGTCTTGCAGGCTGGACTTTTCCGCCAGAGATTCCATCTCGGATATCTCGGATTTCGGCCTGCCCAACATGGAACCGCCCCCAGCCTTCAGCAGCATCAAATCTCTCAGAAAGTCGACGGCTTGCCCGGCGAATTGCTGTGGATCAATCCCCCGTCCTATGAGCGAGTTCAGGATCTCGATGCCCTTTTTCCTTTCTCCTTCGAGCATTGCTTCTACCAGCGCGACGATGTTGGATTCGTCCACCGCACCGAGCATATCCAGCACTTGCTCTCTGGTGATTCCATCCCCACCAAAAGCGATCGCCTGCTCGAGCATGGTGATTGCGTCGCGCAGGCTTCCGCGGGCGTTTCTTGCTATCAGCGTGAGCGCCGATTTCTCGGCTTCAACTCCTTCCTTTTCCGCTATGTAGGCAAGTCTGCCTTCGATTTCCGCGACCGACAGTGGGCGGAAATCGAACCGCTGGCACCTGGAAAGGATCGTTGCCGGTATCTTGTGCGGCTCCGTAGTGGCCAGCACGAAAATCACGTGCTCCGGAGGCTCCTCCAGGGTCTTGAGCAGAGCATTGAATGCCGCATTGGAGAGCATGTGGACTTCGTCGATGATGTAGACCTTGTACCTGGATTCGCTGGGTCTGAAAGAGACTTTGTCCCGCAGATCCCTCACGTCGTCCACGCTGGTGTTGGAAGCTGCATCTATCTCGATCAGGTCCAGGGATCGGCTTTCGTTGATTGCCTGGCACACGGAGCATGTATTGTCCGGTCGCAGGTTTACATTCTCGTTGAGGCAATTGACCGCCTTTGCCAGAATGCGCGCCATGCTCGTCTTGCCGGTCCCTCTCGGTCCGGCGAACAGATAAGCATGGGAGACTCTCCCTTCACGCAGTGCGTTTTGCAGCGTGCGGGATACGTGCTCCTGCCCGACCACTTCTGAGAAGTCCCGCGGCCTCCAGCGACGGTAGAGAGATTGCGACGACATGAGAACCTCCTATCGGGCAAGTTTACCACGCGTCTCCGGCAGGAGCAAACCATGTCGGTTCGGGATGAGCGGGCGAGCTTTCACGCTCCTGGGCCGATTTTTGGCTCTTTCATGGTGAAACACAGGATGGCGGCGAGGACGGTCAGAGCTATCAACCCCAGCATCGATCCGGTCATAGAGCCTGTCTTCGGGGATTTGAGCAGACCCATGCCTATGATGAAGAGCACTCCCGAAATCTGCCCTGCCATGAGGAGCAGACCGTTCGTGGTTCCCTCTGGAGCCGGATAAGCCACCTCTGCACCGTACTGAAAGCCTATCGGTGCGGCGCTCAACAGGAAGAACCCCATCACGGCCGAGGAGATCAGCAAAAGCGGATAGCTTTTGACGAAAGCAAGCCCGAACATTCCAACGGCGGCACCTATGAGAGCCGCTATGACGAACGGAATTCGCCTGTGGGTTCTGTCGGAAAGGGGAGGCAGTACAAGCGCACCCAGCACCCCGAACAGCACCATGAGTCCTCCTGCCATCCCTGCTTGGGAGATCGTAAATCCGCGAGGGCGCACGAGTTCCTCTATCCACGTAGTGATTCCATTGAAAGCGCCGAGCCCGATGAAGAACACCACCATCAACAGGAGAAAGTCCTTGGTGCTCAGAGCGATTTTGAGGCCGTCGAACATGAGAGCTCTTTCTTCCATTTCCGGAGGCCCTGGAGGCGTCGGAGGGTGCTCTCTGACCACGGCGAAGAACGTGAGCGCAGAGGCAAGTGCCAGCGCACCGTAGATCAGCAGCATCTGCGATATCCCGTAATATATCGTCAGAAGCGGGGTTACCACCATGCCGATGATTATCCCAAGGTACATTGCAAGTGTGCCTATTCCCACCGCCGTGGCCCGTTCTTCCATCGGGAACCACCTTGCGGCGACCTTCGTGACGGAGTTCAGGATGAACGGCTGGCCGATTGCTATCCCGATTTGTGCTGCAAGGACAAGCCCGAATCTGAAAGACGGAACTCCTCTCAGCAGCCCAAAGATTGCCGTGAGGATGGCGCCAAAGCCTACGGCCACCTTGATCCCGTAGGTGTCGATGACCCAGGATGCAGGAATCGATACGATGATATAGACCGCCATGAAGCTGAGGGATAGGAGACCGATGCTCATTACCGATACATCGTAGAACTTAGCGGCTGCGTTGGTGATTGGCGCGAAAGTTATCCATGCCATCTGGTTCGTGGCGACGACGAACATGAACGCAAGAAGAACTGCCCACCGATACCCGTACACCTTGAAATTCCGCTC
>CAZEXY010000070.1:4164-6998 GCA_964516345.1 uncultured Anaerolineae bacterium
CTGCGGAAGATCGGAACTTCGGTACCGCCGCAAAGGGAGCGGCGCTGGTCGGCTCCACGAATAAGCCGTTGGATGCAAGTTCTTTTCTGGCTTCCTCTATTTCTTCTTCTGTGACTGCCACAGCTTTTCCTTTGCTTTCTCGGATTGCGGCCAGAATTTCCTTTCCCCTTACCGGGGTCGTTATGGCCATGCCGTCGGCGATTGTGTAATCCGGCTTTGCCGGGGTGACTTCGTCCCGGGAACTTTCGAACGCCTGCACTATCGGCTGAATCTTTTCCGATTGCACTGCTATCATGCGGGGAATTCTGGTTATGATCCCGGCTTCCAACAACCTCTGGAAGCCTCTGTACATCCCGAGGAATAAAGTGCCTTGTCCGACCGGCATGGCTATCGCGTCCGGCAGATTTCCTTGCAGTTGCTCCCACACCTCGAAAGCTGCCGTCTGCTGGCCCACTAAATTTATTGGCACCCAGGCATGGCTGGCGTAGAACACGCCGCTATCCGCCATGGCAAGTGCGGCTTTGGTGGCCTCCGGCCTTGGCCCGGGCACCAGGGTGAGGTCGGCTCCAAAGGCGCGTATCTGCTCTATCTTGCCGGCCGGAGCATACGATGGTGAGAAAATGTGTGCCGTCATGCCCGCCATAGCCCCATACGCTGCCATGGAAGCGCCTGCGTTTCCAGACGAATCATCGGCGAATTCCGTAATTCCGTGCTCGTACAACCGGTTTATCACCAGCGCCACTCCTCTATCCTTGAAGGAAGCCGTCGGAGAGATGTACTCGAGCTTGAAGAGCAGGTTGCTTCCCAGTCCGGGCACGCTTACTATCGGCGTCCAGCCTTCTCCCAGGGTAAGCGGCGTATCGGGAAGCACTTCCGGGAAGAATTCCTTATATCTCCACAATCCGGGCATCTTCGGGAGTATACGCTCTGGGTCGAACGCCGGCAGATGCTGCCATTCGAGATGCCCACCGCACTTGGGGCATTTGAACAGAAGTTCTTCCGCCTCGAATCTGCTGCCGCACCGCATACATACCTGATCGCTCATCCTTTCCCCCTGCCGAAAGCGGATTTGATCTCCTCCGAAGCAAGCAGCTTCGCCGTTTCCTTGCACCTTCTGCCCACGGCTCCGGGGATGATGAATCCCACGGCCATGCACTCCATCCGGTACACCCAGTACCCTATCTTGCTCCCATCCTTCACCAACCAGAAGAGGATCAGGTGAACTGCGGCGAAGACGAGCAGAGCATCGCTCATGAGTCCCAACCCGATCTCTCCTTTGTACTCTGCGAAGTACAACACGGCAAGCAGCAGGGCCGTCGCGATCACCAGATCGAGAAGTGGGCGCGCTATCGATTTTCGTCTTTCGTGGTGTTCCGCCATACCCTTCAAATCTCCTTGATTTCTTTCAGCCGGGTGGAATCGGGCGAGACCGGTGAAGATTGCCGAACGGTTGCCAGTACGGCTTCGAGTGCCTGCAAGGCTCTCTCTGCGTAGGCTTTGTACCTCTGCTTCTTGCCCCGCACAGGCGGAGATAGAGGAGGCAACAATCCAAAGTTTGCTTTCATGGGCTGGAAATCCTTTGGATCGGCGTGGGTGATGTAAAACAACAGCGCCCCAATCATCGTTTCCCTGGGGAAAGTGATGGGGTCGAGCCCTTTCAGCAGCCTTACAGCGTTGATCCCCGCCACCATGCCGCCCATAGCCGAACCGACGTATCCTTCGGTCCCTGTTATCTGTCCGGCGAAGAACAGATCTTCCCTGTCTTTGAATTGCAGGGTGGGACGGAGCAGCTTGGGGGAGTTGATGAAAGTGTTTCGATGCATCTGGCCGTATCTGACGAATTCTGCGTGCTCCAGTCCGGGTATCAGCCGGAAGACCCTGTCTTGCTCTCCCCATTTCAGGTTAGTCTGGAAGCCGACCATGTTGTACAAAGTTCCGGCGAGGTTGTCCTGCCTCAATTGAACCACGGCGAAAGGACGTTTGCCGGTCCTGGGATCACGCAGTCCCACCGGCCGGAGCGGTCCGAACGCCAGTGCATCTTTGCCTCTCCTGGCTATGACTTCCACGGGAAGACAGCTTTCGAAGAATCTCTCGTCTTCTTTTTCGAAGTCCCGTAAGGGTATTGTCTTCGCTCCGATCAGCTCTTCTACGAAACGGTAATATTCATCTCGGTTCATCGGACAGTTGATGTAATCGCCTTCTCCGGAATCCCGTCCGTACCTTGATTGGCGGAACGCTATGCTCATGTCGATGGATTCGGCGGCGACTATCGGGGCCATGGCGTCGTAGAAGTAGAGATACTCCTGACCGGTCATCCTGGCGATTTCCTTTGCCAGGGGCTCGGACGTGAGCGGCCCGGTGGCGATGATAACCGGGCCTTCTGCCGGTATCTCTGTGACTTCCTCCCGCCTGATCTCTATCCTGGGGTGTTTCGATAGCACTTCTGTGATGTAGCTCGAGAACGCTTCTCTCCCTACGGCTAAGGCGCCTCCTGCCGGCAGGGCAGTGGCGTCTGCCGCGGCGATGATCAACGATCCTACCCGGCGCATTTCTTCCTTCAGCAGCCCCATGGCTCGATCGATCAGGTTCGACCCAAGCGAGTTCGAGCAGACCAGCTCCGCGAATCTATCCGTGGTGTGCGCCGGGGTCGTTTTTACGGGGCGCATTTCGTACAGGACGACCTTGGCTCCTCTTTGCGCTGCCTGCCATGCGGCTTCGGATCCCGCGAGCCCTGCGCCGATAATCGTCACAGCATCTTGCATATGTGTTGCACACTCCCTATCGAGATGATGGGTGCTCAAATTGTACCACTTGTCGGGAGTTCGTGCCACAAC
>CAZEXY010000070.1:7098-11188 GCA_964516345.1 uncultured Anaerolineae bacterium
GCCTTCTGAGCCTGGAGATTTCGTCCACTGCTTCTGGATTGAGCAGTGCGCTGGTGTCACCTGTGGGCTCACCGAGGTACGCGGCTCTGATGATTCTGCGCATGACCTTGGCGTTTCGGGTCTTGGGCAGATCGGGCACGAATTCTATTGCCTTCGGTGCGAGTGGCTTACCCAGTGCTCTTACGACCATGTCGTGGAGTTCCCGGCGGAGATTCTCGGAGGGCTCGACTCCGGGGCGCAACACGCAGAACAGCGCCAGGGCCTGCCCTTTGACCGGATCCGGGATTCCCACAGCTGCCGCTTCCACCACATCCGGGTGAGCCACCACGGCGCTTTCGGCCTCCGCCGGACCCAGCCGCTTGCCGGCCACCTTTATCACGTCGTCCGATCTGCCGAGGATGTACCACAGCCCATCTTCGTCGATTGCAGCCCAATCTCCATGCACCCATACGTTGGGGAATCGCGACCAGTAAGTCTTGATGTATCGATCCGGGTCTTTCCAGAACCCCCTGGTCATCCCGATCCACGGCTTGCGTATAACCAGCTCTCCGACCTGATTGCGCACCGGGTTGCCGTTGTCGTCGACCACGTCGGCGTCCATGCCGGGCAACGGACCGGAGAAAGCACATGGTTTTAGCGGCTTCATCACGTTCCCCATGACGATGCCTCCGGAGATCTCGGTGCCGCCGGAATAGTTGATTATGGGCTTCCGGCCTTCGAGTACGTTCTCGAAGAACCAAAGCCACGGCTCCGGGTTCCATGGTTCGCCGGTGGACCCTGCGAGCCTCAGCGACGAAAGATCGTGCTTGCGTATCGGTTCCTCCCCGAACCGCATGAGCGCCCGGATCAGCGTTGGCGAAACGCCGAGGGCTGTGATCCCGTGCCGCTCCACCAGCGCCCACACCCTGTCTACATCGGGATAGTCTGGGGCGCCGTCGTAGACCACCATCGTGCTGCCGAGGATCAGCGTGCCGAACACCTCCCACGGCCCCATCATCCACCCCATGTCGGTCATCCAGTAGAGCGTATCCTCTTCGTGTAGGTCGAGGCCGTGTGCCATATCCTGGGCTGCCTTCACTGGGAAGCCGCAGTGGGTATGGACGGCGCCTTTTGGTTTTCCGGTGGTACCGCTGGTGTAGATGATCATCAGCACGTCTTCCGCCGACGTGCGCTCCGTTTCTGCATGAGCGGATTGTCCCTTGATCAGGTCGTTCCACCAAACATCACGCCCTTCTGTCCACGGAATTCCTTTGAGCCCTACCCGTCTGTGTACGATCACGTGTTCGATCGAAGGCACTTGTGCCACAGCTTCGTCGGCGACCGGTTTCATCGGCACCACTTTGCCACGCCGATATGCAGCGTCGCTGGTGAATAGAGCTTTCGCTCCGGCGTCGGCGAGCCTCGTGGCCACCGCTCCGGCCCCATACCCGGAAAAGAGCGGCAGGATCACGCCTCCGATCTTGGCTATAGCCAGCAGCGCAATGGCGATCTCCGGCGTCATTGGCATGAACAGCCCAACGGCGTCTCCTTTTCCCAGGCCGATGGCCCGAAGCCCGTTGGCGACTTTGTTCACTGCTCGATACAGGTCTCCATATGAGAGGAGTTCGACCTTGCCTTCTTCACCCTCCCAGCGGAGCGCCACCTGGTTCTGCTTCGGGGTGCCGATCCATTTGTCCAGGCAGTTGTGAACGATGTTCATTTCGCCGCCTACGCACCATTGCGCCCACGGATACCCTTTGGAAAGATCCACGATCTTCTCACATGGTTTGTAGAACTGAATGTCCAGGTCTTCCAGCACTGCTGCCCAGAACCACTCGATGTCGTCTACGGATTTCTTCCACAGCTCATCCCAGGTCTCGATTCCATGTTTGTTCATGAATCGCTTCAACAGGGAGTTTTCGACGTATTCAGGGGTGGGGCGCCAGACGATTTCTCCTCCGAACTCGAATTTTTCGGCCATATGTCCGCCTCCTACTTTGTCAGTAGAACGCCGATACCGCTGTGGAGCGAACCGTTAGCTTGCACAGCGATTCCAACGCGAAATCGCAAGGATACGCAAGACGCGAAGTCTATGCCTCGGGTAGGCAAGGGCACCACCCTTGCTTACCCAGAGTGACGGTTGCCCCAGTTCAGTGCCGATCTGCGAAAATCTGCGTGTACCTGCGTCATCAGCGTTCCATGTTCATTCTGCAGGGATGAAGTAAACATCCGTTGGCTTGAATTTGCTCAGCCTTCGGAATTTTGCTTTCACCTTCATTCCGATCCAGTCGAGGGTGGCTTTGTTCGGGTCAACACCCAGCAGCCTGCCGAGGAAAAGCGTATTCGCTCCTTCGAACTCCACCAGCACCAGAATGAAAGGCGTTTCCTTCAGGAAGGATTCGGAGCCAAAGTGGCAGACGGTGAACGCATGGATTTTGCCTTCCTGCGGCAGGACGACCCAATCGGTCTCTTTGCCGGTATACATATCGTGCCCGCGGGGGGTGGCGTAAGTGTATCCGGTTTCCGGCTCCTTGGTCCCGAGGAGCACTTTGTTGGCTACTCCGGCGAACCACGGAGAATCCTGACCGTATGAATGGATGTAGTTTATCTCGTAGGGGTCTTTGACGATCACCGGTCCCATTTTCTTCAGCCCTTTGAGGGCTTCTTCGGTAAGCTCCTCAGGAAACGGTACATTGAAGAGGATGCTCCCATCCTCGGTCTCTTCCATTTTCTTCTTGATCGGTTTCTCGCTCATGATTTCCTCCTACTCTTCACGTTCGAGAATGCTGACCGTAACGTAGGTGCCGGTTCCTGCATGGGAATGGATTGCGCCGCGTTTGGCGTTTGGAACCTGGAGCGTGTCGTTTCCGAAATGCTCTTTGATTCGATGCTGTAGCTGCCAGATGGCGAAGACCGCCTGCATCAATCCGGTGGCTCCGACCGGATGTCCGCACGCTATAAGTCCGCCCGATGGATTGACCGGCACTTTGGATGGCTCCGGCAGATCGAGTCCGTAATCTACCGTGGGCATGAACGCCTTCCCGGAAGCCGCAAATGGGCCACCTTCTCCGTATCGGCATAGCCCCATGTCTTCGTAAGTCTGTATTTCGGAGCTGGTGTAGGCATCGTGCAGTTCGACGAAATCCAGTTCCTCCAGCGGATTCGTGATGCCGGCCCTTTCGTAGGCCTGTTTGGATGCCATCCTTCCGGCGCGGAACGAGTGCACGCCAGGATATTTGAATCCTCTGTCCCACAGTTCCCTGTAGTACGCCCTGGATTCCTCGTCCATCTCGTTGGGCAGGGCGTTGTAGCGGTAGAAATCTTCGTATGACTGGTGGGGACGATCCGACATGCGCATCGCATCGGTGCCCCTGCCGATGGCTGCTACTTTCACCCGTGGCAACCTTTTGCCCGACGCCTTCTCCAGCTTTGCCAGGCCCTCTTCGCTTGCCAGAAGCACCACGGCAGCCCCATCGCTCATCACGCAGATGTCGAGGCGGGTGAGTGGCCAGGCGACCATGGGGGCGTTCCTGACGTCCTGAATGGTGAGTTTTCTTCTTTTCTGGGAATATGGGTTGTAGTAGGCGTTCATGTGATTCTTGACGGAGACGTGGGCCAGCTGTTCCACCGTGGTGCCGAATTCCTTCATGTGCCGTGTAACCATCATCGCGTAATACCCGGAGTAGAACCCGCCTACAGGGTAGTCGAAGTTTGTGTCGGATGCCAGGGCGATGAATTCGTTGCCTTTCCAGGTGTTCACGTGGGACATGGTTTCGAACCCCATGGCGAGGGCGACGTCCATATCGCCGGAGGCGACGGATTTATAGGCTTCCTGGAAGCAGATTCCACCGGTTGCGCCTCCTCCTTCGACGCGATGCGATGGTTTTGGCAGGAGCCCGAGGTAATCCTGCACCATGATGCCTGCCATCAATTGTCTTGCGAAATGGTCGGAGAAGTAAGAAACGACGGAGCCATCGACGATTTCGTAGAATTGAGGGTGTTCCAGACCGATGTCGTTGAGCATGTAATCGTAAGCTTCTTTCACCAGGGCTGGGAACGTCTTGTCAGGCCGCGCCTTGGCGAATTTGCTCACTCCACCGGCCACAGCGTA
>CAZEXY010000071.1:0-10957 GCA_964516345.1 uncultured Anaerolineae bacterium
CTTACGCCTCTTTGCACCTTTGCGTTAAGTTATGGTGGTAGCTCGCAAGCCCAAAACGCAAAAAGCGCGGCAATAGAGCCGCGCTTTTGCACAGGTCCGAAAGTGCCGAAGACCCGACTTACATCCCTTTCCTCTTCTTGATCTCCTCCGTCAGCGCCGGAACGACCTTGAACAGGTCCTCCACGATGCCGTAGTTCGCCACTTGGAAGATCGGAGCTTCCGGGTCTTTGTTGATGGCCACAATGACCTTGGAATTCCTCATCCCGGCCAGGTGCTGGATCGCACCGGAGATGCCACACGCGATGTAGAGGTCCGGCCTCACCACCTTGCCGGTCTGGCCGACCTGGTGATCGTAGGATATCCACCCGGCGTCCACCGCAGCGCGGGAAGCGCCCACAGCCGCCCCGAGCACCTTCGCCAGCTCTCGGATCGGCTCGAACCCCTCCGGGCCTTTGACGCCGCGCCCGCCGGAGACGATGATCGTTGCATCTGTGAGGCTGACCTCACCCTTGGCCGTTTCCTCGAACCCGACCACTTTCTCCTTGATCTCGTTCTCGCTCAGGACCGGCTCCACGTTCACCACCTCGCCGGTGCGGCTTTCGTCCGGATCGGGCTTCGGGAAGCTGCGCCCACGGACGGATACCACTTTCAGGTCGGAATTGAACTCGATGTCCGCCAGGATGTTGCCGGTGAAGGTCGGGCGGGTGACCACGATCTTGTCACCTTCGACTTTCATGTCGGTGGCGTCGGGGGCAATTCCCGCCCCCAGGTCCGCCGCCACGGCGGAAGTGATGTCTCGCCCACGGCTGGTGGCGATGGCCATGAAGAGCTCCACGCCTTCGTCCTTGACGATTTTCTCCACCACTGCGGCGTAAGGCTCCAGTCTGAAAGTCTCCAGCGTGGCGTCTTCGCCCACGAAGACCTTGTCCGCTCCGTAGCTGATGGCTTCCTTCGCCACGTCACCGGCGCCTTTTCCCAGGACTATCGCATGAACCGGCTTGCCAAGCGCATCTCCCAGCTCTCTGGCTTTGCCGACCGCCTCCCAGCAGGAAGGATACGCTTTGCCGTCAGTCTGTTCGATCCATACTGCAATGCTCATTTTTCCCTCCTCAGATCACCTTTTCAGCAATCAAGCGGTCGACCAGGATCTTGACCTTCTCTTCCACGGTTTCGCCCTCGATGATCTCGCACTTCACCTCCCGGGCGGGCGGCTTGCGCAGGTTCGTCCATTTCACAGCGGCTCCCGCTTCACCGACCTCGGATGCTTCGATTCCAAGATCGGCAGCACCCCAGACGGGGATCTTCGCCCTGGTGGCCTTCCTGATCCCCATGAAGGTGGGGTAGCGCGGCTCGTTGATCTCCTTGACCACCGAGATCACTGCCGGCAGCGGCACGGTCACGATCTCACGACCATCTTCCAGGAGCCTCTCCACGGTGATGGAGCCCTCGCTGAGCTCACGAATCTTTGCCACGTAGGTGACGACCGGCAGGCCCAGCGTTCTGCCCAGGGCCACCGGAACCACCTGCGAATCGCCGTCCACGGCCGCTTTGCCGGTGATGATCAGGTCGAATTCCCCGAGTTTCTTCGCCGCGGCGGCGATCAGTTTCGCCGTACCCAGGGCGTCGCTGTTGGCGAAAGCGTCATCGCTGATCATGACGGCCGCATCGGCGCCCATGGCTATGGCACGCTTGACCCCTTCGGTAGCGCCCGCAGGGCCGAAGGAGATCGCCGTTACCTTCCCGCCTTTGCTCTCTTTGATCCTCAAAGCCTCTTCCACAGCGTACTCGTCCCACGGGTTGAGAATCTGCGTGGCTTTGATGTTCCCCGATACCACTTCCGAGGGGTCGATTTTCGGAAGTTCCGCGGTATCCGGAACCTGTTTTACAGGTACCAAGATGTTCATAGGACTCCCTCCTTGAATGAGTTTCGTTGCAACTGTTTGCCCCGTAGGGGCGACCTGCAGGTCGCCCCTACTCTTCCGACTGCCAGTAGTCCGGGTCGTAAGCCGGAAGCTCACGACGAAGCGGTTTGTCCCTTCTGTATCCCAGAGCGTATTGCGCCTGCAGAACCTCGTGGATCTGCGTGGTACCTTCGTAAATGACCGCGCCTTTGGTGTTCCGCATGAACCGCTCCACGTCGTATTCGTCGGAGTAACCGTAGGCGCCGTGGATCTGGACGGCGTCCACGGCGGCCTGGAACGCCGCTTCCGTGGCGAAGAGCTTTGCCATGGAGGTCTCCCGGGTGTTGCGAATGCCCATGTTCTTCATCCAGCCGACGCGGTAGTATAGCAGTCGGGCGATGTCCAGGTTCACGGCCATTTTTGCGATCATCTGTTGCACGAGCTGGAACTGACCGATCTTCTGTCCGAAGGCGGTGCGTGTGTTGGCATACGCCACCGACGCTTCCAGAGCTGCCCTGATGCTCCCGGCGGCCCCTGCGGCGACGGTGTATCGGGCGTTGTCCAGCGCCGACATGGCGATCTTGAACCCTTCCCCTTCCTCCCCCAGCCGGTTCTCCACCGGTACGGGGGTGTCGTCGAAGGATATCCAGCCGGTGTTGCTGGCGTGGACGCCCAGCTTGCCGTGGATGGTGCCGGTGGTGACTCCGGGAAAGCTTCGTTCCACGATGAAAGCAGTGATGCCCCGATGCCGCTTCTCTGGGTCGGTCTTTGCGAACACCAGGAAGTGATCGGCCACGTCCGCCAGCGTTATCCACATTTTCTCGCCGTTGAGGATGTAGACGTCTCCCTCACGGCGGGCCCTGGAGCTCATCCCGGCCACATCGGAACCGGCCCCCGGCTCCGTAAGGCCGTAACAGGCGATTTTCTCCCCTTTCGCCTGGGGGACGAGGTACTTCTGTTTCTGCTCTTCGGTGCCCCACTGGAGCAACGCCAAGCTGTTCAGGGCGACGTGGACTGCGATGGTCTCCCGGACGGATGCGTCGGCCCACTCCAGTTCCTCGGAGACGATGCCCAGGGAGATGTAGTCCATGCCGGCGCCGCCGTAACGCACGGGAATACAAATGCCCAAGATGCCGAGTTCGGCCATCTTGGGCAGCAGTTCCATGGGGTATTCGTGCCGGCGGTCGTAGTCCTTGATGATGGGGCGAATCTCTTTTGCGGAAAACTCGTGCACCATCTGGCGCACCATTTCGTGCTCTTCGGACAGGCGGAAATCCATTTGCGTTGACCTCCCTTGCTCCTTCGCCAGGATTTTTTGGGAAACAGCCCCGTACGGCGCAATTTTTTGAACTAATCGTAGGATATTATACCAACAGTGGATGGAAACGCAAGCTGCAAACGACAAATTTTTGAAGCGATTCTGGGGAGCAAAGGGGACCACGGGAACTCGGTGGAAAGGCCGGTGGAGAACCGGCCTTTCCTGATCGATCCATTTATTCTTCCGTGAATTCTCCTTCCACCACGTCTTCACCGCCGCCCGATCCGCTTGTGCCGGTTGCTCCTGCAGAGCCGCCTGCGGCTCCAGCCGCTCCGCCGGTCTGCTGGTATGCAGCTGCCCCGATTTTCTGCAGCGATTGCATCAGCTCGTCGGTCAGAGTGCGGATCCTTGCCACGTCGGTACCCTTGATGGCTTCTTTCAACTCGTTGGCTTTGCTCTCCACCTCGCTCTTGAGGTTGCCGGGCACCTTGTCGCCGAGCTCTTTCAGGAGTTTCTCCGCCTGGTACACGGCGGAATCGGCGTTGTTGCGCGCCTCTATTTCCTCCTTCCGTCGGCGATCTTCTTCCTCGTGCCGCTTGGCTTCCTCGATCATCCGCTGGATTTCCTCCTCGGTCAAACCGCTGGAAGCCTGGATCGTGATCTTCTGCTCTTTACCGGTGGCTTTGTCCTTGGCCGAAACGTGCAGGATGCCGTCGGCGTCGATGTCGAAGGTCACTTCGATCTGCGGCACGCCGCGAGGAGCGGGCGGTATGCCATCCAGGATGAACCTGCCGAGCGTCTTGTTGTCTGCCGCCATCGGGCGTTCGCCCTGCAGCACGTGGATCTCCACCTGCGTCTGGTTGTCCGCCGCGGTGGAGAAGATCTGGCTCTTCTTGGTCGGGATGGTGGTGTTCCTCGGGATCAAAGGCGTCATTACGCCGCCGAGCGTTTCGATGCCGAGGGTCAGCGGGGTCACGTCAAGCAGCAGGACGTCCTTGACCTCGCCGGCCAGCACTCCGCCCTGGATGGCCGCGCCGATAGCGACCACTTCGTCAGGGTTCACCCCTTTGTGCGGCTCCTTCCCGAACAGATCCTTGACCATCTTCTGAACGGCCGGCATCCTTGTCTGGCCGCCGACCAGAATGACCTCGTTTACATCGGAGGGTTTAAGTTTGGCATCCTCCAGGGCCTGCATAACGGGGCCCTTGGTCCTTTCGATGAGATCGGCAACGAGTTGCTCGAGCTTGGACCTGGTCAAGGTCATCACCAGGTGCTTAGGGCCGCTGGCGTCCGCCGTGATGAACGGCAGGTTGATCTCGGTCTGCATGGTGGAGGAAAGTTCGATCTTGGCTTTCTCGGCGGCTTCCTTGAGCCTCTGAAGCGCCATTCGGTCGTTGCGCAGATCGATCCCATTCTCCTTCTTGAATTCCTCGGCGATCCAATCGATGATTCGCTGATCGAAGTCGTCGCCGCCGAGGAACGTGTCGCCGTTCGTAGACTTTACCTCGAACACTCCATCGCCCACATCGAGGATTGATATATCGAAGGTTCCTCCGCCGAGGTCGTACACGGCGATGGTCTCCTCCTTCTTCTTGTCCAGGCCGTACGCCAGAGAGGATGCCGTCGGTTCGTTGATGATCCTCTTCACTTCGAGCCCGGCGATCCTGCCGGCGTCCTTGGTGGCCTGCCTCTGGGCATCGTTGAAGTAAGCAGGCACGGTGATGACTGCTTCTTTGACTTCCTCACCGAGGAACGCTTCCGCGTCCTGCTTGAGTTTCCTCAAGATCATGGCAGATATCTCGGGCGGAGCGTATTCCTTTCCTCCCATCCATACCCGCACGTCGCCGTTGGGGGCTTTCGTGACTTTGTAGGGCACGCGCTTTATGGCCTCCTGCACCACCGGATCGTCGTACTTACGCCCCATGAATCGCTTGATCGAAAAGATCGTGTTGTCAGGGTTGGTGATGGCCTGGCGCTTTGCCAGTCTCCCAACCATGAGCTCCCCGGTTTTCGGGTTGGTCGCCACCACGGACGGACAGAGCCTTTCGCCCTCCGCCGTAGGTATAACTGTAGGTTCACCGCCCATCATAACGGCAACTACAGAGTTCGTCGTTCCCAAATCGATTCCGATTATTTTCCCCATTTTTCTCTCCTCTCGTCTAAGATTTTGCCTTTATCCCCAAGGCATGGTCTCATTCACTCTCCTTCTCTTCAGAGCCGGAAATTTCGGTCTCTTCGGATGGCTCCTCTTTCCCGGATTCGGATTTCTTGGCCACCCTCACGATGCTCGGCCTCAGGACTTTGTCCCCGAGCATGTAACCTTTCTGCACTTCTTCGATGATCTGGCCGTCCTCGAAGCCTTCTGCTTCCTCATAGGTGATTGCTTCGTGATACATCGGGTCGAATTCTTTTCCTTCGGCCTGGATAGGCTTCACGCCTTCCTGCTCCAGGATGGCCTGGAGCTTCCTGTAGATCAGTGCGATCCCTTCCACCCACGTAAGCTCGTTCAGGTGATCGGGCATGGTCTTGAACGCTCTCTCGAAATCGTCCAGAATGGGCAGAAGCCTGGCCAGCAGAACTGCGTTCGCTGTTTTGGTCAGATCTTCTTTCTCTTTGGCGACGAGTTTTCTGTAGTTCGAGAAATCCGCCGCAGTCCTTCGCCACTGGTCGAGGTATTCGTCGGCTTTGGCCTGGGCTTCCTCTAATTTCTTCCGAAGCTCCTCGACCGATGGTGTTTCCGCCTCTTCCGCCTTTTCCTCGACTTTCACTTCCTGTTCTTTTTCCTTTTCCCGAGACAATTCTTTTTCAGCCATCCTATGCGACCTCCTGTAGATGGTTTATCGTGGTTCTCCGTTGTACAGGTTTTGCATCAACTGGCTCATGAGCCCGGCCACGTATTGCACCAGGGATACGTTGTATGCGTAAGCCATCCTTATCGGCCCAACGAGTCCGACCAACCCCACGGCCTGCTTCGGCACTCCGTAATAGGCCAGAACCATGCTGACATCCCTCAAGCCGCTCAAGCTCCCTTCACCGCCGATGAGCACCTGCACGGACCCGATCTCCCCCGGTCGCACCAGGAACGGCACGAATTCCCCTTCCTCCAATATGGCGACCACCTGTCTGGCTTTGTCGCTGTGCTGAAACTCAGGAGCCGTCAGGATGTTGGCCAGCCCCTCGTAATAGATCTGGTCGGAGATGCTTCCTTCGCTCTTCTTCATGATCTGGTGCACTATCCTGCCGATCTGCTCCGTGAACGGAGGGAGGTCCCGAAGCCGCCTGCCGACCTCTTCGGTGGTGAGGTTTCGGAACAGAGCGTTGAGTCTGGCCGCCACGGCGCTGAGTTCTTCCTGCTTCATCGGACTGTCCAGGGTCAGGAGCCTCTGCCTGACCATTCCGCCGTCCAGCACCAGCACCAGCAGCACGCTGGTCTCCTTCACGCCGATGAGCTCGAGATGCTTGAACTTGCTGCAGGGGATCACCGGCATCGTCGCCAGCCCTGCGCAGTTGGTGGATCTGGCGAGCACGGCGGCCGCGAGCTGAGCCCACTGTCCCACCTCCATCGGCGACTGGTAGAACTGATGCTGTATCATCCTGCGCTGGGTCACCGGAAGGTTCGCTTCCTCCATCAGGTTTTCCACGAAGAACCGATATCCTTTTTCGGTAGGAACGCGCCCGCCGGAGGTGTGCAGGTGATACAGATACCCCTCCTGCTCCAGCGCCATCATGTCGTTTCTGATGGTGGCCGGGCTCACTCCCAGATTGTACTTGTCCACTATCGCCTGTGACGGAACCGGTTTCGCCGTCGCTATGTACTCTTTGATGACCAACTTGAGCACACGCATCCGGCGTTCTTGCACGTTCCTCATCTGTCGTTCCTCCCGTTACAAATTAGCACTCTAATGATGAGAGTGCTAATTCTTACAGCCCAATGATACCACGCGAAAAGGCCGTTGTCAAGAGAAAAAATTCCAAAGCGCCGTCTTTCCGCGAAGAAAGCGTCTGAAGACCATGAAGGTTTCGCCAGGGAGAGCGTCCGGGCGTGCATTTCATCTGGAGCACAACGTGAAATCCGGATAGGAGTTTCGGAAGGTTGACAAGAACACCTTTTCCCTGATAAGATGCTACAAACAAAAAATTCGCTTGAAAGCCATGTTACCGCAATACCGAGGGATGTCGCACAAGCCTGCCGGAGTCAGAGCCGGCAGATCCCATCTCGTGTCTGACATGTTAACGTGACGGGACTGCGGAGCATGCCTTCCGACAAATCTGGCAGGAAAGCTCTCACGGGAAAATCCGGACAACGTCCTGAGGAGGTGTTTATGCAGCTTAAGTCCGGACAGGTAATGGTTAGTCATCCCCCGCCCCGATGATGTCGACGCGTGGGCGGTGGTGGCCCGTGGCCCGAAACGCGGGCCTGAGATATGGTCGTAGCAGGTCGCGCGGGCGTGATGGCCGCCGCGGGCCGTCGGCGAGTTTAGTTGCAGCGTTTCTGTGGCGGAAGACCCGCCATATGCGAAAGTTGGCCCGAGGACGGCCAAAGTCGATGGCTGATTGCTGCTCTTGTAGCTTGGCCGGGCGGATGGTAGAATGAGCCAGCGTCTTGGTGTCATTGCCGCCGGTGAGCTTTGACGTTAGCTAACCAATATGCGAGAAAGTTCAGGTAAAATATAGATATGATGGTGAAACGATTACGAGAGTTATATTACATTACGCACATAGATAATATCCCCTCTATGTTCCAATTGGGGGTGCTATCTCATGCGCAAATAGAAGCACAAGAAGTGCAATATAAGTCAGTTTATGATGCTGGTATTGTATCTTGGCGCAAAGAGAAGAAAACTCCTGATGGACTTTCATTATGGGACTATGCAAATCTTTATTTTCAGCCACGGAACCCGATGTTATACCGGTTAGTAATGGAAGGCAAGCTTAATGATATAGCGATACTTGGTATACAGCGAGATGTTTTATCATTGGAAGGGGTACTTGTGACGACGGGCAACGCGGCACGTTCGGAGACAGTTATCTTACGTAGAAGCGAGTGGAAAAAACATAAAGATGAGATCGTTAAAAATACTGATGTTGAGTGGTGGAGCGAGATGGACGGAAGTAAACGTCGCATTATGGCGGAAGTCCTTGTGCCCAATCGAGTGCCACCTGATAAGATAAATAGTATATATGTGCCGAACAAAGATGCTTTGAGTAAAGTGCGGGCTCTGCTTAAGCAGAACTTTCCAGATATTTTAGGGAAAGTTCCAATCATTCCTGAGCCACACATGTTCTTCCAACCACATAGAGTTCACATTTTAACTTCATTATTGAAGCTCGTTGAAGGTGATATGTTCTTTTCGCCGATGCAAACGCTTACTATTAGTGTTAATACAGTAGGGGTAATGGGAAAGGGACTGGCTTCAAGAGCGAAATATCAGTTCCCTGATGCTTATGTTGTTTACCAGGATGCTTGTAAAAAGAACATTATTCAACCTGGCAGGCCGTTTTTGTATAAGCGGGAAGCATCTCTTGATGTGGAGCTAGCCGATGAACCTTATCATCTGACTAATGCGAATAGAAGAACATGGTTCCTTTTTTTTCCAACAAAACGGCATTGGAGAGAACCTTCCCGATTAGAGGATATAGTCCGGGGGTTGGAATGGATTGTTGAGAATTATCAAAATGAAGGAATACAGTCTTTGGCTTTACCCGCGCTGGGATGTGGATTAGGAGGGCTGGATTGGGGAGTTGTAGGCCCAATTATGGCAAAGTATCTTAGTAGGCTGAAAATAGAGGTCCATATTCATCTTCCACTAGAGCGTTCTATACCTGAAGAGCAACTTAGTAAAGAGTTTTTGTTGGGACATATTGGCTAACCCCGCATTGAGCGGACGCACCTTCGCCCCTCGGAAACCGTAGCGGCAAAAATCCGAAAACGGTTTCGCCAACGATGCTTCTGGACGGTCACGCCGCGCCGCTGACGCCATCGTTGATCGAAAAGGAGAGATAACTCCGATGGAGATTATGGTACTTTCAACATTACATCAGCTACACGGAGAAGTGAGTTATTACACTTACGGGCATCTTTCTCAAATCATAGAGAGTTTTTCACCGGATATACTGGCTGTAGAATTGACGCCTGCAGACCTTCAAGAGAGAAAAACACAGAAAGTCAAGCAGGAATACCAGTACAGCGTTTACCCGTTACTTGACAAACTGCAAACTAAAGTAGTGCCATTGGAACCATCTGAACCCAAGTTCTCCGAACTGGTGCAAATGGCAAAGCGAGCCCAAGAAGACTTACAAAAAAGAGCCCCAGAAGCAATGGAGCAGTTTGCGCTGTATGTGAATGCACTTTACGACGTGCTTTTGGGTTGGTGGCGTTCTCCCCGAGATGTGAATTCCGCCGAGACGGACCGACATTTCGAGATCAAGCACAAATATCAGAATGCTTTATTTGGGGAGTATGAAAGGAAAGGATGGGATCTCTGGAATCAACACTTCCTGGAGCAAATACTTGCTGAGGTGACGAAAAATACAAAAGGCAGGATGTTGGTATTGGTTGGAGCCGAGCACAGCTATTGGTTGCGACGGCGGTTGCGAGAACAAGTCGATGTGCAATATTTAGAAGCGGAAGCAGTATTGGCTTGAGAGTATGAAATGCTGGATGTATTTGTTGCTGAAATCTATAGGACACTTGGCAAGGAAGCGGTGAAATGAAAGACAAACTTCTGCGACGAGCTCAGCGTGAATACAGTCCCAAACGACGGCTCCTCGCGCTGTCGGTGGAGGTAGCAGTCTTCTTGGGGGTGTTGCCGGTCGCTCTCGTCACACTCTCGTCTTCGCTCGACTTGTGGTTGCATCTGCCTCGCCTCGGATGTGGGCCAATCAACACCGTCATCGGTTGCTTGTCCATTCTGGCAGGCTTCATACTCGGCCTGTGGACGGTCTACGTTCAATTCACGGTAGGGAGAGGAACGCCGGCGCCGGTCATGGCCACACAAAAGCTGATCGTGCGGGGGCCATACGAGTACTGTCGCAACCCGATGACATTGGGAACCATAGTGCTCTATCTGGGCATAGCCATTCTGATCGGTTCACTTTCGGCAGTTGGCCTGGTTGCACTGGGTGCAGCTTCTCTTCTCGTATACGTCAAGCTCATCGAGGAGAAGGAATTGGAAGCGCGGTTCGGGCAAGAATACCTGGAGTACAAACAACGAACACCATTCCTGTTTCCGCATTTCTGGAAAGGAAGTTGAACTTATCAGGGGATCATCGGGAAGATAGCTCATCGTCCTCTGGTTTTCTGATGAAGGCAGAGGACTGCCAGTGAGCCGTAGCCGAAACTGGATAGGACTTACGCAGTTCACACGTTCTATCCACCTGAACTTCGTTCCATGCCCTCCGTTTCGTCGTTGGTGCGAGCTGCAGTGTCGAGTCCTATAAAGTCGTACCGGGACAAGTTTCACAGAGTCTTCCGATTTGGGTCAGAATCCCGCTGAATCAGGATTCTCCTGGGTAGGCGAGGGCACTGCCCTCGCCTACCCAGCGATTCACCAAATGGCTTTTTGCTCCAATCTGGAGTGGCATTTACCGTCCTTTGCCGTCAAAACCGGTACGACTTTTCGAGACAATAGGACGGTATGACTTTACGAGATTCAACATGCAGTTTGCCCCCTATCCAACACCCTCGGCATGACAAAGAAAAGAAGAGCCGCATATTTCGAGCAGGCATTGCGCAATCGCCTGGATGAGGAATCTTTCGCTCGATTTGATACTCTGCCGAGTATCTGTGCGGACGCCC
>CAZEXY010000072.1:0-10614 GCA_964516345.1 uncultured Anaerolineae bacterium
ATTTTTCGATTCGGGGCAACAGGTCGGCACATCAGAACAGACTCAACTGCTGGTATTCCTCGTCGGAGTTGGATGAACCATCCTCTTCGATGGGGTTTTCTTTCACCATTTTCAGGAGCTCCGGAATTTTGTGGAAATCCTCCCGCAGGTCCTCCTTCCATCTTCTCTGACGGAGTGCGGCCGCGGGGTGGAAAAGAGGCAGGTACACTGTGTTCCCAATACGCTTGTACTGTCCATGGATTCTCGAGATGCTTTCTCCTGGGAAATATCTTTCCATGGAGAACCTGCCCAGGGTGACGATGAGTTTGGGTTTTATGATGGCTATTTGTTCGTTCAGGTAAGGCGCACATGCTTTCAGTTCTTCCGGCTTGGGGTCCCTGTTCCCCGGAGGACGGCATTTCACCACGTTGGTGATGAAAACGTCCTTTCGGGAAAGGCCGATTTCTTCCAGAAGTTCGTCGAGGAAGTGGCCGGATGCGCCCACGAAAGGTCTCCCCTGCCTGTCTTCGTGGAAGCCGGGGGCTTCCCCGATGAACATTATCTCCGCATCTTCCGGCCCTTCTCCTGGGACCGGCCGCGTTCTGCTGTACGCAAGGTTGCACTTTTTGCACACGGCTATTTCTCTGTTCAGTTCTTCGAGTTTTCCCATTGTAATCCTCCTTCGTGAAACCATTCATCCTCTATCTCGATGTCGAAGCCCGCCGCCGCTTTTTGCCAGAGATCGTTGAGGCGATCGAAATTCACATGAGAGTTGGTCATTATGAGGGCGTCTTCGCCGGTGGCTTTGTAGTAGTTCTTTCTCCTACCCACTGCTTCGAATCCCAAAGCCCTGTACAATCTCCGGGCTCTCTCGTTCGATGGTCTGACCTCCAGGGTAACTACTGGAGTTTCCATGTTCAATGCCCACCGCATTGCCATCAACATCAGTAGTTTCCCTAATCCTCTGCCCTGCCATGCCGTGTCCACGCCTATGGTGGCGATGTGCACGTCTTCTACCATGAACCATGCGATGATGTACCCGATGATTTTTCCGTCGTGCTCGGCCACCATGTGGTATCCGAAAGGGTTTTTCGAGATATCCGAAGCAAACGCTTTTTCCGACCAAGGGGATGGAAAAAGTTCCTTTTCCAGCATAGAGATTTCGGGCACGTCTTCCATGGCCATGGGCCTGAGAGTGATTTTCGTCTTCATTTTCTTCAGATGGTCCTTGGAAGGTAGATCGGGGAGAGGGTTACAGGGTCGTCTTGTTCTCCCCTTTTCAGCCGCTCCCATGCCATGGCGGCGAGATGTCCGGCGCGCCTGATGTTCGTGCCGGGGAGGGCTACCCGATACGCCTGATGGCGCTCTTCGATGGCGGAGATTATGGCCTCCGAAAGTTCACCTGCCACGAGAATCTCCGAATCCCTGCCTTGCAGTGAATCCACCATTTCTTCGATTGCGCCGAGTCTGTATTCCCGTTGGCTCTGCCCGATGTCGATTTCTTCCGGTTCATACGTGGCCCAACAAACGCGTCCCCTGCCGGCTTGCAGTACGGCGAGCACGGGGAGCCCTTTCGTAATGTGGGGGTATGCGGTGACGGCGAGGGTTGGAATGCCGATCAGCGGTTTCTTCGTCACTGCGACGATCCCTTTGGCGGCGCTTAGCGATATCCTCAGGCCTGTGTACGAACCGGGACCCAGCGCAACGGCGATGGCGCTTAGGTCGCTTGCGTCGATCCCGGCCTCGCGGACGAGCGAATTCACCTTGGGCATCAGCTCCACCGTGTGTCTCCGGTGACTGATCCATGAAATTTCGCTTATCACTTTGCCGTCGGTTTCGGAAAAGAGGGAAATGCTTGCTTGTTCGGTGGAAGTGTCCATGGCAAGGATCATTTCATCGCCTCCAGGCTTTGTAGCCATTTTTCTGCCAGCTCTGCTCCGCGCCGTCCGATCCCTTTTACCAGGAGTTTTCGGGAATTTTCCCCTGCATGGTGTAGCTCTATCCACAGATAAGCGTGGGGCAGGAGGGCTTTCACCTTTCCAGCCCATTCCACCACGACGATGTTTTCTCCGTTCAGGATGTCCGGCAACCCAATCGATATCCCTTCCGCGGTTGAGTCGACGGAACCACCAAGGCGGTAGCAATCCACGTGGTAGAAAATCGTTCCGTCGAGCCGGTACTCGTTTATCAGGGTAAAGGTGGGGCTGGTGATGCGGCTTTCGATTCCGAGGCCGCGTGCAATCCCTTTGGTGAGCACCGTCTTACCTGCTCCCAGGTCCCCTTCCAGCGCGATCGTATCCCCGGAGCGGAGCTGCTTTCCCAACACTTCGCCCCAGAGCAGAGTGTTTTCGGGAGATGTGCTCGTGGCTTCCCAGAAATATTCTTCCAAGGCGATTC
This sequence comes from uncultured Anaerolineae bacterium, assembly GCA_964516345.1. Classification (GTDB taxonomy): domain Bacteria; phylum Chloroflexota; class Anaerolineae; order S016-19; family S016-19; genus S016-19. The sequence continues at coordinate 2,377 of CAZEXY010000072.1, forward strand.
ACCATGTGCGTTTTGATATGATCGTCCGAACATCCGGCGAGGAGATTATACCCTACATGCAAGTTGCATTGGAAATATCCGTAGGCGGTGTGCTAATGTGCAGTTTTCGGCGGACAATATGTTACCCGTACAGTCCAATTTTTGAAATTGTGTGTTTCGCACATTTGACATTGACTTGATGTGGCGTATAATGTTTCACGTGAGTTCCCACTAAGCCTTGTTCTGTGGGAGTTCTCGCATCAAGATTTTTGTCCATTCAAGTTTCACATACCCACGAAGAGAGGAGGTGATGTGTAAGGGGAAAGTCTTCTCAAGAATCTGGTATGTTTTGTGTTTTAGAGTAGGCGAAGTTTTACAATCACTCCAAAGGAGGAAATGTCGATGAAGTCCAAAAAGTATTTGATCATTTTCGCCGTGTTAGTCATGTTGTTGCCCCTGGTGCTCACCGCATGCGGCGGTGCCAAGCAGGCAACGAAAGCCCCTGCGGCTGCCAAGGCTCCGGCACCCACCAAAGCTCCTGCCAAGCCGGCGGCTGAAAAAATCCCGCCCGGTGCGACCGTGATCGAGTTCTGGCACGCGTTTGGCGGCGGTCGAAAGCTGTTCATCCAGCGCATGGTCGATGATTTCAACTACACTCATCCCAAGATCTACGTCAAAGCCGAGTTCAAGGGCTCTTACAGGGATACTTTGAACGCTGCGATCCTTGCTGCCAAGCAGGGCAATCCTCCTCATATCGTCCAGATCTTTGAGGTTGGGTCTCAGATGGCGCTGGATTCCGGCATTTTCGTCCCGTTTGCAAGCCTGGCGAAGCCGGATGAATATCAGCCGAAGGATTTGATCGACGGCGTTGCCAATTACTACAACTTTGGCGGAAAGTTCTATTCCATGCCGTGGAACTCCTCCAACCCAATTCTCTACTACAACAAGGACATCTTCAGGAAAGCCGGGTTGGATCCTGAGAAACCCCCTCGAACTTTCGAGGAAATGCTGAACGCTTGTAACAAGATCGTTTCCAGCGGCGCTGCCAAGAATTGCGTCTCCTGGCCGCTCCACAGCTGGTTCTTCGAGCAGTGGATGGCCGTCCAGGGCGCCATGCTCGCCAACAATGGCAACGGCCGCGACGGACGCGCCACCGAGGTTAACCTGACCAGCGACGCTGCTAAGCGGATCGTCAAGTGGTGGAAGGAGATGTACGACAAGCATTACTATGCTTACAGCGGCAAGCTGGAGGACTGGGACGGCGCAGACGCCATCTTCGTCTCCGGCCAGGCTGCAATGGAGATCACTTCCACCAGCGACGTGGTGAACCGTCAGCGTGATGCTGCTGAAAACGGCTTCGAACTTGGAACCGGCTATCTGCCTTACCCCGGTGATCAGCCGTGGCACGGAGTGGTGGTGGGCGGCGCGAGCCTCTGGCTCACCAAGAACCATCCGCAGAAGGAACTGGATGCAGCCAAGGAATTCGTGATCTGGTTCACCAACATCGAGAACGCCGTGCGCTGGCACAAGGGCACCGGTTACTTCCCGATCCGGAAATCCTCCGTGGAAGTTCTGGACAAAGAGCACTGGTTCCAGAGGAATCCTGCTTACAAGGCTGCGTTCGATCAGCTTCTCAAGACCAAAGCTGACCGCGCTACCCAGGGTGCTTTGATGGGGCCGTTCCCTGAAATCCGCACCATCATCGAGCAGGCGATAGAGCAGGTCCTGGCGGGCAAAGCTTCCGTCGACGATGCGCTTGCTCAGGCCAAGAAGAAAGCGGACAAGGCCCTGCAGGACTACAACGCTTCTATCAAGTAAGCTCGGATTCCGTACGAATCGACCGAGCGGCAGAGGGAATGCCCCTCTGCCGCTCTTTGTGCCGTCGTCGGTTTGTCGGTAGAATAATTTCGAATGGACTCGAAGAGGGGGTGCGTATGTACACAGCGAAATTCAAAGGTAAGACTTTGCCGTTCATTTTGTTATCCCCCACACTGGTGATCCTTGCCGTCTTCTTGTATTATCCTGTAATCCAGACTTTCAGGCTCTCGGCGTATCGAACGGCGTTCCTGGGGATGAAGAAGCATTTCATAGGGCTGGGGAACTATGTTGAGCTTCTCCACAGTACGGAGTACTGGCACACTGTCTGGGTGACGATAGTCATAACCGCTCTCGTGGTCATACTCGGGATGGGGATATCTCTTTTCATCGCAATCCTGGCGAACAAGCCCATCAAGGGCGCTCCAATCTATCATCTGCTTTTGATCTGGCCTTATGCGCTTTCTCCGGCGGTGGCTGGTGTCGTGTTCCTGTTCATGTTCTCCCCCGGGTTTGGCCCTGTCAGCTACATAACCGCTCAGCTTACCGGCAAGGATGTGAATTGGCTTGGGGATCCGAACCTGGCATTGATATTGATAGTGATTGCCAGCATATGGAAGAACCTTGGGTACAACATTGTGTTCTACCTTGCAGGGTTGCAGAACATAAACACGGAAGTACTTGAGGCTGCCGAGATAGATGGAGCTGGAGCGTGGCGAAAATTCTGGTCTGTGACGTTCGCTTTGCTTTCCCCGATGACGTTTTTCTTGTTGATAACGAACATCACTTACTCTTTCTTCGACATATTCGGCATGGTCGATATCGTCACGAAAGGCGGACCTCAGGACGCCACGAACGTGATGATCTACCATCTGTACCGGAACGGTTTCGAATATTACAAAACGGGGATGGCGGCAGCCGAATCCGTCATACTGTTTGCGCTTGTCGTGGGGCTTACCCTGATCCAGTTCCGAACCAGCGGCAAGCATGTCCATTACGGAGGTTGAGCTATGCGTAGAAAGACGAGGGAAGAGCTTTTGACCCACGCTGCACTGATAGTGATAACGTTTCTCGTGATGGCACCGGTGCTGTTTGCCCTGTCTAAGTCCACCCAGACCCGGGCTCAGGTGTTCCATTACCCGCCGATATTCGGACCTGGTACGGCTATCGTCCAGAACTATGTCACCGCATGGAAGGCAGCCAATCTCGGTATTTACATGAAGAATACGCTCATAGTAGCGGCAATAGTGATGTTCTTCAAGACGGCCTTTTCCATGTTCGCAGGACTTGGGATAGTCTATTTCGATTTCCCTCTCAAGGAACCGATCTTCTATTTCATTCTTTTCACCTTGATGATGCCCACCGAGATCATGATAGTTGCCCTGTTCCAGTTGGTGTCCAACCTTGGGTGGAGCAACAGCTACCTGGCCCTGACTGTGCCGTTTCTCGCCAGCGCCACGGGCGTATTCCTGTTCCGGCAGCATTTCTCCAGCATCCCATCCCAGCTGGTAGATGCCGCGCGCGTGGATGGAGCTGGCCCGATTAGATTCCTGTTCAACATACTTCTCCCGATGTCGTGGAACACGATCGGCGCTCTGGCACTGATCCAGTTCATCTACATGTGGAACCAGTACCTGTGGCCGTTGGTCATCATTCGGGAGGAGCGTCTGCAGTTGATTCAGGTTGGTCTGAGAAGCATGACCGCTGTACAGGACGTCACGAACTGGGGCGTGGTGATGGCGGGAGCGATCCTGGCAATGATACCTCCCATGATAGTGTTCATGCTCCTGAGGGAGCAGTTCACCAAAGGATTTGCGTTGGGGCAGGAAAAGTGACATGGGCCGAAGAGTAAAGGTCATAGCACACAGGGGCGCCCGCAGCATTGCCCCGGAGAATACCCTGGCCGCTGCTCGGAAGGCACTGGAAGTAGGCGCCGATCTCTGGGAGACCGATGTGGCGGTAACTGCCGACGAGGAACTCATTCTTTTTCACGACGATTCCTTGAAGAGAACCACCAATGTGGAGGAGGTGTTCCCGGACCGGGCTCCCTGGACGTTCACCACCTTTAAGCTGCGGGAGATACGATCTCTCGATGCCGGAAGCTGGTTCATCGACGAGGACCCGTTTGGGCAGGTTGCTGCGGGAGCGGTGTCTCCGGAAGAGGCGGAATCCTACCGAGGGGAGAAAGTGCCTACCCTGGAGGAAGCTCTGGAGTTCACCAGGGATGCGGGTTGGACCGTGAACCTGGAGCTAAAGCGCCTTCCGCATCCCATGGAAGACTTTCCAGTTGTACGTAGGGTCTTAGAACTCATCAGGAGGGTAGGAATTCCCCTCGAAGAGGTTGTGATCTCGTCCTTCGTCCACCGATGGCTGCGGGAAGTGCATGCCCTCGAGCCCCGGATCGAGATCCAGGCATTGATCGGTTACTTCACTTCCAAACCGATCGATTGGCGTTATGTTGGGGAATTCCACACGTACAACTCCAGGGATATGCTTACTCCTCCGGAAAAAGTGCATGAACTCGTGGAGAAGGGCGAGGAGATCAACATCTTCACGGTGAACGATGTCGAGGAGGCCAGGAAATACATCGAAGCCGGCGTCAGTGGGCTCTTCACCGATTTTCCCCAGCGCATCGTGAAAGTCTGCCACGCCGAGGACTGAAGGGGGAGGCCATGACGCACGGAAAGCTCACCAGGGAGGATCTCTTCGGGAAGATAGACGCTGGAGAAATAGAAACCGTTGTCCTTGCTTTCCCCGACATGTACGGAAGGTTGATGGGCAAGCGGATAGCAGGCGCTTTTTTCGAGGAGGAGGTGGCAGACCACGGAGTCCACATGTGCGATTACCTGCTCACCGCGGACATGGAGATGGACCCCGTGCCGGGCTACGAGTTTGCTTCGTGGGAGGAGGGGTACGGAGATTTTCTCTGCGTGCCTGACTGGAAGACCCTGCGCGTTGCGAGCTGGCTCGATAGAACGGCTGTACTGATATGTGACCCGGTCGGCAAAGATGGGAAACCTGTTGAGGTTGCCCCTCGGAACATTTTGAGGCGTCAGGTCGAACGTTCCTTATCCCTTGGATTCCTACCCATGGGCGCTGTCGAGCTCGAGATGTTCATTTTCGATGAATCGTATCGCTCTGCTCACGAGAGAGGATACAGAGGGCTTACAACGTCCGGGTGGTACATTGAGGATTACCACATCTTTCAAGGGAGCAAATGGGAGCCGCTGATCGGAGCCATACGACGGCATCTCGAGATGTCAGGCATCCCCGTGGAAAACAGCAAGGGGGAATGGGGCCCGGGGCAGCACGAAATCAACATCCGCTATGCCGATATGATGGAAATGGCCGACCGAGGCGTCATCTTCAAAGAAATATCCAGGGAAATCGCTTATCAGCAGGGAGTATCGGTTACGTTCATGGCCAAGTGGAACGAAGACCTTGCAGGCAACGGCATGCACATCCATAGCAGCTTGTGGGATCTGAAAGGGGAGCGCAGCCTGTTCCCCGGCGATGAGAAACTCGAGGGGATTCCTGCAGGGATTTCGTCCATCTTTCGTTGGTACCTGGGAGGGCTGCTGGCGCATACGTACGAATTGTCCCTGCTGTTTGCGTCGAACGTGAATTCCTACAAGCGTTATCAGCCCGGTTCTTTTGCGCCGACCGGGATCGCGTGGAGTTACGACAACCGAACGGCGGGCTACAGAGTGGTTGGGCGCGGCAATTCGCTTCGAATCGAGTCTCGAATCCCGGGAGCCGATGCAAATCCGTACCTGGCTCTTGCCGCGATCGTTGCCGCCGGGATCGACGGCATCGAGAATCGCATCGAGCCGCCGCCTGTTTTCCGGGGCGACGTCTACTCTGCGAAAACGATTCAGCACGTCCCTCGGAGTTTGTCCGAAGCTATAGCTGCTTTTGAAGGAAGTGAGTTTGCCCGGAGGACGTTTGGAGAGAAGGTGGTGGAGCATTACGTTCACTTTGCCCGCACCGAGCAACAGAAGTTCGAAAAAGCCGTGACCGATTGGGAGCTCCGCAGGTATTTCGAGCGGGCATAGAAGCTGGCATTGCGCTGGCTTCAATTCTTCGAATGGAGGATTTTACATGTACGAAGACCTTGACCTTTCCATCTGCATCATCAACGGATATCCGAAGAGCAGCAGGGAGAAATTCGATCTTTCCGACGTGGGGCATCCACACGATTTGTACAAGGCTTTCCTGGATAAGTACGTCCCGAAGGCAAAAGTGGATGTGGTTTTCATAGCCGATATAGGGTCGAGCATCCCTGAAGGGGCGAATATCCGCTCGTACGATGGCTACATCTGGACCGGCTCCGATCTCACCATTTACCATTCCGACGATCCGCGGGTCGTGCGGCAGATAGAGTTCTCCAGGAAGATCTACGAAGCCGGTGTTCCGCAGTACGGCAGCTGTTGGGGAATACAGATGGCTGCTGTGGCGGCGGGCGGCGAAGTGAAGAAGAACCCCAAAGGGCGAGAGTGGAACTTTGCACCCGAAATTCGGCGCACCGAAGAGGGGAAACGTTCCTTGTTGTTGAAAGGCAAGCCTGACGTGTATCAGGGGTTCGTGATGCATCTGGACGAGGTAACCCGGCTCCCTTCGGGCGGGAAGTTGCTGGCCACGGGGGACCATACCAGGGTGCAGGCGATCGAAGTAAAGCACGGAAAAGGCGCGTTTTGGGCGACTCAGTACCATCCGGAATACAATTTGTACGAGATGGCTCGGCTGATCGCGGCCAGAGCAGAGCCCCTTATCAAGGAAGGCTTCTTCGAAACCGAGGAACAGGTGAAGGCTTTGGTTGCGAAGATGAAAGCCTTGCACGAGAATCCCGGCGATGAGGCTTTGAGGAAGGAGATCGGAGCTGACGATACATTGATTAGCGATGAGATCAGGCAGCAGGAGCTCAGAAACTGGATCGATTACCTCGTCGTGCCGTATAAGCGCGGATAGGGTTGATATCGACTCCGTTTGAAATCACACCGATGGAACAGGAGGCTGAAGATGCGTTTGAAGGACAAAGTTGCGTTCATAACCGGCTCCGGTGGCGGAATGGGGCAGAAAGCCGCCGTGATGTTTGCCAAAGAAGGGGCAAAGATCGTAGTTTTCGACATCAACGAGAAAGGTGTTCAGGAAACCGCCAGACAGGTGGAGGAGGTTGGGGGGGAATGCGTTGCCGTGGTTGGGGACGTGACCAAGGCCGAAGATGTGAAGCGTGCCATCGAGGCCGGCGAGCAGAAATTTGGCTACGTCAACGTCGTATACAACAACGCCGGAATCATGCCCGACGGCGATGAGTCTGTTGTGGACATGGACGAATCCATCTGGCAGAAAGTCATGGACGTGAACGTCAAAGGCGTCGCTCTCGGATGCAAATATGGGGTTCCGGCGCTGCTCAGGGCGGGAGGCGGCTCGATAATCAACATAGCTTCGTTCGTCGCTCTTCTCGGTTGCACCGTGCCTCAGGATGCTTATACCGCCAGCAAAGGGGCCGTGCTTGCACTGACTCACTCCCTCGCCGTGCAGTTTGGGCCGAAGGGCATCCGGACGAATGCCATCTCTCCAGGACCGATATGGACTCCATTGATGGATCAGATCCTTTCCGATCCGGAAAAGCGAGCTCTCAGGTTGAACCGGATACCGATGGGGAGATTCGGTAAACCGGAGGACGTTGTGTATGCTGCCATTTACCTTGCCTCTGATGAATCGACTTGGGTCAACGGAGCCAACCTTGTGGTGGACGGCGGGATAACCGTGAATTACTTCTGAGGGTGACGTTCGGGTTTGAGAATGAGAGCAATCGGGCGAGTCGACAGGCGGTGCTCAGTCGATTCGCTCGATTCGTTGTGGTTATAGATGTGGCTTTCGCATCTTAGGCGGTGAAGTGAATTTCGGGAAAGAATTCGACCTGTGGCGAGAGGGTTTTTCGGTCGTGACCGGCGTGGACGAAGCCGGCAGAGGGGCCTGGGCCGGTCCGGTCGCGGCTGCGGCCGTCGCGTTCCCTCCCGGTCTCGAGCCGGAAGCCGCGGGAATCGGAGGCGTGGCCGATTCGAAGGCGCTTTCTCCCGCGACGAGGGAGTCGCTTTACTGCAAGATCCTGAGCGCAGCGCTTGCTTTTGGGATCGGCTTTGCATCCCCTCGGGAGATAGACCGGCTCGGGATCGTGCCTGCGACCCGTCTCGCCATGACAAGGGCCATCGCCAGGATGGATCCAGGGCCGGACTTCCTTCTGTTGGATTACATAGAACTTCGACAGATCCCCGTTCCGTATATTTCGGTTCCCCGTGCAGATTCCACGTTTCTTTCCGTCGCTGCTGCTTCCATCGTTGCCAAAGTCGCAAGGGACAGGTTGATGATCCGGCTCGAATCCAGATTCCCTGGATACTCATTTGCCAGGAACAAGGGGTACGGAACGGCGGAGCACAGGCG
>CAZEXY010000073.1:0-10309 GCA_964516345.1 uncultured Anaerolineae bacterium
TCCATGCCCTCCGTTTCGTCGCAGGGGCGAGCTGCAGTGTTTTATCAGGATTCTCCTGGGTAGGCGAGGGCAGTGCCCTCGCCTACCCAGCGATTCACCAAAAGGCTTTCTGCTCCAATCTGGAATAGCATTTACCGTCCCTCGCCGGCAAAACCGGTACGATTTCTCGAGACAATCGGACGGTATGACTTTACGAGATTCAACATGCAGCTCTCCCCCTACCCGGCCGCCTCGGTATGACTGAAGAAAGGAATCAAACCGGCTCAACTGCGTAACTCCTGTAAATGATCCGTGCGTCTCTCAGCCCTCGGGGGATTTGGTTTTGCCCTCCTGAACCCCTCTGGTATAATCGGTTTAAACGACATCGAGGAGGCAACATGCTTACGGAAGATATCGCTGATCTCGTAGCCTCATCCGTGAAAAAAGCCCAAAAACGGGGAGACCTACCGCGCTTCGAGGTACCTGCCATCGTCGTCGAAAGCCCGAAGCGCCCTGAATTTGGAGATTACGCCGTATCCGTGGCGCTGCCGTCGGCAAGGCTGGCACGCATGGCCCCCATGAAAATCGCCGAAGCCATCGTCAAGAACATGAAAAAAGCGCCTTTCGTCGGCGACGTTTCCATAGCACACCCGGGTTTCATCAATTTCAGGCTGGACGATGGTTGGGTGGCGGAACAGGTGGAAACGATAAGGGAGAAGGGGTTCGATTGGGGGAACGTGGACAGAGGACACGGCCGTTCGGTGCAGGTGGAGTACGTCAGCGCCAACCCAACAGGGCCGCTCCATTTCGGAGGAGCGAGGAACGCCGTGCTCGGCGATACCGTTGCCAATCTCCTGGAAGCCGGAGGGTACGAGGTACAACGGGAATACTACGTCAACGATGCAGGCACGCAGATGAAGCTCTTCGGCGAAACCCTCTATGCCAGATACGCCCAGGCGCTCGGGCTCGACCGCCCCATACCGGAAGATGGATACCGGGGGGATTACATGGTGGAATGGGGCAGGGAGATAGCGGAGGAATACGGACGCAAGTTCCTGGAGATGCCGGAGCAGGAGGCGGTGGACGCCATCTCCGAAATCGGCCTGAAGAAAGCCCTCGAGATTATGGAAAACGACCTGAAACTCCTCGGAGTGGAATTCGACAGGTGGTTTTCCGAGAGGAGTCTCTACGAAAACGGCACGTTCGACAGGGTCATGTCCATCCTCAGGGAGAAAGACCTTCTCGCTCTCAAAGATGGAGCGGTCTGGTTTCTGGCGACGAAGCTCGGCGGGAAGAAGGACGAAGTCATCATACGCTCCGACGGAACGCCCGGCTACTTTGCGTCGGACATAGCGTACCACTACGACAAGTTCGTGGTGAGGAAGTTCGATCGCGTCATAGACGTGTGGGCTGTGGATCACCAGGGGCACGTCCCCAGGATGAAGCTGGTGATGAAGGCCCTGGGGCTCGATCCGGAGCGGCTCACGATCCTGCTCTACGGCCTGGTAAAGCTGAAGAGGGGAGGCGAAGAGGTCAAGATATCCAAACGCTCGGGCGAGATCATCACACTGCGGGAGGTGGTGGAGGAGGTCGGCTCCGACGCAGTCCGATTCATGCTCCTCACGAGATCGGCGGAAAGCGCCATAGACTTCGACCTGGAACTGGCGGTGAAACAATCGAGCGAGAACCCAGTCTATTACGTCCAGTACGCCCACGCCCGCATCTCCAGCATCCTCCGAAAAGCCGCCGAAATGGGGATCGATAGCTCCGGCGGCGACGTGAGCCTGCTGACCCACCCTTCGGAGCAGGCACTCATACGGAAGATGCTCCGCCTGGAGGAAGTGATCGACATGGCTGTCGCCAACCTGGAGCCACACCATCTTCCGTTTTACGCCCAGGACCTGGCGGCTCTCTTCCACCAGTTCTACAGGGATTGCCGCGTCCTGCCCGGCGGTGCGGAAGACCTGCCTCTGAGCAAAGCCAGGCTAAAGCTATCCGAGGCTACGAGGATCGTCCTGGCCAAAACGCTGGGGCTGATGGGGGTTTCGGCGCCTGAAGCAATGTAAATCGGAGGTGAAAAATGCACACGAGTTTTTGGGACCTGTTCTGGTTGTTCATCTTCCTTGCGAGCATGCAGCCGTGGTTGAAGCAGAAAATGATCGAGAACAGCCGGGTGAGGTTGATGAGGGCGTTCGAGAAAAAACGGGGGTCCAGGCTCATTACCCTGATCCATCGGCAGGAGGCGTGGAGCTTCCTAGGGTTTGCTTTCGCCAAATACATCAACATCGATGACGCCGAAGCGATCCTGCGGGCCATCCGGATGACTCCGGAGGACATGCCGATAGACCTGGTGCTCCACACCCCTGGCGGCTTGGTGCTGGCAGCGGAGCAGATCGCTTTCGCTCTCGCCAAGCATCCATCGCCGGTAACCGTATTCGTGCCGCACTACGCGATGTCCGGCGGAACTTTCATCGCCCTGGCCGCCGACAAAATCGTGATGGACGAGAACGCCGTGCTGGGGCCGGTGGATCCACAGCTCGGCGAATACCCTGCGGCCTCCATCGTGAAAGTGAGGGACGAGAAGCCAATGGCATCCATCGACGACAGGACGTTGATCCTGGCGGACGTAGCCCAGAAAGCGCTGGATCAGGTGAAATACACCGTGAAGAAGATCCTTCTGGCAAAAGGGTATCCAGAGGAGAAAGCGGAGTGGATCGCGGATGTCCTTTCCTCAGGGTATTGGACCCACGATTACCCCCTGACATATGAGAAAGCCGAAGCTCTGGGATTGCCCGTAGACAAAGATTTCCCGCCCGAGATCCACCAGTTGATGGAGCTGTATCCACAGCCGGGGCAGCAAAAGGCGTCGGTAAACTACATCCCGATTCCATATCACACCCCGGGCGAAGATCACAACGGGAAGAGCGCCTGAGCCCGGAGATTGAGATGATTTGCTACAGGAGGTAAAGCAATGGAGCTTGCCAGACTCGTCGAATTTGCCCGAGGAGACAAACCAGCCGATCTGGTGCTGAGGAACGCCAGGTTGGTCAACGTCTTCAACGGCACGATCGAAGAAACGGACATAGCCATCGCCGGAAGCCGGATCGTGGGCGTTTCGAAGGAGTATCAGGGGAAGGAAGAAATCGATCTGAAGGGAGCCTATGTGGCTCCAGGCTTCATAGACGCGCACGTCCACATCGAAAGCTCCATGATGTCCGTGAGGGAATTCAGCCGGGTGGTGGTGTCCCACGGTGTCACCACCATCATAGCCGACCCCCACGAAATAGCCAACGTGATGGGGCTGGACGGCATCAGGTACATCCTGGAGATGGCGAAGTACGGCCCGATAAGCGTCTACGTCATGGTTCCTTCATGCGTACCCGCCACCGACATGGGTACTTCCGGCGCACGCCTGAATTCCTACGACATGTCTCCACTGCTCTCCGACCCGTGGGTGCTCGGGATGGGGGAGATGATGAACTTCCCAGGGGTGATCTATGGAGACCCGGAAGTGCTGGCGAAGATCAAGGCTTTCCGACACGTCCCGATAGACGGGCACTCCCCGGGACTCAGGGGAAAGGGGCTCCAGGCCTACATCGCTTCCGGAATAAGCTCCGACCACGAAAGCACCACCCTGGAGGAAGCAAGGGAGAAGCTGCGGCTCGGAATGATGGTGTACATAAGGGAAGCCACGAACGCCCACAACCTCCTGACCCTGCTTCCCCTGGTGAACGAGAGGAACGTACATCGGATCGCTTTCTGCACCGACGACCGTCATCCCCACGATCTGCTGGACCAGGGCACGATAGACTATATGGTCAGGACGGCGGTGAGGGAAGGAATAGATCCGGTCATGGCGATAAGGATGGCTACGTTGAATCCAGCAACCCATTACGGGCTGAACGACAAGGGCGCAATTGCCCCCGGCCGCCGCGCCGACATGGTCATCTTCGATTCTCTGGAGGAGATTCGTCCCCGGATGGTGTTCCGGGGCGGGAAGATGGTGGCAAAGGACGGAGAAATGGTCCCCTGGCCTCCCCATCCCAGGAAAGTTTCGATACGCAGCACCATGAACGTGAAATGGGACAAAGTGGACTTCCGCATCCCTGCCGAAGGGAGAAAGATCAGGGTCATAGGAGCGATACCGGATCAGCTGATTACGGATCACCTGGTGATGGAAGCCAGGGTGGAGAACGGAGCTGCCGTTGCAGATGTCGATAGGGACATCCTGAAGATGGCCGTGATCGAGCGGCATCAGGCGACCGGAAACGTTGGAAAAGGGTTCGTCCACGGCATAGGGTTGAAAGAAGGCGCTATCGCCTCCTCGGTGGCGCACGACGCCCACAATCTGGTGGTCATCGGCGCCGATGACGAATCCATGATGACGGCAGCGCGTGCTGTAGCCTCCATGATGGGGGGGCTTGCTGCGGCCAGGGGGAACGAAGTCCTGGCAAAACTGCCCCTCCCGATAGCAGGGCTCATGTCCGACCTTCCGGCGGAGGAAGTGAGGCGCAAGCTGGACGAACTGCTCGACGCAGCGCACGCTCTTGGCACCCCTCTCCACGACCCGTACATGGCCATGAGTTTCCTTGCTCTGGAGGTGATACCAAAGCTAAAGCTGACAGACCAGGGACTCGTAGACGTGGAGAAGTTCGAATTCGTGCCGCTGTTCGTGGAGTGAGGAGCCGGCGTCACACCGGGAACTCCAGGCCGATGTACATTGTACGGAAGACGGAACTGATGTATAATGAATGTGGTTCGATGTGACGTTTCTCCTTCGGCAAATCTTGTGGTAAGGAGGTTGTTCCAATGGACATAGCCAAAGCATTGACGTTCCAGTTCGAAGATCCGGAATGGCTGGTGAAGATTCTCGTGGGAGCACTGTTGCTCCTGCTCGGACTCCTTCTGGCACCGATCATCGTGGGGCTGGCATTCCTTTTCGTGCTCACCGGGTATATGGTCGACGTAGTCAGAAACGTGATGGCGGGCAAGGAGCATCCCATGCCCCGGTGGGAGAATTGGGGAGAATGGTTCTCCTCAGGCCTCAAATTCTTCATCATCCAGCTGGTATGGGCGATACCATCGATCCTCTTCTGGATTTTCGGCGAAGCAGGGCAGTTCCTGGCAAAAAGCACCTCGTCCGGGATAGCGGCCTTTGGCCTGCTGGCGGTCATCATTTTTGGGCTCTTGAACCTTGCCTGGGGTGTGATACTCGCCCTGGTAATGCCCGCTCTCATGGTGAACTACGCCAAGAAGGGAGAGGTATCTGCAGGGCTCGATTTCTCTTTCATCCTCGATTTCGTGCAGAAAGAGATTGTCAACATCGTAATAGCGGCGGTGATCCTGCTGGTTGCGGTTTTGGTGGGCTCGATAGCCGGGCTGGTGCTTTGTATAATCGGCGTATTCCCGGCGATGTTCTGGGTCGAAATGGTAGAAGCTCACCTCTATGGGCAGATCGGCAGGGATTACTTCGGCAGGCTCGAACCGGAGACGCCGGTGGAATCCCCTCAGACGTGACGGATTCGGTGAGAGCCGGATTCCAAGGGGCGAAGGAGTATCTTTCGAAACGAGCGGGCGCGGATTCGCGCCCGCTTTTTTAGGAGTGCATGGTGGGCAAAGGTAAGGAACGGCTCGATATCATCCTCGTGAAACGAAAACTTGCGGAGACGCGCTCCAAAGCGCAGAGGATGATCATGGCCGGAGAAATCCTGGTGGAAGGCTCCGTCTCCGACAAACCCGGGAAGCTGGTGCCCTTAGACGCCAGGATAGAGGTCAAAGCTCACCCGGCATACGTGAGTCGAGGGGGCAAGAAGCTCGAAAGGGCCCTCCAGGTGTTTCGCGTCGACGTCACGGGCCTCGTGGCAGCCGACATTGGAGCCTCCACGGGAGGGTTCACGGATTGCCTGCTCCGGCACGGAGCCAGAAAAGTGTATGCGATAGACGTGGGGTACGGCCAGCTCGATTGGAGGCTCAGACAAGACCCACGGGTGGTGGTCATGGAGCGTACCAACATCCGCTACTTACGGGGACTGCCGGAGCCAATGGACATCGTTACCATAGACGTATCGTTCATTGGATTGAACCTGGTGCTGCCGAAAGCTGTGGATCTGTTGCAGGGCGAAGGGGACATAATCACCCTGGTGAAGCCCCAGTTCGAAGCCGGAAAGGGGAACGTCGGCAAGGGAGGAGTCGTCCGGGATTCTGCAGTCCACCGGAGAGTGCTGAAAAGAGTAATCGAGCTGTCGATGGATCTGGGGCTATCCCCGGTCGGTGCTGTGGCTTCTCCCATCAAAGGCCCTGCCGGCAACGTGGAATTCTTGCTGCACCTCACTCTTGGCAAAGGGGACGTCCCTGCATCGGTTGCAGATCTGGTGGAGGCAGCCATCGCATCGTCGCCGAGGTGATCCTTCAGGAAGCCACCTTTCGTACAGCCCTTTCGTTGTACCCTGTGATCACAGTCATGTACCCCGAAAGCATCCTGTCGACCTCGGGATCGCCTGTGTCGACCAGCAGAGGGCGATGGCCGAGGGCATGTAGCTTCCCGGGCGTGCTCACCACGATGATGTTCTCCCGGCCTGCGCGCTCGATGACCCTGGGGCTTATCTGCTGGTTGCCTCTTCCGAAAATGTACCCCTGGCCGCCGATGGGCGTCACGATGATCTTGACGCACCCATCGTGCTCGTCCAGCAATTCGAGCAGCCGTGATTCGTTTGCATCCGCGGCGATCAGCTTCCGATCCATCACTACGTCCACGCCTATGAGCGTCTTCGGAAGGCCCAATTCGTCGGTGATGGCCCGGGTCGTGGTGCCGGGGCCTATGATGTACATGCATCCCTTTTCCATCCGCTCCACGATGTCCCGGGCAATGGCTGCTTTCGATGCTTCTTCTCCGATGCTCTCGACCTTGGAGCTCTGCACGAGACTTCGCCTGTACGGCACCTTCAGGTATCCGTACAACCTGGCCGACACCACCCCTTTGCGGACGGCTTCCTCGTCGATGTCCATGACTTCCTCCTCTTTGAGAGAAGTCACCTCCCCCTGAAGGAAGAGCGCCGCCAGGTCTCCGGCACTTATCGGGTTTGTGGCGTAGACGGCGGAATGAATCTTCACCCCGGCAGGGATTCCAAGCACCGGGAGTTCCGTCCCCACCGCCTCGTAGATGTCCCTCGCTGTGCCGTCACCGCCGGCGAACAGGAGAAGGTCGACCCCGAGATCTTTCATCTCCCGGGCTGCACGTCGGGTATCCTCCGCCGTCGTGCGGCCATGCTCTATCGATCCAATGACCGTAGGCTCGAATCCCGCTTTTCTTGCGGCGTCCTCGCCCATCTCCATCGGGTACGTGATTACCTCCAGGTCTCGAACCCTCCTGAGCCGCTCCAGCGCCTGAGCCGCCCTGTCGCCTGCATGGGGAACCGCTCCCATCTCCAGAGCCATGCGCTGGATTTCCTTCCCATCGCTCCCTTTGAGTCCAACGCTCCCTCCGATGCCGGCCACAGGATTGACGATCAACCCGAGTTTCTTCATGCTCCGGCCTCCTCCATCGAAAGCATTTTCCGCGTACATGCCTCGATTTGACAAAACCGGGGTACATTTCTGCACCCCGGTTTCAGCGATCCAATTCCGAATTCGCAGCTTATTTGACGAACTTGTCCATGTTCTCGATGATCGCCGTGGCGAACTCGGAAGTCTTGACCTTCTTCGCACCTTCCATCTGGCGGGCGAAGTCGTAAGTTACGATCTTCTGCTTCACGGTTTCGGTGTATGCATCCTGGATCAGCTTTGCGGCTTCCCACCACTCCATGTATTCCAGCATCATGACACCGGAGAAGAGGAGAGACCCGGGGTTCACCTTGTCCTGGTTCGCGTATTTCGGAGCGGTACCGTGGGTTGCTTCGAAGAGGGCGATGTAATCCCCGATGTTTGCCCCGGGTGCGATGCCGACGCCTCCGACCTGCGCAGCCACTGCATCCGAGAGGTAATCGCCGTTCAGGTTTGGCGTGGCGATGACGTCGTACTCCGCCGGGCGGAGGAGCATCTGCTGGAAGGTGATATCGGCGATCCTGTCCTTGATGACGATCTTGCCCTCCGGCTGCTTGCCGTCGTACTTATCCCAGAGTTCCTGCTCGGTGATGGTGACATCGCCGAACTCTTCCTTGGCGACCTCGTACCCCCAATTGCGGAAAGCACCTTCCGTGTATTTCATGATGTTGCCTTTGTGCATCAGGGTCACGCTCTTGAGCTTCCGATCGATGGCGTACTGGATCGCTTTGCGCACGAGCCGCTTCGTGCCGAACCGGCTGATCGGCTTGATGCCAAGGCCGGAATCTGGTCGGATTTTCTCTCCGAGCTCCTTGGTCAGGAAATCGTAGAGTTTCTTGTTCTCCGGCGTTCCGAGCTGATATTCTATGCCGGCGTACACGTCCTCGGTGTTCTCCCGGAATATGACGATGTCCACGAGTTCGGGGTGCTTCAGCACGCTGGGAACACCCTCGTACCATCGGACGGGGCGCACACAGGCGTAGAGGTCGAGCTCCTTCCGCAGTGTGACATTGAGGCTCCTGAATCCGCCTCCGACCGGCGTGGTCAGCGGCCCCTTGATTCCGATGATGAACTCCCTCATGGCGTCGAACGTCTCGGACGGCATGTAGGTGCCGTAGATGCCGTTGGCTTTCTCGCCTGCGTAGATCTCCATCCAGACGATCTTCCGCTTGCCGTGATAGGTTTTTTCGATCGCAGCGTTCCAGATTCTCAAGCTGGCGCGCATGATATCCGGGCCGATGCCGTCTCCCTCGATGAACGGGATGATCGGATTGTCCGGAACGACCAGCTTGCCATCCTGAATGGTGACTTTTTCTCCTTCGGTAGGAACTTTAATGTGTTTATAAGCCATGTTTACCCCTCCAAAAACTCTCTTCTTTTTATTATTTCCACCGTTAGAGCGGAGGCAACCCCACTTGCGCCCTGACGGATGGATTTCTTATATCTAGTATGGCCCCGTTCACCCCGGCACCCTCTGGACCTACGAGCCATGCAATGAGCTTAGCGGGCTCTTCTGGCGGCAACAACTTGCCCTCTTTGTAGAGTCTGCGGAACAATTCCGCCTGTTCGGCATCCCAGTGCTCCGGCGGAGTGTTCCGGAGCGCCTCTTGCATTTTCGTCGCCACCACGCCCGGGTAGATCACGTTCACCAGGATGTTGAACTGTGAGACTTCCATCGCCAGCACTCTGGAAAACTGATTCACTCCGGCTTTGCTGGTGGAATAAGCAGACCAGCCTTTGCGCGGTTTGACCGCGGCACCGGACGATATGTTGACTATGCGACCGTACTGCTGGAACACCATGGAAGGGAGTATGCTGTGGGTTACGTTGAAGACTCCTATCAGGTTTATCTTTATGGTGCGTGCCCATTCCTCCGGATCGACCCGGTAGGTGTGCTCTATGGGGCCCAGGACGCCGGCATTGTTGACGAGAATTTCCACGTGCCCGAAGGTTTCCCTGACTTTCTCCGCCATGGCAAAAGCCTGGGATATCTCCGAGACGTCCGCCGGTATCGGCAGGGCTTTTCTGCCCAGGGCCTCGATTTCCTGAGCGGTGGATAGAAGCGCGTCCGTCGAGCGAGCCACTATGGCTACGTCGGCTCCCCTTCGGGCGAGCTCCAGCGCCGTGGCGCGCCCTATGCCCCTGCTGGCACCGGTAATCACGGCTACCTGTCCACTCAATTCGCCTTCGGATTGTTCCATGGTTTCAAACTCCAGATTCCATCAACCGGGTGATGCGTCCTGGGGGTATACGCGGGTACCGTCGAGCTCCCACAGTTTGATCGCCTGCGAAGGGCAACGCTCGGCGGCCAGCAGGAGGGTCTCCCTGTCGGCGGCAGAAGCATCCACCACCGTGGCAATTCCCTCTTCGTCCAGCTCAAAGACGCCCGGAGCGATTTCCATACAATCGCCCGAACCGACGCATGCCGTCCGATCTACTGCTATTCGTAGCTCCGCCTTGCGACCCGGAGGGGCAACGGTAAAGCCCGGGAGGCCGTCTTCCTGCGGCTCCAGGCCGGTTCTCTTCGGCTCCTCCCAGGGTTTCTTCTTCCCAAACAATTTATCGAAAAAGCCCATTTTTTCTGCTCTCTTCACGTTTTTCAGCACGAGGATTATATATTATCCACCCGGCCTCAACAAATTGGGAAAGAAAGAACAATCGCCGGAAGCATGGGAGAACGCAGCCGGTCGGAGAAGGGAGAGGGGTAGAACAGGCAGATCGTGCCTGTGGAGAGCCGTTCAACAAGGGTTCTTCACTTCGCGCTCTCTCCTGCTTCGGAGCAGGTAGATGG
>CAZEXY010000074.1:0-10300 GCA_964516345.1 uncultured Anaerolineae bacterium
ATTTAGAAACAATTTGTAGTCGTTCAGCCTTGAGCGGATGCCGCAAAAGCTCACCGGCGATCCGCGTTCGACGGTGGAAAGGCTGGATAGTTAAAACAATTCTTTGCAAGGAGGCGAGTCATGGACCCTTTACCACGAAGCGCCGATGTGGTGATCATCGGCGGAGGAATCATGGGAGTTAGCACCGCTTACAACCTTGTAAAGCGGGGCATGAAGAATGTGGTCGTCATCGAGAAGGACGAATTCTTCGGCGAAGAATCCACCGGCAAGTGCGCTGGAGGGATCAGGTATCAATTCTCCAGCAAAGTGAACATAGAGCTCTCCAAATTGAGCATTCCCATCTTCGAGCGCTTCAAGGAGGAATTCGATCAGGACATAGATCTGAATTTCTGCGGTTATCTCTTTATCCTCGGTACGGAGGAGTACGTGGAGGATTTCAAGAAGAGAGTAGCCCTTCAAAGAAGCCTTGGGGTGGAAACGGAGTGGCTTACGCCGGACGATATACATCGGAAGGTGCCGCTTTTGAACATGGAAGGGATTCTCGCCGGTACATTCCATCACAAGGATGGTCTTGCAGATCCTTCCAGTGTCGTCCAGGGATATGTCAAACAGGCGCACAGGCTTGGAGCGACGCTGGTTACCGAAACCCGCGTCACCGGAATCCGCGTGGATAAAGGGAAGATATCTGCCGTCGAGACCGATAAGGGCGTGGTGGAGACGGGCATCGTGGTCAACGCAACGGGTGCTTGGTCCAGGGAGATTGGGAAGATGGTGGGGGTTGACATCCCTGTCGACCCGTTCAGACGGCAGATCACCGTGACGGCGCCGTTGGAGGAGATCCCTCCTGACCTCCCGATGGTCGTGGAATTTCCGAATGGACTCTATTTCCACAGGGAAAGCGGTGGACTTTTGACCGGGATGTCCAATCCAAACGATCCCCCGACTTTCAGCACCGCGGTGGACCCGGATTGGATGCTGGTGAATCTTGAGGCGCTGGTGCACAGGCTCCCGGTTGCCGAAAAGGCTCGGATCAAGACTTCGTGGGCGGGGCTTTACGAGGTGACCCCGGATGCACATCCGATCATGGGAAAGATGCCGGAACCGGAGGGATTCTATTGTGTGGCCGGTTTCAGCGGGCATGGTTTCATGCACGGGCCTGGGGCCGGAATTCTCATGGCGGAGGAGATCATAGATGGAAGGGCTCATACCGTGAACATAGATCGACTCCGGTACGAGCGGTTCCTGGAACCCGGAGCGATAGAGCGCATGGAGGCAGAGAGGGGAGTCATCTGATTCCCGGGAGATCGGTTTCGTAGGGGCGGCCGAACAAGCCGCCCTTTTGTTTGTGCGGTTGCGTGAGAATGTGGGAAGCTGGTTCGTTGTGGTATAATCCCAACGGCGATTATCCATTTGGAGGGAAATCTCGATGCTCTATGGAATGCTGTGGCATGAAGCGGCTTCAGAGTCATCCCCGATATTAGTTTACCATGACCGGGTTTCTGGTGCTTAGATGTCCGCTTCTTTCGGCGATTCCCATTCCTTGATAGATGTCTCGCTTTCTCTCAAGCGGAACGCTCTCGAGCTCAGACCTGCGTGGGCGGCCGTGGCTGGAGCGTTTGCAGTGGGTGCCCGCTTCGAATCCCGCTCGCTGGTGTTGGGGGTCATGCTGATTTTTCTCGTTGACCCCCTGTGGGGTAGCATCTGGCGGGCTTTCATGGGGTGGCCCGGGAAGCCGGAGGATGGCAGGCGACCGTTCTGGCTTGGGTGGCGTCTCCCGTATCGTGTCCCGGGTGCTCCGGCGGATGTACTTTCGCGCTTGGCGAAAAATCTGCGTTTGTCGGAGGCGTATAGCTCCGGCGTGTTCGAATCCACGGTGGTTGCCATTGTTTTCGCATTGGTGATTTCCTTTGCCATCGACAGGATGGCCGTGGCTGCCACGGTTGCTGTGTTCCTGCTCTCCGTCCTTGCTGCGGCGGTGAAGGGTTCGAACCGATCGGTTGCCCTGCTGGCCGGCATGGTGTTTTTCGCTGCGCCGTTCTACCTTGCCCTGGTTGTGCTCGGCCATCCGGGCAAGGAGGCCATGGCGCTGGGAGCTTTGTGGTTCCCGGTGTACGTCTTGCGCTCGAACCTTCACTTCGATGGAGGCAGGTTGCTTCTTGCCGTTCCCTCGGCAATCGCGGGGAGCTACCTGTTGTGGTTGCATGTCGTGTTTGGTGCTGTTCTTGTTTTCTTCTCCGCGCTTCCCCTCGTCGCTTCTGAGGATGAGGGTAGGAGGGTGCCTTTCTATCTGTTGCTGAGCTTGATCGTGGCTTCTCTGGTGGTGGGGTACGGCCTATGAGCGTCAAGGTCAGATCCCCAATACAGGAGGTGCTTGCCATAAGACCCTTCAGGTTCCTGTGGGCTGCTCAGGCGCTTGCTCAGACTGCGCAAAACGCATACAGGTTCATCTTGATAGTCCTCATCGAGAAGCTCACGGGTTCTACCATGCACCTCGGGTTTATCATTCTGGCGTTTACGCTGCCCGGGGCTGTGCTCGGACCGGTCGCCGGGGTGTTCGTGGATAGATGGCCCAAGAAATGGATTCTGACGCTTTCGAATCTGCTCCGGGTTTTGATGGTGCTGAGCTTCATACCCGTTCTTCATTTCATTCCGGGTACCTGGGGAAAGGTCTTTACCATTTATGCAATAACGCTGGTTACATCCAGTATCGGTCAGTTCTTTGCTCCTGCCGAAACAGCGGCCATACCCATGCTGGTGGGGGAGGACGCTTTGATGGCAGCGAACTCGCTTTTCAATTTCACCCTCGCTGGGGCCCAGGCGTTTGGCTGGGTGATCCTGGCGCCTCTGGTCCTGAAGCTTTTCGGCGTGGAAGCGGCATTCGGGATCATGGCGACTTTCTATGCCGCCGCTACGGTTCTGGTTTACAAGATCGACCTGCGTGAGGAGCCGCACGAGCTCGCGCACGTGGCCGAATCGGTGGAGGATAGATGGCGGACGATGCTCGCTCAGATCAAGGAGGGGTGGAGCTTCGTCGCCCGTCATCCGAAGATTTACCTTTCGTTGGGGTATTTGACCCTGGTCGGCACTTTGTTGATGGTGATCGGCATGATAGGCCCTGGGTTTGCTTCCCGCGTGCTTGGACTTTCCGCTGAGGATTCCTACATAGTGTTTGCTCCTGCCGGAATCGGCATGGTGGCAACCACCATCGTCATGGGAATGCACGGCCACAATATCTCGAGGCGCATTCTGGCCCACGGTTCGATAGCCGGAACGGCTTTCGGGTTCTGGGGATTGTATGCTGTGAGCAAAGGATACAACCGGTTCCATGTGCCGTTGTTCCATTTCGAACCCGAAGCGTTCTTGAACGTCACGACTTCCGTAATAGTGCTGAGTTTCATCCTCGGGGTTACGATGACCACGCTAAACATCGTGGGGCAGACGAACCTGCAAGAATCCACTCCGCCGGAAGTGAGGGGTAGGGTGTTTTCGATCCAATTCGTGCTGGGGAGCGTCGTCAGCGCGGTGCCGATGCTCGTCATCGGTGGGTTGGCGGATGCCGTGGGCATACCTACGGTGATGAAATGGATAGGCTACTCCCTCGCCCTGGTGTTGCTGTTGAATTACTGGCTGTACCGAAAGGCAAGCAAAGAAGGAAGAGATATCCTGGAGTAATGGCGAAATCGATTGGAGGGAATATGATCTCGAGAGATGATCTGGTATCGTATCTGGACGCGTTTTTGGACGTGCCTTCTTTCTCTGACTACAGCAACAACGGGCTCCAAGTCGAGGGTTCGGATTGGGTAAGCAGAATCGCTTTTGGGGTCGATGCCTCCAATCCTACCATCGAAAGAGCGGTGGAGCTCGGGGCTGATATGCTGATCGTTCACCATGGTTTGTTCTGGGGGAGTGTCGAGCTTCTGAAGGGGCCGATGGGGCGTAAGGTTCGGACGTTGATGAAAAACGACGTTTCTCTCTACGCCGTTCATCTCCCTTTGGATGCACATCCCGAGGTTGGCAACAACGTTCAGCTCGCAAGGATCATCGGGATGGAGCCGAAGGGATGGTGGGGCGAGGCGAAAGGTCACCTGATTGCCGTGTGGGGTGAGATCGAACCTGTAGAAAGGGAAGTTCTGGCGGATAAGCTGGGGAATGCTTTGAACGTGGATCCTGTGTTGATGCCATACGGCCCGAAGGTCTCCCGGAAGGTCTGTATTTCCTCCGGGCTTGCCATCAGTTGGGCCGGTGACGCTGCGGCCTTGGGGTGCGATACTTTCATCACCGGAGAGCGGAGCCACGCTCACTATTACGCTCCCATGGATTACGGAATCAATGTCATTTACGCCGGACATTACGCAACAGAAACCGTGGGACTCAAAGCTTTGCAAAAGCATCTGGAGGAGAAGTTCGGGGTGGCGACGGTTTTCATCGATATGCCCACGGGGCTGTGACGACATTCCTTGTGTGGAGGTGAAAGTGGACATAAGACCGTTGAGCGGACTTGCGGAATATCACGCTTGCGAGAATCTCCAGAAGGCTGTCTGGGAGTTCACCGAAAGGGAGATCGTCCCGACCCATTTCCTGCTCAGTATTCTGAGCGAAGGCTCAGCGATGCTGTACGGGGCTTTCGAGAAGGGAAATCGATTCGACTCCACTTACATTCCGGAGCAAGACGAAACACTGGTGGGATGGCTCTTTGGCTATCCTGTTCTCGTTCCAGAGGGAGAATCGGGCGGGAAAATGAGTTTCAGGTTCTATTCCGATATGATGGGAGTGGTGCCTCCGTTTCAGAGTTCGGGCATCGGTTACAGGCTCAAGCTGGCTCAGCGTAATTATTCCCTTTCCCTCGGCCTCGATTGGGTTGTGTGGACTTACGACCCTTTGCTCAGCAAGAACGCTCACCTGAACATCGCAAAGCTCGGCGTCGTCACCCACACCTACATAGAAAACGCTTATGGGGAGCTAACGGGGATAAACGCCGGCCTGCCCACCGATAGGTTCAGGGTGGATTGGTGGCTCACGAGCAGGAGGGTGGCGAGAAGGGTCTCCGGTCAGGAGAAACCGCCGAGCCTTTCCGGGCTGCTATCGATGGGGGTGGAGGTGGTGAACCCAATCGTGTGGAAGAACGATATGCCCTACCCAGTGGAAGAATTCTCGCTGCCGGAATCTCCCGATCGTCCGATTCTGGTGGAGATACCGACGGATTTCCTGGCGTTGAAAGCCAGGAACATGGAGCTTGCCAGAGCGTGGAGATTCCATACGAGGAGGATTTTCGTCGAAGCGTTCGACAAAGGGTATGAATGCGTCGATTACATTTACACGCCCGGCAATCCCCCGAGAGGGATGTACCTGCTGGAGGAAGCAAGGAGATGGCGATGAAAGGCCAAGCAGAAAAGCCGCCTCTTCGGCGGCTTTTCTGCAAGGAGGGGCACCAGGAAGTAATCAGGATTACTTGCCGTTGGTGTGTATCTTGATCTTCTTCGGCTTGAGCTCTTCGGACTTGGGCAGCGTCAGGGTCAGCACGCCGTTCTTGAATTCGGCTTTCGCTTTGTCGGTCTGAACTTCGGTCGGCAGGAAGACCACCCGGCTGAACTTACCATACCTGCGCTCCCTCAGATGCACTTTCCCTTTCTTCAGCTCTTCGTCTTCCTTGATCTCACCTTCGATCCTCAGCCTATCTCCCTCGACGGTTACTTCCACATCTTCGGGTTTCACGCCGGGAATTACCGCCTTGATGATCAGGTCGTCATCGGTTTCGATGATGTCCATCGGCATTGCAGCTTCGACGGTGCTGCCCCAGCCCCACGGCCTTACGAAGCTCTCTTCGAACAGTCGATCCATTGCGTCCCTCAGAGATACCAGTTCGCGGAACGGATCCTGCCAGCGTACCAGTTCTGTCATTTTCACTCACCTCCTTTCTCTCCGGGAAGTGTCCCGCCTGATTCCCCGGCGGGCTCCTCTCGGCTTTTTCGCTTAAAAAGATAAGGGGTATGCGTTAGAAAAACGATAGAGAAGTGTTAAAGTTCTGTTAGAAATGGAGGTGAAAAGGGCCGACGCGCCAAACGGCAGGCGTTTCACTTTTCCTGGCTCGTGCCCTCTCCCTGCAACCATCTGGCGGCTTTTGGCGGCAGGTCGGACAGGGGTCCTTTGTGCACGGTGCATTCGGGCAGCGAATCCAGGAACAGTTTCCCGTATCTCTTGCTGATCACCCTTCTGTCGAGCACGACCACTACTCCTCTGTCGTTGCGGCTGCGGATCAATCTGCCGAAGCCCTGCCTGAACCGGAGTATAGCCTCTGGAACGGCATACTCCAGGAACGGCTGATCGAACGTCTCACTCCTGGCGGAGACGATGGGGTCGTTGGGCACGTCGAATGGAAGTCTGACTATCACGAGGACGCTCAGGGACGGTCCTACGAGGTCTATCCCTTCCCAGAAGCTTCTGGTTCCGAAGAGCACTGCTTTTTCGGTGGTCCGGAAGTTTTCCAGAAGCTGGGTTCTCGACGTGCCGTCCCCCTGGGTATAGATGGTGAACCCTATCTCCGAGAATGGGATGTAAAGGGAGTCGTAAGTCCTGCGCAGGTGGGCGTAGGATGTGAACAGCACCAGCATTCTCCCATCTGTGGCCTGGGCAAGTTTGAGGATGGCCTGTTCGACGGCGTGTTGGTATCCGTGGGAGTTCGGCTCCGGCATGTCGGTGGGCAGGTAGAGAAGCGTGGATGCTTCGTAATCGAACGGAGATTCGAGGGCGAGGGTGTTCATCTCCCATGCGTTCAGCCTGTCCTGCAGGTATTCGAAGCTTCCGGCGGTTTGCAGGGTTGCAGAAGTCATCACGACCGTATCTTTTTCGTTTATCAGGTATTCTTCCACCAGCGGCCCGACGTGCAGGGGCGCGGAATGGAACGATACCACTTCTCCCCGTTCCGGAGTGGTGATCTCGGCCCAGTAGACCTCTCCGAGGTTTGGGTTTCCGATCATGGACGATATCTGCTCCTGGGCGTCTGCCAGGTTCTTGGCGATGGAGTACAGATCGGCTATCAGCCCTTCTGCGTCCTCATCCTGAAGCCCCAGGTCGGATAGACCTCTGGCTGTGCGTGCGACTTTTTCGGCTATTCTGTGCATCAGAGCTCCGACTTCCTCCCACACGATTTCCGCGTCCGTCCATGCAGGCTGTACCCTCACGCCTGTGGTTATTCGTATACGTCGGTTGTACCCGGAGTTCTCCCAGCTTTTGCCGCCGACTTCCCTGAGGACGTTTTTCATCACATCGAAGAACTCGCGTAGCGATGCTTTTAGGGTCGAAATGTCTTCCTGGATGGATGCGACCAGGGCATTGACTTCCTGTTGAACGTTGAAAGGCAGCGAGGCCGATAGCGACATCACGTCCACCAGCAGGCCTGCCGGTTTGCTTTTGTTTCGGCGGGGAGAGTGGTAGAGCATCTCCAGCAGTCCGTTGAGTTTGTATTCGTCCGTGTCGAAGCTCAACTGCCTCGTGATGGCTTCTTCGAGGTGGTGAGCTTCGTCTATTATCAGGTGTTTGTACCTGGGCAGTACTTTTTGCTGTGTGGTTATGTCCGATAGGAGCAGGGCATGGTTGACCACAACGATGTTCGATCGCTCGGCTTTTCTCCGTGCGTTGAAGAAGTAACATGTGCCGTTGCGAAAGTAAGGGCAGCGATCGTGAATGCAGCTTTCTCTCTCCGTCCTTACACGCATCCAGACCGCCTGATCGGTTGGAGATGGGAGGAACAGTTCTGATTGGTCTCCTGTGCTCGTGTGATTTAGCCACACCAGAATCTTCGCTATGACGCTCATTTCCCTGGAATTGAAGTCCGCGTGGGCGAGAAGGTTGTCCAGCCTTCTCATGCATATGTAGTTGTTTCTCCCTTTTAGAACCGTGGCCTTGAAGGGATGTTCTCCAAATCCTTCTTCCTGAAGGAGCGATTCCAGGGCAGGCAGATCTTTGTCGAACAATTGATCTTGCAGGTTTATGGTGTTCGTAGAGACCACGACCCTGGCATCGTTCTGGATCGAGTATAGGACTGCCGGGATCAGGTACGCCAGCGATTTCCCCGTTCCCGTGGCGGCTTCCACGAGGAGATGTTCTCCTTTGTTGAAGGCTTCTGCCACGGCTCTCAGCATGGCCACCTGGGAAGGCCGATATTCGTATTCCGGCATGATGCGGGACATTGCCCCACCCTCCTCCAGCAGGCTCGCGGCGTAGTCTACATTTATCGGCTCAGGCGGTTCTTTCGGGTTGAGCGGTTCCGACCGGTCGAAAAGAGGCGATTCTGCGCCCCGTGATTTCCCGGAAAGCACCGGCCGATTTTTCCCCTTCGCTATCGCATGCTCGAGACCCAGGAAGATCGGTGAGAGAGACCATTCCGTCCTTGCAGAGAGTCGGTTTATCTGCCGTATGAGGGAGAGGGGTAAACCTGCTGCGTATTCTATCAAGGCCTGGAACAACCTTGCCGAGGCTATGGCGTCGTCCAGGGCGCGGTGGGCGTTCTCCAGTTCTATCCCAAGGCTCTGGGACAGGGCGGTTAGGGTGTATCGCCCTTGTAGGGGCAGCAGGATGGTTGCCAGTTCGAAAGTATCTACGGTCAGGTTGTACACGGGGAGTCCATGCGCCTGGAGGAACCGGACGTCGAACCCGATGTTGTGCCCGACGATGGGGGATTCTCCTATGAATCTGAGCAGCGAGGGGGCGAGCATGGAAAGGTCTGGCTGTCCCTGGACCATTTCGTCCGTTATTCCAGTCAGCCTCGAGACCATGCCGGGGATGTGCTTTCCTGGATCGACGAGGCTCGACCATGTTTCGAGTATTTCGCTGCCTCGAAATCTGGCTGCTCCTATTTCGATTATCGAATCCTTCTTAGGGTCGAGGCCTGTGGTTTCCAGGTCGAGTGCTACGTATACGTTTTCCATTCGACGAGCCTTCTTTCTACGAAATCGAGATGAATTCTTCACGAAATATAGCAGCTTTCTTTCGAATAAGCCAACCTTGAACGGATGTGTGGAGAGGTGGGGAGTGTGAGGTTTTGCGATGGATTGCATGTGTTGCGTGGGGAGCAGGCTCACTCCCCACGCAAACATCGGCGGTAGTTATTTGTCCTCCAGCGCGGCGACGCCGGGGAGCGTCTTCCCTTCCAGCAGTTCCAGCGACGCCCCGCCGCCGGTGGAGATGTGGGTCATTCTGTCCGCCAGCCCGGATTCCTTCACCGCGGCCACGGAATCGCCGCCGCCGATGATGGTCACGGCGTCTTTCAGGTCGGCCAGCACGCGGGCGATGGCGAAAGTCCCCTCGGCGAACTTCGGGAACTCGAACACCCCCATCGGCCCGTTCCAGAAGACGGTCTTGGCGCCGGAGAGCCGGTTGGCGAAATGCGCCACGGTAGCCGGACCGATGTCGAGGATGCGCCACCCGGGCGGCACCCTGTCCACGCCCACCACCTTGCTATCGGCGTCCGGGGCGAACCGATCCGCCACCACGGCGTCCACCGGCAGGTGGATGAGCCCAGCGGCGCTTTCCAGGAGTTCCTTCGCCAGCGGCACGCTATCCTCCTCCACCAGCGACTCGCCGACTTCGTATCCTTCGGCTTTCAGGAAGGTGTTCGCCATGCCGCCGCCGATGAGCAGACCATCCACCCTGGTGAGCAGGTTCCGGATCACGCCGATCTTGTCGGAGATCTTCGCCCCGCCCAGGATGGCGATGAAGGGGTGCTCCGGCGCTTCCAGCAGCCTGCCGAGCACGTTCAGCTCTTTTTCCATGAGGAACCCCGCTACGGCCGGGAGGTAATGCGCCACCCCCTCGGTGGAGGCGTGGGCCCTGTGGGCGCTCCCGAAGGCGTCGTTGACGAAAAGATCGCCGAGGGATGCGAGCTTCTTCGCAAATTCCGGATCGTTCTTCTTCTCTTCCGGATGGAAGCGGGTGTTCTCCAGCAGGATCACGTCTCCGGGTTTCATCGCCGCCACCGCTGCCTCCGCTTCCGGCCCGATGCAGTCCGGCACGAACTTCACCTCGCGTCCCAGCAGCTCCGACAGCCGCTCCGCAACGGGGCGAAGGCTCATCTCCGGCACGACTTTGCCCTTCGGCCTGCCCAGGTGGCTCATCAGGATGACCTTTGCCCCATGCTCGATCAGGTACCGGATGGTCGGCAGCGCCGCGACGATACGGGTATCGTCGGCCACCTTTCCGTCTTTGATCGGAACGTTGAAATCGACTCTAACCAGCACCCGCTTGCCGGTCACGTCGATGTCTCGCACGGTCTTCTTGTTCAAGGTACACCTCCGTTGCAAAATTC
>CAZEXY010000075.1:0-10148 GCA_964516345.1 uncultured Anaerolineae bacterium
TCCATAGCCGGAAGGAGCTTCCGGCTTCCGGGCTGAGGAGGTGGCTTCGGAACGGGCAAAAAATCCGTTCAGTCGGGGAAAACCTTTCCGGGATTCATGATCCCATGTGGGTCAAAAATTTGCTTTACGGCTTTCATCATGTCGAGCACGTTGTTAGGAAGCGCGGAAGGGAGAAATGCCCTTTTCACGGTGCCAATGCCGTGTTCACCCGAAAGCGTGCCGCCCATCCGCACGGCGGCGGCAAATATCTCCTCTGCAGCTTTGGAGACCCTATCCATTTCGTCCGGATCGTTCCTGTCGCAGGCGATCGTGGGGTGCAGGTTCCCGTCGCCTATGTGGCCGTAGACGGCGATGGTCACACCCCATCTCTCCCCAATCTCCTGAATCGTTCTGACCATTTCCGGTATCCGGCTTCTCGGCACCGCTATGTCCTCACCAAGCGTGTGAGGGCGCAGTCTGCCCAGGGCAGCCGCCACGGAACGCCTGGCCCTCCACAAGCGACTTTCTTCCTCCGGTGTAGCTGCGGTTTCCACCGTGGAAGCTCCGTGAGTCCTACAAATCCCTTCTACCCGCGCAATCTCCTCCTTCACGCACCCGGTCTCTCCTTCCACGGCGATCAAAAGCATGGCATCCGCACCGGCAGGGAGCCCCAGGTGCAGAAACTCCTCGACTACCCTGATGGAGACGCCGTCCAGCAGCTCCGTGGTCAGCGGTAGGATGCCCGACGTAAGCACAGCCACAACGGTCTCTGCTGCCACGTTCAGGTTGTCGAAAAAAGCGGAAACCGTGGCCGTGGCAGGAGGCTTGGGAAGCAGCTTCAACGTGGCCTCGGTCACCACGCCCAGCGTCCCTTCGGAGCCCACGAAGAGACGCACCAGATCGTACCCGGTTACGTTCTTGATGGATCTCCCGCCGAGCCTCAACACTTCTCCGCCAGGTATCACCACTTCCAGCCCCATAACGTAGTCCGTGGTCACCCCGTATTTGAGGCACCTGGGGCCGCCGGCGTTCTCCGCAATGTTGCCCCCTATGGTGGACATGTCATAGCTGGCCGGGTCGGGAGGGTAGAAAAGCCCGTGAGGCTCCAAAGCTTTCTGCAAGTCCAGGTTTATGACGCCAGGCTGCACCACTGCCACCAAATCCTCCGGAGATATCTCGATGATCCTGCGCATTGGGGCCAGGCTAAGGGAAATTCCCCCATGTTCCGGCACCGAGCCGCCGGAAAGGCCGCTGGCTGCACCGCGCGGTACCACCGGCACCCTGTATTTCTGCGCAACCCTCAGCGTAGCTACGACGTCCTCGGTAGCGTGCGCCAACACTACGGCATCAGGCCAACCCTCCTCCCACGTGGCGTCGTAGGAATAAGCGACCCTGTCCTCACGAGAGGTCAGCAAGCGCCCCTCTGGAAGCTCGCGCTTCAGTTCTTCCAGCCACTCACGTTTCTCACCCATGTCTCCACCTACCCATCCGCGGACAATTTCTCCAGCGTGATTTGTGTCAGGTGCTTCACCTCTACGTCGGCGCCGCGCTCCTTCAAGCCTTTCCGTATCTGCAACATGCACCCGGGATTCCCGGTCACCACCACCTCCGCACCCGTAGCCAGGATGTTCTCCACTTTTTCATCCAGCAGCACCCTGGACATCTCGATGTGCGTGATGTTGTAGATTCCCGCGCTGCCGCAGCACTTCGTCTCGTCCTTCAGTGGCACAAGCTCGACCCCGGGCAGGCTTTTCACCACCGACTTCGGCTCTTCCAGCACCCCCTGCGCATTTCCCAAATGGCACGGCGAATGGTACGTCGCCAGCGTGCACCCGGCGCACTTTCCCGTCTCCGGCACCGAAGTCGCGTCCGGGAGTATCCTTGCAAGCCACTGGCTCACGTCCAGCACCTTGGCGCTGAACGCCTCGGCACGCTCCGCAAACTCCCCATCCCTGGCCAGGAGCTCCCTATACTCCTTCAGCATCCCGCTGCACGCGGCGCAATCGCTGACGATGACTTCCAGGTCCTCGAATCGTTCGAACACCTCGATGTTGGTCCGCGCGAGCTCCCTGGCTTTGGCTTTGTTTCCCTGGTCGTCGTGGGGCGCCCCGCAGCACACCTGCCCTTTCGGCACCACCACCTCACAACCCAACCTGCGGAGCAGTTCGATGGAACTCTCGCTCACGTCCGCCAGAACCTGGCTCATCATACAACCCAGGAAGAACCCCACCCGATGTTTCCGTTTGCCGTAGGCCGGCAGGACCTCCGGCACCACCTCGTGCAGCGGCTTCGACGGGAGATCCTCCGGCAACAGCGTCTCCATCTCGTAGAGAACACGAAATGCCGCCAGCTTACTGCCCAGGAACCGCAACACGGGGCGGACGAGTTTGTGCAGCCCAAGCTTGCGGTAGATCCTGGCAGGTGCCATCACCCACTCCAGCCTGCTTGCAGAGGTGAGGAATGTGTCCACGGAGAGGCGCTGCCACATGGGACGGTCGTGCTGAGCCGAGTACGCAGCCCTCCCCTCCAGGATCAGCTCGCCGATGGGGAGGCTCAGGGGGCAGACTGTGTTGCACGCGCGGCAGTCCAGGCAGTTGTAGAGGTGATCCAGCACTCCCTCGCTCAGGAGTAGCTTACCATCCTCCACGGCCCGCAGCAGCGACAACCTCCCCCGTGGGGAATCCGTCTCCAGCATCGTTTCCTGATAGGTGGGACAGACCGTAAGGCATCGCCCGCACCTGAGGCAGTTCTGGAGCACGTCGTAGTCCGGGAGATCGGGCCCGAAGACCTTCTGCCCCGGTATCGTCCTGCCGAGCAGATTTTCACCAAGGTGTTCCTCGTTCATTGGCACCTTCGGCAGCCTTGAATGGTATCCCTGACCCGTCCGTTGGCCTGCTTCAGCCTTCGGGAAGCTTCTTCTGGTGAACAATTCAACAAAGTGCTCACTATGGCCGTTTTCGCGTCCCCGTAGCTACGTTCTAAAGCTTTGGCTGCTTCTTCCTCGCTGATATTGCACGCCTGTGCGACGATTCTCCTGGCTCTCGCTTGTAATTTCGCATTCAACTGCTGCACGTCTACCATGAGATTGCTGTACGTCTTTCCCAATCTCACCATGACTCCGGTGCTCAACATGTTCAGCACCAGCTTCTGAACCGTGCCAGCTTTGAGACGGGTGGAACCAGCTATTACCTCAGGCCCAACCAAAGGAGCGATCACATAATCGGCGATCTCTGCCAGCGGGGCCGGCAGGTTACAGATCAAAGCTACGGTAAGCGCTCCACGACGTTTGGCTTCTTTCAGGGCGCCGATCACGTAGGGTGTACGCCCGCTGGCTGCAATTCCTACGACACTATCGCCGCTCCCCACCTCTACACTACGCACGGCTTCCGCTCCTTCCTCAGGATGATCCTCCGCTTCTTCCACTGATTCCCGCAGGGCCCTTTCACCTCCGGCTATTATGCCGATGACCTGACCCGGCGGAGAGTTGAAAGTAGGTGGAATCTCCGAGGCATCCAGCACGCCAAGCCTCCCGGATGTGCCGGCGCCCACATAAATCAAACGTCCTCCTTGCTCCATGCGTCCGGCTATGGCCTCTATAGCTCTGGCGATGATGGGAAGGTTGGGGCGCACCGAAGCTACAGCTCTGGCATCTTCCAGGTGCATCAGACCTACGACTTCAATGGTGGGACGTGTGTCCAAATCCATCGTGATGACGTTCCTTCGTTCCGAAGCCCAGACTTCGTCGTTAGGAGTCATCCTCACGGGAAATTGATGGATCTCATACCCCAGGCTTTCGAGCGCCAGCAAGCCTGCACCCACCGCAGCGTCGTAGTATGGGAGCCGAGGCTGTGCCCCTGGAGTACGAGTCAATACAGCCTGAAACACCACGTTCCGAAAGAAGCGTTCCTTCTCCACCAAACTGCCAGATACAACCAGTGGGAAAGCGTGTGAATAGCCCAGGCGGTGTGCAACAGCATCTACATGAGCTGCCAGAGCGTCGGCAGACCGCATGACGATGCCGGTTGCCATTATGTCGCCTTCTTCGGCTATCTTCAGGACGATGGGAGCCAGAGATGCTATCTCGGTCGCACTGCGATCGGGTTCATAGAGCCAGTTCACGAACTGGGATGCATCTTTGAGCCCTATAGCTTTTACAAGGCCTAGCGTCAACCTGGTCGGCAGATCACTTCCATCTGCACCCCTGACGGCAGCTCGTATACCTTCGAGGGCGATACTGTACCCGCTACCTTCGTCCAACATATATCCCCATCCGCCCGCTCGAGCCGATAAATCCTTCCCTTTTTCGCCATAGACGTTCATCCCCGTTCCAGAAATGAGGACTATGCCGAAATGCTGCCCAATCCCTCCCATCAATGCCGCTTGAGCATCGGTCACGACCTGTCCAGGGACACCTGGTAACATTTCAGCCTGGAGCATGGATAGATACTGCTTTTCCTCCGTTCTACCTGCCCCTGCCAGTGCCCATGTGACAGCAGCGGCGTGCAGAGGATTTACTCCAGCTTCCTTGGCAGCCATTTGCATTGCATCCGCCAGGGACGTCCGAACGGTGCTCATGTCTGTGGAATGCAGGTTGGACGGGCCGCCCCGACCTCTCCCTATGATACGCATCCTTTCGTCCATGACCACGGCTTCTGTCTTCGTACCTCCGCCGTCGAGCCCTATCACGAATTTTCTCATTCTTGCTCCCTTGTTCGATTCAGACCGCGATGTTTTGCATCATCTACGAGATGAGCTATGGATGTGTGCAATCGAAGACGAAAATCGACGATGGACTTTGCATCGCGCCCGTAGTATACTCGATTGGTGAGCAGAGCCACGTTCAGTTGCCGCACAGGATCCAGCCAAAGCGAAGTGCCTGTGAATCCAGTATGGCCGAAGCTGCTCCGGCTCCACACCTTTCCTACAGGCATCCCGTCGTCGCCAGGAAGTTGCCACCCGAGTCCGCGACGAATGCCTTGATGGTGGACTTGCTCCTTGAGCATTTCCCGTCTCGATCGGCTCGACAGAATCGGATGTTTTTCGTAAAGGAAAGACTGACCAAATAAACTGACATCCCGGGCGCACGCAAAAAGGCCTGCATGGCCTGCGATGCCTCCCAGACAAAAAGCGTTTTCGTCGTGCACTTCGCCCCACGCTCGATGGCCTCGCTCCGGATAATATTCGGTAGGTGCTACGGATTCGCGCCTCACTCCGTGGGACAAAGGGGTGTACGCGACGCTCGACAATCCCAGCGGGGCGGTAACGGACCGTCTCACATACTCGGCCAGAGACTCTCCGGTGAGTCGCTCGACGATTTCGCCCAACAAGACGAACCCCAAATCGCTATACGTGAACCCTTTCCCAGGAGGATAAGTAAAGGGAAGAGTCCTCAGAAGAGATTCCATTCGCTCCCGTCGGGTCTCGGCATCCGCACTGTGGGCAGGTGTCTGATCCGAGCACAAATCCGACCAGGCCGCCAAGCCCGAAGTATGCGTGAGGAGTTGTCGAAAAGTCACTTTACCCGCATCTATTTTCACCCCCGCGAGGTCCGGATTTAGAGGTAGCCTCGTTTTGGTGAGAGGATCTGTCGGGGCTACCAGAGGTCGCATACCACGGAACTCGGGGAGGATCGTGCCGACAGGATCGTCCAGGCCTATCCGGCCGGAATCGACCAACGTCATGAACGCCGTGGCAGTAAACAACTTGGTCAGTGAAGCCAGATCGAACAGAGTGCTCTCGGTGGCTGGATGCAATCGGGAATCCGGGTCTATCCATCCATAAGCGCGATGAAATACCACATTCCCTTTGTGTGTCACACGCAAGACGGCCGCGGGGAATATTTTCCCCTCTAAGCCTTCCAGCATCAACTCGTCGATCCATCCCCAGTCGTACGAATTACGCCCCATTCTCTTTGTCCGGATTCATTTGCCGATCCCAGCGGTAAGCCCGGCGATGATCTGTTTGGTAGCAAGGAGGAATATCACGATAAGAGGCAGGGTCGTGATGATAATACCGGCGAAAAGGGTAGACCAGTCAGTCTGAAACTCCCCAAAGAAACGGGTCATGCCAACCGGCAAAGTCCATTTTTCAGTGGATCGCAACAGTACCAATGGGAAGAAGAAGTCATTCCACAGCGGTACGAACTGGAAAACGACCACCGTAGCGAGGGCAGGGCGTACCAGCGGCAACATGATCTTCCCGAAAAGGGTGAATTCTCCTGCCCCGTCGATGCGTGCAGCTTCGCTCAACTCCTGAGGTAATTGCCTGAAAAACGACGAAAGAATGAACACGGAGAAGGGAATTCCGGTTGCAGCGTAGACAAGGATCAGCCCCATGCGATTGTCGATTAGCCCCATGTTGTTCAACAGTAAGAACAGAGGGACTATAGCCAGCCGGAAAGGCAG
This sequence comes from uncultured Anaerolineae bacterium, assembly GCA_964516345.1. Classification (GTDB taxonomy): domain Bacteria; phylum Chloroflexota; class Anaerolineae; order S016-19; family S016-19; genus S016-19. Next base: position 6,384 of record CAZEXY010000075.1, read on the forward strand.
CATCAGACCTGCCAAAAAGTAGGCCGATAGGAACCTGCTGCCGGTGAATTTATATCGTCCGAGGATGTATCCGGCCAAAGAAGCTACGGCCGTGGCGAGAACCACCGAAGCCACAGTGATCCCAAGGGAATTGAAGAAGTAGGTATTGAAATTGGCTTCCTTCCACGCCCTCACGAAACTTTCGAGAGAGGGGGAAGTCGGCAAACCGACGGGATTTCTGAATATCTCCCGGGTAGATCGCAAGGCATTGCTCACCACCAACAGCAGGGGCATGAGTACGATGGCGGCATATCCCCACAGCAAAACGTTCGTACCTATGGATGCAAGGTTTACACGACTGGATGAAGCACTGGATCGGTATTTCATTTGAGATTTTCCTCCCAGTGTCGGAAACGCCCCAACATGAGCAGGGAAACACCGAAAATGAAGATGAACAACAGCACGGACAAGGCTGAGGCAAGGCCGAAAGCGTCAACTCCGCCCCGAAAAGCTGTGCGATAGAACACCAATCCCAGAACGTCTGTGGCCCCTCCGGGAGCGCCGTCCACACCACCCATCGCCCAGACGATCCCAAAAGCGTTGAAATTTCCGATGAATGTCAGAACGGTGACGATTCCTATCACAGGGAGCAAGAGAGGCAGTTCTATGTATCTGAACAGTTTCAGGCTCGTAGCACCATCTATTCTTGCGGCTTCGCGCAGTTCGTCGTTTATGTTGGTCAGGCCAGCGGAGAAAAGCAGCATTGGGAATCCTATCCACTGCCAGGCATTGGCCAATATTATGCTGGGGAGCGCGGTAGACGGATCACCCAACCATGGATGGGCCAGAAATCCCAACCCAATGGCACGTAGAATGTAATTGACGGGGCCGAAGAGAGGGTTGAGCATCAGGCTCCACAAGTATCCCACGACCAAAGCGCTTATCAGATAGGGAGTGGTGTAAACTATCTGGAAGAATCTCTTGCCTGTCCGAGACGTGTAAAGCAATCTCGCAAATAAGAGCCCTAACGTGTTCTGCACTAACATAGTTCCTATGAAGAAGTAAAAATTATGCAGAAAAGCCCTCGGTAACTGCTTGTTGATCGGATATCGGGTCAGCAACTCGTGAAAATTGTGGAGCCCGACGAATCCACCACGCGCCAATCCTTTGAAAGAGAAAAAGCTGAAGTAGAGAGATTGGAACAGCGGCCAGATCATGAAGAGGGTGTATAGAAGAAAAGCCGGAAGCAAGAACAAGGCAATTATCAACCACGAAGGCGTGCCATCGCCTACACCACCGCTGTTGTGCCGCTTGAAAGAGTTCTCGATCGATGCGACCGTCGATTTGAACATGCTCATAGGCATTCCCCGCGCATTCCGTCAGAAGAAAGCCGCTCGATGAAGCGGCCTCGTCTGCTTCATCGAGCGCGTTTCTACACTTACTTAGATTTCTTCGGCTTGAACCACTGAGATACTCCAGCCTGTACGTCCTTGGCCACCTCCTCGGCCGTCATCTGACCCATCAGCATTTTCTGGAGGTCATTGCCCAGCAGAGTGCTTCCGGAAGGACTGCCGTAGCGGAAGTCCACCAGCATGAGGTACGGAGTAGGTGTCTCTGCATAGAACTTGGCGAACTTCGCCAGAAGAGGATCCTTTGGCTGGGTTCCGGGGATCGGGGAGAGCTGTTTGATCTTTTCGGTAAACATCTGACCGAATTCAGGTGTCCCCATCCATTCCACCAGCTTGATGGCTTCTTCCTTGGCATGGCTATGAGCATTCACACCGTAAGATCCGTCCATCCACCCAGGAGTAAGTGAGTGCTTTATCACAGAATTGGGAGGCGGCGGAACCCGGAAAATGCCTATGTCCAGGTCTGGAGCCTGATTGCGCCAGAAGCCAACTTCAAAGGAACCTCCGATGAAAATCGCCGCCCGCTGGGTAATGAACAGCGTTCGGGAGTCCTGATAACTTACGCCCACGACGTTGTCGGGCATGTAGGGTTGCAAATCTTTGACCAGTTGTATCGACGCCACATAGTTGGGATCGGTGAAGTTGGTCTCACCAGCAAGCACTTTCTTTTCGAATTCAGGACCTCCATAACGAGGAGCCCCCACTGCATCGTGGATGATCGGCAGCATCCAGGTATCCTTGGCAGGCACGGATAGAGGGATGTAGCCTGCTTTCTTCAGGGCTTTGAGGACACTCATGAATTCGTCCCAGGTTTTGGGTTCGCTGAGTCCCAACTTCTTGAATATGGCTTTATTGTAGTAGGCAGCCACAGCCTGTATTCCAAAGGGAACGCCGTAGATATGTCCATCGGAAACACCGGTAGCCCCTTTGAGGATAGCGGGAGTGAAATTGGAAAGCGTCTTGACTTTGCCGTCCAGAGGCACAAGCTGGCCTGCCTCGATCAACGGCTGCAGGCCACCGTAAGCTCGCAGCTGTACCACGTCCGGGCCACTCTTGCCGGTCAAGCCGGTAGCCAGGATATTGTTGTAGTCGGTGTTTACGAAAGCAACGAACTTGACGGTAACGCCAGGATGTTCTTTTTCGTACACCTTGAAAATCTGGTTGTAAGCATCGACATCTTCCGTACGCCACGACCAAACGGTCAGGGTCACCTTCTTTGAAGCTGGAGCTTTCGTTGGTTTCGCTTGAGCCGGCGCCTTGGTAGCCGTCGGTTTCGGCGCCACCGTTGCTTTTGCCTGGGTAGGCACCTTGGTAGGTGTGGCTTTGGGTGAACACCCGGCCAACATGGTGATCAGAAGGACAAGCACTACAATGGTGAATGTACGAGACGTGATTTTCATTTTTTACTCCTCCTCGGTTGAAAGTAGTGTACATTCAAGTCAGCAGGACAATCAAAGGACATTCAGATAAAAAGAATTTGCATATACATCCCCTCCTTTCTTCACCGTCTCGGCTTGATGCGGTTATGATGCGACCAATTCCGCCTGGAATACATAGCGGTCGGCCCGGTAAGCTGATTCAGTGTACTCGAAAGGTCGACCCCATTGGTCATAAGTGACACGTTGGTTCCGTAGCACAGGGGTGCTTTCGTCGATCTTCAAGAGGTCCTGTTCGTGGAGCGTGCAAAGACCGGCACCAATCTTTTGAACCGCTCTGGTGGGTGTAATTCCATACTTACTGGCAAGGATGTGGTACAAGGAGTTCTTCTCGAGGTCTTCGTCCAGAAGGCTCTTTGCGCCCTTGAAGTGAAGATGGCTTATCTCTATTGCGATCGGTTCCGCATCCGCCATCCGCAATCTCTCCAACAAGATGATGTTTTCCGAAGGGGAGATTTGCAGGGCTCTGGCCGCCAGCAGCGGCGCTTTCCTCCATTCCAATCGAACCACGCTGGTGCTTGGCTTCAAACCACGCTTTATCATGTCCTCGGTAAACCCGGTAAGTCGACTCAGGCCGTGCTCGATTTTTGGAGCAGCCACGAAAGTCCCACGTCCTTGTTCACGCCTCAAGAGCCCTTCGTACGCCAGTTCACTGAGCGCCTGTCGCACGGTCATGCGGCTGATATGGTACTGTTCGCTCATTTCCCGCTCGGAGGGTAACATGTCTCCCGGCTTCCATTCTCCTGCAGCGATCTTCTCTCTCAGGAGTTCCTTCAACTGTACGTAAATCGGTAAGGGATGGTTCTTGTCGATCATAGCCCCCCACTACGTTGGTAAATGATTACTTCCTTATGGTTTGGTCAACTGGTTCAGTCCTCTATACCAGTACCCAGTATAACGCATTCTCTTACGTTTGTCAACCTCCTCGGGTATGGGGCCAA
>CAZEXY010000076.1:0-9686 GCA_964516345.1 uncultured Anaerolineae bacterium
CCCGATCAGGTGGGGAAAGAGACTCAGCCCCTACCATCGGAGTTCAAAAGTTCTACTCAGGCGAGTGGAGACTCTGGCTCGTTTCGTCGTTCCTCCCTGAGGTACGGAATGTATGCTATAATCTCCGGTACCGGAAACTCGAATCCGAAAGCGGTTCATAGAGGGAAGCGCCATGCCAATCGAAGAAAGCGTCAAAGAGAGAATCACGGATCACATAGCTTTTCTCTATGGTGAAGATCGAGCACCTCGAATATTCGAAAGGCTCCTTTCGATGCTGGAGGACTTTCAGAAAAGGAATCCGGGGATAGCGCGTCGTGCTTTCGGGGCCCGGTGGTCCGAAGAGGACGCTTTCCTGATCACTTACGGGAATCAGGTTCAGGAACCAGATAAGCCGCCCCTCCAGAGTCTGGGAGAGTTCCTTGAAGAATACGCCGGAGGCATCCTCTCCGGGGTTCACATACTTCCTTTCTTCCCTTATTCCAGCGACGATGGGTTCTCCGTGATAGATTACAAGCAGGTGAACCCGGATTGGGGATCGTGGCAGGATATACGACGGATCGGGAGGAGCTTCCGGTTGATGTTCGACGCCGTGATCAATCACGTTTCCTCCAAGAGCAAGTGGTTCCAGGAATTTCTCAGGGGAAACCCGGAGTACGAGGATTTCTTCATAACGGTGGAGGAAGGCACGGATCTTTCTTCGGTCGTCCGACCAAGGGCGACCCCACTGCTAACCCCGTTCGAAACGGCGAAGGGGCGCAAACTCGTGTGGACCACCTTCAGCGCCGACCAGATCGACCTGAACTACGCCAACCCGGAAGTCCTGCTGAGGGTGATCGACATATTGCTTTTCTACGTGGAGAAAGGAGCGGAGGTCATAAGACTGGATGCCATCGCCTACCTGTGGAAGAAGATCGGGACGCCGTGCATACATCTCGAGGAAACCCACAGGGTGGTGAAGCTCTTCAGGGCGATCTTCGACGCCGTTGCACCGTACGTGATCATCCTGACCGAAACCAACGTGCCTCACGAAGAAAACATTTCCTACTTTGGCAACGGGCACGACGAAGCTCAGATGGTTTATCAATTCTCTCTTCCCCCGCTCGTCCTGCATTCCATCCACACCGGGAATGCCGAAAAGCTTTCTCGATGGGCTTCGGGGCTCTCACTGCCATCCAGGGAAACGACGTTCTTCAACTTCCTGGCATCCCATGACGGGATAGGAATGATGCCGGCCATCGGCATCCTGAGCAGCGACGAAATCCAGGATCTGGTGGAAAAGACCCTGCGGAACGGCGGGTTCGTTTCCTACAAGGCAAACCCGGATGGAAGCAAGAGCGTCTACGAGTTGAACATTTCGTACATAGATGCCCTGGCTGAACCAGGAGACGATCAGGACGTCCTTGTCGGGAAATTCATGGCTTCCCAGGCAATAATGCTTTCCTTGCAAGGGATTCCCGGGATATACGTGCACAGCCTTTTCGGCTCCCGAAGCGACCGGGAGGCCGTCCTGCGGACCGGGATCAACCGGGCTATAAATCGCGCCAGGTTCGTCCGTTCGGAGCTGGAACGGGAACTTGCCGATGAAAATTCCCTGCGACACAAGGTCTACACCGCATACAAGCGCCTGCTTTCCATCCGCAGAAGCCATCCTGCATTTCACCCGGACTCCGAACAGAGGATACTGAACCTCGATCCTGCGGTATTCGCCGTGCTGAGGACGCACACTCCCGGCGCACAAGGCTCTGTGCTGGCCGTTCAGAACGTATCCGGAAACAGAGTCATCGCGCGGGTGGACCTCAAAGAAATCCGGTGGACGGGCGTCGAATCCGCCGTCGATTTGATTTCCGGCGCCAGGATACCGGCCGGGGCAGGCTCCCTGGCGCTGCAGCTCGAGCCTTATCAGAGCATGTGGATCACAGGTGGACGATGAAGGAAATAGCGATACTTCACTACGCAGGCCCACCGGTGGTGGGAGGTGTCGAATGGACTATGGAGATGCACGCCCGTCTGTTGACGGAAAGAGGGTATCGGGTACGCATCGTAGCAGGCAGGGTGGGAAATTTCCATCCCGATGTCAGATCCATCCAGATACCGGAAATCGGCTCCACGCACAAGAACGTCCTGAGCATCGGGAAAGAGCTGGCTGCCGGGCGGGTCACGAAGGAGTTCTACGCCCTGCGTGACAAGATCGAACAGAAACTGCGATCCGCCCTGAAAGGGGCGGATGTCTGCATCGCCCACAACGTCACCACATTGCACAAGAACATGCCGCTTACCGCGGCGCTGCACGACCTCGTTTCGTCCGGAGAGGGTCCCCGACTGATTTCGTGGGCACACGATTTCGCCTGGCTCGATCCGATCTATACCCCCGCGCTTCACGACGGCTACCCCTGGGACTTGCTCAGGAGACCGTGGAAAGGCGTGGAATATGTGGTGGTTTCGGGGGACAGGAGGAAAATGCTGGCCGGACTGTTCGGCTGGCCGGAGGAGAGGATACATGTGGTATCCCCCGGTATAACCCCGGAGTCGATGCTCGGGATATCGGAAACGGGAAGCAGGTTGGCGAAAGATCTGGGGCTCTGGGAAGCGGAGCCCTGCCTGCTCCTCCCGGCCAGAATAACCCGTAGGAAGAACATCGAACTGGGGATCGAAGTGATCTCGGAGATCGCCGGAGAACGGCCGTCGGCAAAACTCGTGGTTACAGGACCTCCGGGGCCTCACAACCCATCCAACGTGGAGTATCTCCGCCGGTTGAAGGGGTTGAGGGAAGATCTCGGGGTTCGTGGAAACGTCGTCTTCATGTACGAACTGGGGGACGAAGAATCGCCGTTCATCCCCGACGAAAGGCTGATGGCAGAGCTGTACCGGATATGCGACGCTCTTTTCTTTCCAAGCAAACGGGAGGGATTCGGAATCCCGATACTGGAAGCCGGAGTGAGCCGCATGCAGATATTCTGCAGCGACATCCCGCCTTTCAGAGAAAGCGGAGATGGATTCGTCCACACCTTTGGACTGAACGACAGCCCGGCGGAGGTTGCGAAGATGATCGTTTCCACACTCGAAGGCAGCGATCTGTACCGGATGAGGAAACGCGTGCTGGAGCAATACACGTGGGACAGCATCGTCGATGGAAAGATCATCCCGCTCATAGAGGGATGAACGGTTCGTTCCCTCAAAGGGGCAAGCTGCCACTCGCACTATGCTCTTTATTCCAGGGCATGGGAACGCCCTGACGGTCGAGGGCGTTCGTCAAAAAGCTTGCAGAACACCACTTATCGTGATTCCCGACCGAACGCGACGGGTGCGGGAAGTTTTTTGGAGAGCCGCACGTCTTCAAATGTAAATTCCCAATTTTTGACTTGTAGGGTTCGACATGGTATCCTTGTTTCGAGCCAAGGCCCACATCAGACAAAGCAACGAAGCTTTTACACTCAACTCAACGGTAGGAGGATATGGATATGAACGACAGGGATGCAGTGATAGTCTCCGCTGTGAGAACCCCTATTGGTTCCAAGAAAGGTCTGCTCGCCAAAGTCCGCCCGGACGATCTGGCTGCGATCGTCATGAAAGCCGCCCTCGAACGAATCCCTCAACTCGAAGACTGGAAGATGATCGACGACGTGACCGTAGGTACGGCGTTCCCGGAAGCAGAGCAGGGCATGAACGTCGCGAGGGTCGCAGCGCTGATGGCCGGGATACCTGAAGAGGTCCCGGCGGCCACTTACTCGAGGATGTGCGGTTCGGCCATGACCGGATTGCACTACGCAACTTACGCCATCTGGTCCGGAGCCGCCGATATCATCGTGGAGGGCGGCACGGAGAGCATGACCCTGGTGCCGATGACGAGCAACAAGCCAACGCCGAACATCAGGTTCATCAAAGCCCTATACGGCGAAAAGGTGGAAGGTGTGGAAATCCCGGACGATCTGCCCAACGTCTACATTCCGATGGGAGAAACCGCCGAAAGGGTGATCGACAGATACCAGGACAAGTACGATCTCTCCCGGGAGGCGCTGGATAGGTTCTCCTACAACAGCCACATGAAAGCGATCAAAGCGCAGGATGAAGGAAGGTTCGACGAGGAGATCGTTCCCCTGGTGGTGAACCCAAGAACCGCCGACGTGGAGATGTACAGGGAAGAAAAAGGAGTGCCGGAAGGCTGGAAATTGATGAAAGCGGACGAAAGCCCGAGGCGGGACACCTCCATGGAAGCTCTGGCGAAGCTCAAGCCGGTGTTTCGGGTGAACGGCCGTGTCACCGCAGGAAACTCGTCGCCAATCAACGTTGGAGCTCAGGCGATGGTCATCATGTCCTACAAGAAAGCCAAGGAACTCGGGCTCGAACCGCTGGCAAAGATCAGGGCCACGGGCGTCAGAGGACTCGAGCCAGAAGTCATGGGACTCGGCCCGATCTACTCCACCAGGGCGCTGATGGATAGGTGGGGGTTCAGCATAAAGGATTTCCAGCTCGTGGAGATCAACGAGGCCTTCGCCTCGCAATCGCTGGTGAGCATCTACGAGCTGGGGCTCGACCCCGACATCGTGAACGTCAACGGCGGTGCGATAGCTCTCGGTCACCCGCTGGGAATCTCCGGCCCGAGGATTCTGACCACGCTCCTTTACGAAATGCGCAGGCGTGGGCTCAACCTCGGCCTTGCGACGATGTGCATCGGCGGCGGTATGGGGATAGCAACCGCCATCGAGATCGAAAAATAATAAGGGAGGAGGCAACGATGGCTTCTGAATACAAGATCAGGAAAGTCGCCGTTATAGGCGCCGGTGTTATGGGACGAGGTATCGCCGCACTGCTTGCAGGTGTGGGCATTCCGGTTTATCTGCTGGACATCGTGCCGCCCAATCTGACGGAAGAGGAGAAAAAAGACCCGAAGGCGAGGAACAGGTTCGCCCTGAACGCCATACAGGGACTTCTCAAATCCAAGCCGCCGCAGTTGTTCTCCAAGAACGATGTCAAGCTCATCACTCCGGGGAACATGGAAGACAATCTCGAATGGCTCGGTGATGCCGACTGGATCGTCGAAGTAGTCGTGGAGAATCCGAAGATCAAGCAGCAGGTCTTCGGAACCGTGGAGAAATACCGCAAGCCTGGTTCCATCGTCACGTCCAACACGTCCGGAATCCCTCTGAGCATCATGTCCCAAGGAAGGAGCGACGAATTCAAGAAGCATTTCATGATAACGCACTTCTTCAACCCTCCCAGGTACATGAAACTTCTGGAACTGGTGGTTGGCGAGGAAACCGACCCCGGCGTCGTGGCGTTCATGAAGGACTTCGGCGAAAACGTCCTGGGTAAAGGCGTCGTCTTCGCCAAAGATACACCCAACTTCATCGCCAACAGGATCGGCACTTTCGGCATGATGGACACGATCTGGACGATGCTGAACGACGGATACCAGATCGACGAAGTCGATTACATCACCGGCAAGGCGATGGGGAGACCCCGGAGCGCCACCTTCGGCACCGGCGACCTGGTCGGCATAGACACTCTGGTGCACGTGGTGGAAAACATCTACGACGTGGTGCTCGGGGACGAACAGCGGGAAACTTTCCGCGTGCCGGATTTCATCAAGAAGATGGTAGAAAAAGGCCTGCTGGGGAAGAAGAGCGGCGCCGGATTCTACAAGAAGACCAAAGACGAACACGGCAAGACCGTGCGCCTCGTCATCGACCCGGAGACACTGGAATACCGCCCCGTGGAGGAGTACTATTACGAATCCGTCGAGGCGGCCAAGAGCGAGCGCGATCCGGGGAAGAAGATAAAGATCCTGGTGGAAGGTGCCGATCGCGGGGCGGACCTGGCCTGGAAGATCATCCGGGATACGCTGATCTACTCTGCCAACAGGCTCGGAGAGATTGCCGACGATATAGTCAACATCGACAACGCGATGAAATGGGGGTTCAACTGGAAGCTCGGCCCCTTCGAGATATGGGATGCGATCGGGGTGCGCGATTCCATAGAACGGATGGAGGCAGAGGGGTACTACCTGCCGGAATCGATCAAGGACGTGATCACCAAAGGGTATGGACATTTTTACGTCGAGCTCGAGGGTAAGAAATACTACTTCGATTTCGTCGAATCCAGGTACAAACCCGTCCCAACGAATCGTAACGTCATCGTCATCAAGAACCTGAAGGACGAAGGGAAAGTGATCACCGAGAACGAATCTGCTTCCCTGATCGATCTGGGCGACGGGGTAGGGCTGGTCGAGTTTCACACCAAGATGAATTCCACCGACGACAAGATCATCGCCATGATCCACAAAGCGATCGACATGCTGGAAGATGACAAGCTGGAAGGGCTCGTCATCGGCAGCCAGGCCAGGAATTTCAGCGCAGGAGCGAACATCTTCATGATCCTGACCGCCGCCCAGCAGAAGCAGTTCGAGATGCTGAACCAAGTGGTGAAGTCGTTCCAGGATATGAACATGCGCATGAAATATGCGCCCAAGCCGATCGTGGTGGCGCCGTACGACCTCACACTGGGCGGAGGAGCCGAGATCACGATGCACGCCCACAAAGTTCAGGCCGACATGGAAACCTACATGGGGCTCGTGGAGGTCGGCGTGGGGCTGATTCCGGGCGGCGGAGGAAACAAGGAAGTGTACCTGCGCTCTTACGGCGAAGGACCCGTCCCGACCGATCCTTACAAAATCCCGCAACACGCCCTCCAGGCGGCGGCGCATGCGCTGGAGTTGATAGGCATGGCGAAGGTGGCCGTGGGAGCAAAGGAGGCCATGGATTGGGGGCTTCTGCGCAAGAGCGACAACATCACGATGAACCGTGATAGATTGATCTACGATGCAAAGCAGACGGTTCTGGCGATGATCCGGGAAGGATTCAAGCAGAAGCATCCGCTGACGGACATCCCGGTGGCCGGGCGCGAGGGAATCGCAACCCTGACGATGGGTATCAAGAACATGCTCTACTCCGGGTACATCACCGAGTACGACGAATTCATCGCCAGGAAGCTGATATTCGTCCTCTCCGGAGGCGATGTGATCCCAGGCACCACCGTGAGCGAGCAATACCTGCTCGATCTGGAGCGAGAAGCGTTCTTGAGCCTCTGCGGCGAGAAGAAGACTCAAGACAGGCTTCAGTACATGCTCCAGCACAACAAGCCTTTGCGCAATTGAACGTCGAAATAGAAAAAACGAGAGGGGGCAACTTGGGTGCCCCCTCTTCCCGTCGGCGCTTGCCCGGGTAGGTTCTGCACGGCTGCAAGCTTCAAGGGTTGCCCCATGCGCCGACGATCCGACCCTCTGCTGCGGCTCTCTTCCTTGAGCCCTTTGACTTTTTTGTAAAAATCGTCGATAATTGAAACAGGTTCGATTCTCCACGAGCGTACGAGCCTGTGCCATTTCGTTTCTCATCCTTTGAGGAGGTAGATGTACATGAAGAAAGTGCTGTTTCTTTTTTTGGCGACGATGACCATCGTCAGCGCTTGCACGGCGGGAAGGATCGCCGTAGGCAAACCTCAAGTTGTGATAAATTCTCCTTCGGCCGGAACCAAGGTGAAAGTGGGACAGAGCGTAAACATATCCGTGACGGCATCGGACGGCAAAGGGGTCTCCCATCTCGCTCTGGAAGTCGATGGGAAGCCCCTGGGGACTGCCAAAGCGCCTGGCGGGAAGAGCGCAAAGTTGCTACCGGTGGTGTTCAAATGGGCTCCAGCGGCGCCGGGAGTCCATGTGATAACGGTGAAAGCCTACAACACCTCCGGGGTAGAAAGCGACCCGGCCATTGTACAGCTTACGGTGGAGTCCGGGGCCCCTACCCGGCAACCGTCTCCCACGGGGACGGCTTCGAAGCCCACGGTTCCGAAACCAACGATTCCGAAACCGACCGCTGCCGCCCCCACCTCGCAGCCGACCAAGAGCCCCACCGATACACCTGTGGAAACCCGTCCATACGTGGTGTCATCGGTTTCCCTCAATGTCAGGTCAGGGCCGGGGACCTCGTATCCCGTAATCGGAAGGCTTGCGCCCGGACAGAAGGCCCTGGTCGAGGGAAAGAATGCCGACGGAAGCTGGTGGCAGATCGAGTTTCCGCCCGAAACAGGCTCTTACGGGTGGGTATCGGCGTATTACGTGACGCCGCATAACACAGGGGCAGTGGCAGTCGTATCGACTCCGCCTCCTCCTCCAACTCCGACACCCACCGAGACGCCAAAGCCTACCGCACAGCCGACAGCCACGCCGGGTTCCGTAGGTCAGGCTTCGATAAGCTTTAGCGCCGACAGCACGAACATCAACGCGGGTGACTGCACGTTCCTGAGATGGGCTGTGGACAACGTTGCCGCCGTGTACCTCGACGGCGCTGGGGTAACCGGTCACGGCAACAAAAAGGTTTGTCCCGGCTCTACCACAACCTACACTTTGCACGTGGTCAAGCAGAACAATTCTTCCGAGGATCGACAGGTCACCATAACGGTGACGGGTGCTCCTCAACCGGTGACTGTGGAGCTTCACACCATACCGAACGAAGACGGACACTTGGTGAGCGATGGGAGCATCGGGATGTATCCGTTTGCCGGTTCTTTCAACGGTAAGAGGATGGATGCCTATCTAAGCTTCGACATCTCCGGCATTCCGGCCGGGGCTCACATCCAGAGCGCTTCCCTGGATCTGAGCAACGCTCTCCTGGATAACGATCCCTTCGGCAGTCTCGGATGGATGCGGGTATATCACCACGAATACGGAACCCTGGATTCGAGCGATTTCGTCGACGGATTCCCCACCGGATCGCTTCAGACCTATTCGTCCAAGCCCAGCGGGCCGTTCTCGAACCAGGGATTGGTGAGCGCGATCCAGGGGCGACTTGGGCATTCCAGATTCCAGGTCAGATTCCAGTTCCAGTACGTCGGAGGTACGCACAGATACGAGCTTCAGGACGCAACGCTCAAGATCACGTACACGCCATGAACGCTTTCGATGGCAGGCAGGGAGAACAACCCTGCCTGCCCCGCTTATCCAGCGTCGGCGGAGATCACCCTTCCCCGGCTACCTGCAGCCGGCACCAAGCGTACAGTGCATCGTAGACGCCGAACTGGCGATCCAGGTTCTCAAGGTCGTCGGGAAATCTCAGGCTGAATCCGACGGCCAGAGCTTCCAACCCAGGAGCAATGGGGTCGGCGTTGCGATCGGCGCGCACGTCGGCGCTGTGTACGATCTTAGCCAGGCGTAAGAGAGCTCTATCGGTCAACCCGTAGCGCTCGATGATGGTTTCGAACGAGCACTTGCCATCGTGATGGCCGAGTTCCACCCCTGGAGCGTCGAAAGGAATAGCGCCTGTCTCTTTGGCCACGCGGTTCACCTCGCTTTTGGGCACGAAGAGGAACTCCGCTTCAGAGTCTATAAAGCGGCTGATCAACCAGGGACAGGCCACGCGATCGACGTGTACATGTGAACGAGTCACCCATTTCATTGCAGTTTACCTCCTTGATCGGTTCTGAAGCTTGCTGGTGGCGATGAAGTCGTCGGGGGAGATGGCTCTTGCCGGCACTGCGGAGGAGCCATGACCCACACAATCCTACAACTTTTCCGGAGCCCGCACAAGCTGGAAGGATTTTCCGCCCGGCGAACCTGGATCTGGAACGTTGCAGAGGAGCAAACGCCATCGGTCGCACCACAGTTCAACGCGAAGTCGCAAAGAGGCGTAAGACGCAAAGAA
>CAZEXY010000077.1:0-9659 GCA_964516345.1 uncultured Anaerolineae bacterium
CGCAACATGCTGAACGTATCTTTCACCGGGTTTACCCTGCTGTTTTCCATGTAATACCAGTTTACCGGCACTTCCACGACTTTCAGTCCATGATGAAGGGCAATGAACAGTACCTCCACGTCGAACCCCCATCCGGACATGGTCTGCTTGCGGAACACCAGTTCCGCCGCCTCTGCCGTGAAGCACTTGAACCCGCATTGAGTATCGGCGAACCCAGGCACCGCCAGCACCCTGACGATGAAATTGAAAACCCGCCCCATCAGGTGCCTGTACCACGGCTCGTTGAACCTTCGGGCCCCGGGAGCTTCCCTGCTGGCGATGGCAACATCGTACCCCTCCAGCGCCGGAGGCAAAAACTTATTGACCTCCTCTATCGGCATGGAAAGATCGGCATCACATATAAACCTGTATTCGCCCCTGGCTGCCAGCATTCCGGTCTTGACGGCTATGCCCTTTCCCCGCTCTTCGATGGAAATGAGCCTGAACTGCGGATGCTCTTTGCTAAACTCCCGAACTATCTCCGCGGTTCGATCGGTGCTGCCGTTTTCCACAACCAGAACTTCGGCCGTGTACGGTTGATCCGCAAGGAATTCGTCTATCTTCCGGAGCGTAGCAGGCAGCCGTTTTTCTTCGTTGTACGCCGGTATCACTATGGAAAGAAACATCCATGCCCCCTCGATTTGCCAAGTAATGTCAAGACAACGAAACCGCCAGCAGGATCGAAACCACCGCCCCCGCAACTGCGCTGAGAAAGTTTACCGAGTCGTTGTCAATCCATGCAAGTCCTCGCACGAGCCTTGTCTTCTCACCGCATAGATGAACCTTCTGTTCGGTTTCCACACCACATCTATCACAAAAATAGACACCTTGCAAAGATGCTCCCATAAGGCTGTCCAGCAAGGATCCAACCACCCCTCCGGCGACGCCGCCTACGATCAACATGTAGCCTGGGCTCCCGGGAAACCATCTTTTCAGGACGAACGCCACCAGCCCGACGAACGTTCCCCCAGCGAGGGAAGCTCCAAGTCCGAGCAAGGAGACCCCTCCGGAGGTGCCCTTCGGCACCCGCTTCATGGAAGTCACCAGGTAAGGCTCCGACCGGCTGAGCACGCCGATCTCCGTACCCCACGTGTCCGCCGTTACGGCGGCAAGAGCCCCTGCCACTCCTATCGACGCGAGCCTGCCCAGATCACGCGCCGATAACGCCACCGCCGAAAGCGCCAGCAACACACCGCCGTTGGCAAGCACCTGCACCCAGTCCCTTTTCCTGCCCTTTGCGAATTTCTCCGCCAGTGCTCGTTTCTCACCAAGCGCCAGGTGAGAAAACAGGCTCGAAGAGACAAAGAAAGCGATAAGCGTCAGGCTCCACCCCCATCCTCCGGCGACGAATACCACAGTCCCCAGCAGGACGGCCGCCGCAAATCCGTCCCCGGAAAGCGATCCCCCGGCGTATCCGACTCCCGCGACCAGTGCCGCAAGCGCTGCTCCTGTGGCTATACCGGCAACCATCAAAGCCCCGCTATGAAAACCGCCAGAAGTCCGCCGAGCCATAGCAGCCGGGCGGCGGTGCGATCCTTTCGAAGTAACAGAGACCCGAGAAGAACGTCCAGAACCCAGACGATGAAAGCCCCAAGGAGAGCCTTCTCCGAAATTCCGATCCCCACAACATCCGCAAATGCAAGGATCACCAACCATATTCCTCCGGTAACCCCAAAAGCCCAGAAGAAAACATCGCCGAATGGAAGCATCGAGCGCCACCGGGATGGGATATAGCTTTCCTCCTTCATCCTGATGGCGCCCATTCCCTTCACTTTTTCGAGGGTGGTGAGAAAAGCCGCTTTTTCCGCAGGCGAGATTCCGTAATCGAACTTGCCTCTCGTCACCATCAGAAGCTGTTCGTCGGGGGGACGTGTGGCATGGAGCTTCACGGGACGCTTCGAACCCGGCCTCCCGGTCGTTTTCCCGAGCCAATGCTTTCCAAACTTCCCGGACGAACTCCACCCGTCTTGCACCTCTTTGATGATCCGGATCGGCACGATGGTGCTCCCAAGGCAGTCTTCGAGCACTATTCCATCCCTGGTGACGAGGTAGCGCAGGCTGAGCGCCCTGCAATAGCTCAGCGCCAGATGGGCGGACCATGCCAGCCCCAGGAATCCGATCGATGCAGAAGCGAGGGCCAGAGCTCCCCAGGGCAGGCGTAGCGCCTCCACGAGAGCCAGAACCGCCACCACGCCTATGGCGAACAACGTCGTAAGGTAAGGCTTTCGAGAGAAATCGGCAGGGTAGAAGATCATGGCAACATCTCCTCGAGTCCAAGGGGCCATCGCTCGAGCTCCTCCATGAACCGATAATCGGTCATGTCCATACGCAGGGGAGTGATCGAAACGAACCCGTTCTCCAGAGCCCCGATATCGGTGCCATCCTCCGGTATTCCGCTCGGCTTGTCACCCCCAATCCAGTAATACGGTCTTCCACGTGGATCCACCCGCTTCACGAGAAGATCCCGGTATATCCTTCGTCCAAGCCGCGTGATCTGCACTCCTTTGATCTCATCCATCGGCAGGTAGGGAATGTTGACGTTCAGGAACGTCCCCGGAGGAAGGCCGAACCTGAGAACACGCTCGGCGATGCCCGAAGCTATCTTCGCCGCTGTGGCGAAATCCGCTTTTGGGTCGAAAGTCTGAACGGAAACAGAGATCGCTGGAATGCCGTTGACGGCACCTTCCATGGCGCCTGCAACCGTGCCGGAGTACGTCACATCCGCCCCGAGGTTCTCCCCGAGATTCATCCCGGAGACCACCAGATCCGGCTTCTGGGGCACCACGCCCAGCAGAGCCAGGGCGACGCAATCGGAGGGAGCGCCGGTGGTCACGTAAGCCCGCGCTCCGTCCGGGAGCCTGTCTTCCCACACCCGCAGCGGCTTGTGCATCGTCTTGGTGTGCCCTGCGGCCGACCAGTTGTGATCCGGAGCCACCACTATGGCCTCGCCTATCCGCTGTAGTTCCCGGCGAAGAGCCATCAGGGCGGGAGACTGGTATCCGTCGTCGTTGGTGATCAGGATGGTCTTACCCATTTACGGCCTTTCGATCGGATATCAGGGCTTTTGCCTTTTCCACGGCGATTCCTGCATCTCGAGCGTAAGCGTCGGCGCCGATCTCCGTGGCGAAATCTTCGTTCAGCGGAGCACCTCCGACCATCACTATGACTTTGTCACGCATCCCGCTCTTCTTCAATTGCTCTATGACCACCTGCATGTACGGCATCGTGGTGGTGAGCATGGCGGACATCCCAAGGATGTCTGCATCGTGTTCCTCGACGGCGGCGAGGAACTTTTCGGCGGGGGTGTTTATACCCAGGTTGATCACGCTGAACCCTGCACCTTCCATCATCATGGCAACGAGATTCTTGCCGATGTCGTGTATATCCCCTTTGACCGTTCCGATCACCATCGTTCCGACTTTCGGAGCATTCGTCTGAGTCAGAAGTGGCCGTAGCAATTCCATGGCGGCCTTCATAGCTTTCGCCGCCATCATGACCTCAGGCACGAAGAGTATCCCATCCCTGAAATCCTCGCCGACTATCTCCATCCCGGCCACCAGCCCTTCCTGCAATATCTTGTGCGGGGACATTCCCCTGGAGATGGCTTCCTCCGTGGCCGACACAACTTCGTCTGCAAGGCCATCGTACAGGTCGTCCCCCATCTGCTCCAGCAGTTCCTCGTCGTTCAGGCTCTTGAAATCTATCTCCTCCATCAACCCCTCCTGCGATTCTTCAACAGCTTTTCCACGTTCGGGAACTCGTCGTTCATGTGCGGTATGTGCATCGCCGCGACGAACTCCTCCTGGAATTCCGGTTCGAGGGCAATCTCCACATACTCGATCCAATCGGCGAGCTTCTTCGCTTCTTCCCTCCGATCCCTGTTGAGCAAAGCGATACGGGCTCCATCGCCGGCGGCATTACCCACGCTGTAGATCTTTTCCGGCGGCACATCGGGGAGCATCCCAAGGATCAAAGCGTGCTCCCTGCTGATCACGGTCCCAAACGCCCCTGCGAGCACCACCTTATCGATCCTATCTACTCCCAATCGTCGCATCAGCAGCTTTGCACCGGCGTACAATGCCGCCTTGGCGAGCTGGATCGCTCTGACGTCCGCCTGGGTGACGAATATCTCCTTCCCGGCGCTCGTTTCGTCCTTTTTCACGAGCACGTACTCCCAGGTGCGGCCGTTACGGCGGCATCTTTCGTGCTCCGAACACCTTGCAGAAAACCTGCCATCCGATTGTATCACACCCGCCGCGAAGAGCTCCGCGACGGCTTCTATGATCCCGGAGCCGCAAATCCCGCGGGCGGGCAAGACCGCCTCGTCGCTCCACTTTTCGTTCCCAATGACCTTGAATCGAGGCTCCCACGTTTCCGGATCTACTCTGACCCGTTCGATGGCTCCGGGGGCTGCCCTCATGCCGCAGCTTATCTGAGCCCCCTCGAACGCCGGGCCGGTGGGGCTGGAAGCAGAGAGCACCGACTTTTCGTTCCCCAGCAGTATTTCTCCGTTCGTACCTACATCTATCACGAGCATCATTTCCTTCTGGAGATGCGGCGCTTCGGCCAGGGCGACCGCCACGGTATCAGCGCCCACGTGCCCGCCGATAAGCGGAAGGAAATGCACGTTCGCTCCCGGAGCTGCATGCAAGCCGAGGTCTCGGGCGTTCAAATCCAGGGAATCTTTCGTCACGGCGGCGAACGGCGCCTCCCCAAGGCTCTTCGGGTGCAGACCCACCACCAGGTGATGGATCACGGAATTTCCGACCACCACCACCTCGGCCACATCCTTACGATCTACACCCGCCATGGCGGTGGTCTCGGAAAGGATTTCGTTCAGAGCCTCGATGACCGCGCTGTGCAGGCGGTCGAGCCCGTCGGCGCGGGTGTTTGCATAGCTGACGCGGGACATGAGGTCTTCTCCATACGCCACCTGCGGGTTCATCATTCCGTGAGAAGCCACCACTTCGCCGCTCTGCATGTCGCAGAGATAACCTGCTATCGTCGTGGTTCCAACGTCCACGGCCAAGCCGAAGAGCCTGTCCCTGAATCCAGGGCGAACCTGTATCACCCTGCTTTCCTGCCAGATCGTAAGGGTGATCCCGCCGCGTCCTCTTTCCAGAGCTCGGGGCAGTTCCTGGAGGGCTTTCAAGTCGATCGCAAGATTTTCCAGCTCGAACCGATCTTTCAACAATCCCTGCACCCTTGCCCAAATAGATTCCTGATCGTCGATGTCTGCTTCCCGGAGGGACACGTAGGCAAGTCTTACGGCCGGGGCGGTGACGATCTCCCTTTCTCCGGCGGATTTCACCACGACCGGCCTGTGCACCTGGCTCTCCGGCGGCACGGTGACCACCAAATCGCCTTGCACTCTGGCGGCGCAGGAGAGACGTGCATTGGGTGGAGTTCCCTTTCTCCGCAGGAAGAGCTCCTCCCGTTTTGTCACCGGCGAGACGTTGGCTGCGGAGGAGGTTATCCCTTCCTTCGGGAAGAAACCTTCTTCGATGAGGACGCGGCATTTCCCGCAGACGAGCTCCCCTCCGCAAATGGATTCGATCTCCACGCCGATCGAGCGGGCGGCTTCCAGGATTGTGGTGCCCAAAGGCACACGACCACGCCTGCCCGATGGCTGGAATACGATGAATGCAGTCCCTTCCTTCGTCGTCCGCCTCCCTCGATTCGATGCAAACAAAGCACTGAGAGATTTTATCATCAGCGGGAAGGCGGGCAAAATCTGGAACGATTGGGGTCGGGGTCCCGAAGAAGTCATGGCTGCCTCAGGTGCACCGGTGTCCCATCTTTGACAACCGAGTTTCGTAGTGTTAGCTTACATCGTAGCCACGATTTGCGGAAAAGCAGGATTGGAGGAAACCATGGAGGCGATAGCGGAGAGGATCGAATCCGTTCGGGAAAGGATCGCAAAAGCCGCCGAACGATCCGGCAGGGATGCGGACGATGTTCTGCTCGTTGCAGTGACCAAGACGCACCCGGTGGAAACGATAAGGAAAGCCTACGACGCAGGCTTGAGGCACTTCGGGGAGAATCGACCGGAGGAAGCTCTGCCGAAAATCGAAGCGCTGAACGCACAACTGGCGTCGGAGGGAGCATCCGCCCCCACATGGCACATGATAGGCCACATTCAGCATCGTAAGGTGAAGCTGGTGATAGGGAAATACGCACTCATCCACTCGGTGGATACGGTCAAGCTGGCACGCAGGCTGGACGGGAAGCTCGAGGAGGCTGGGCTCGGGGTGCAACCGATCCTCCTGGAAGTGAACGTATCCGGCGAGCCGACGAAATACGGCTTTCGGCCGGAAGAACTGCCGGGGGCGGTGGAAGAGATCCTCGCCCTAAAGCACCTGGAAATCCAAGGTCTGATGACCGTAGCACCAATAGCAGAGGACCCGGAGGAGGTTCGTCCTGTGTTTCGGAGGCTCCGTGAACTGATGGATGAGTTGAAGGGGAAATACCCGGAAGTCCCGTGGAAGCACCTCTCCATGGGTATGACCGACGACTTCGAAGTGGCCGTCGAGGAAGGTTCGACCATCGTCCGGATTGGGAGGGCGATATTCGGGCCGAGAGAGTATTGAATCGGAGATGATCCCTTGGACGAGAAGACCCTATCCACCCTGGAATTTCACAAAATACTGGAGCGACTCGCCCGGCACACGACTTTTTCCGTGGGAAGAGAGCTGGCGCTTTCCGTGCGCCCCGTGACAGACCTGGAAGAAGCAGAGCGGCTCCAGGCGGAGACGGATGAAGCCCGCATGTTGTTCGACCTCCGGGGAGACCTCCCGATGGGAGGCGCTCACGACATAAGGCCGCTGGTGGAAAACGCCCTGAAAGGCGTCCCGTTGACCCCGGAGGAACTGCTGGACGTGAGGTCTACCCTCCTGCGCGCCGGGGAAGTCCGCAGAATCCTGACCAGGCTGGGGCCGGAATTTCCAAACCTGACTCACCTTGGAAGGCAGATAGACCCGTGTTCCCACGTGAGCGAGGAAATAGGAAAGAGCATCGACGACCGGGGAGAGGTGAGGGACGGCGCCAGCGCCGAGCTTGCCAGGATCCGCCGAGACGAACGGCTTGCCCACAGCAGGTTGATGAACGCGCTGCAAAAGATCGTCTCATCCTCAGAGAACCAGAAATACCTGCAGGAGCCGATCGTCACACAGCGCCATGGTCGGTACGTGGTTCCGCTCAAAGCGGAGTTCAAAGGGAGGATCCCCGGCCTCGTGCACGATCAGTCCGCCAGCGGCGCGACTTTGTTCATCGAACCGCTGGCGACGGTGGAGCTGAACAACCGCTGGCGCGAACTCCAACTGGACGAGGCAAGGGAGGTTCGCCGGATCCTCGGCGAACTCACCATGTTGATCGCGGAAGAGGCGGTATACATAGAGCAGGCGGTGAACGTCCTGGGCGAAATAGACCTGATCCTCGCTCGGGCGAGGTACGCCGAAGAGATCGACGGAGTGCGCCCAAAACTGCTGGCATTCCAACGGCAGCACCACCTGAAGAACAGGGACGGAGAAATAACCGAAATCCGCCATCCCGGCTCGGTGCTGAATTTCCCGCAAGCAAGACATCCCCTCTTGCCGCCGGAATCGGTCGTGCCCATAGACGTGCACATCGGCAGGGATTTCTTCGTCCTGGTGATAACAGGCCCGAACACAGGCGGAAAGACCGTGTCTCTCAAGACCACAGGGTTGCTTGCGCTCATGGCCCAATCCGGCATGCAAATCCCAACGGCCGAAGGCGCAGAAATGACGGTGTTCGACGGCGTTTACGCCGACATAGGGGACGAGCAATCCATAGAGCAGAACCTTTCCACTTTCTCCTCGCACATGGGTCAGATCATACGGATACTCAAGAGCGCCGACGAACGATCCCTGGTGCTTTTGGACGAACTGGGAGCAGGCACCGATCCCGAGGAAGGCTCTGCTCTGGCAAGAGCGATATTGAGCCACCTCCTCGCCAGGAGCATAACGACGTTCGCCACCACCCACTACTCGGAATTGAAAGTGTACGCCCACGCGACTCCGGGAATAGAGAACGCCAGCGTAGAATTCGATCCGGAGACGCTCTCGCCGACGTTCGAGCTGACGATAGGGCTTCCGGGACGATCCAATGCTCTCTACATCGCCAGCAGGCTCGGGCTGGACGAAGAAATCGTGGAAGCGGCCAGGGTGATGGTTCGCCCCGAAAGCAGGGAGGCGGAAAGCCTTCTGCTCGACCTGAAAGAAGCGAGGGTGGCGGCGCAAACCGCCCGAATCGAGCTGGAGCGGGAACGGGCAGAGGTGGAAAAGCTGAGAAAAGAGCTCGTGGAGAAACTCGCGAAGATAGAGGAAGCCCGTCGGCTTGTGCTCATGGAAGCGCGCGAAGAAGCGAACGCCGAGATCGAAGAAGTACGGAAAGAAGTGAGGAAACTGCGCCAACGGTTCAAGAGCGTACAGCCCGGACTGCACCAACAGATGCTGAAAGAGGCCGAGAAAGCTCTGGAAAAACTCGAAAAAGAGGCAATACCGGAAGCCCCGGTCGCCTCCGGCAACGAACCGAGGGAAGGGCTCGCTTTCGTTTCAGGCCCGCTGAAGCCGGGAGACAGGGTCTTCGTGACCACGCTTCAGGCCGATGGAGAGGTGGTGAGCTCGGGCTCCGAGGATGCCCTGGTGCAGGTGGGAGCTTTCAGGATCCGCGTGCCACTGGACAGGTTGGAACGGAAAGGAAAGCCGGTCGCCGTCAGAGAAGAGAGGGTCGCAGAGATCCCCGAGCCCAAAGTGGAACGCCCGCCGATGGAAATCGACATCAGGGGACACACCGTCGACGAAGCGCTTCCGAAAGTCGAGAAGTACCTCGATCAGGCATACCTGGCGAGGCTGCCGTGGGTCAGGATCATCCACGGGAAAGGAACCGGCACTCTGCGCCAGGCGATACGGAGCTACCTTTCGGGGCACCCACTTGTGGCTACGTTCCGAAGCGGTGAGGAATCCGAAGGCGGCAACGGGGTCACTGTGGTAAAATTCATCGAGGAAGATTGATCTCACGAGTCTCGAAACTGCAAAGGAGGATCGAATGCTGGTAAGGGATTACAGAGAAGTGCCTCTTCAGGATGCCGGAGTGGAAGGGGTGAAAGTCAGATGGGTGATAAGTGTGCCGGAAGGAGCGCCCACATTCGCCATGAGGGTGTTCGACGTGGAGCCTGGGGCGTCAACGCCGCACCACCAGCACCCATGGGAGCACGAAGTCTTCGTCCTCGAAGGAAGCGGGGAGGTGATCGGGGAGAACGGAGTCTTCCAGATATCCCACGGCACCACCGTGTTCGTTCCGCCAAACGAAAAGCATCAATTCAGGAACACGGGAAACGAGGTGTTGCGGTTCATCTGCGTGATACCAACCGTACCGGAGGCCCTACCGAAGCAGTCGACGTGAGCGGGGCATCGTTACTTCGGTAGGCGAGAACACTGACCTCGCCTACCCCCAGAAGAATCCTGATTCAGCAAATGTCTTCGATGCCAGATATGGGCAGCTGATTTGCGAAGCAGATGTCATGAGCACTTGCACGCCCATAAGGACGAAAATGGGACGCTGACGACCAGCGGATCGAGCTGTGGCTGTAGGTCGGGCTG
>CAZEXY010000078.1:0-5922 GCA_964516345.1 uncultured Anaerolineae bacterium
GCGTCCTTGCGTTTTGATTTATCCTCCCGTGAGCTGTCAGCTCGTTCCACAAACCAACACGGAAACTTTGGAAGCTCTGCGTTGACCGTGGACGGGTGCGGATGGCAGGGTTCCGAGATTTGTCAAGTTTGTCTGTGGGTATGTCGGCTGGTATAATTGTCACATGGCGAGGAAGAGAGTCCTTATAATCGTGAATCCGGTAGCCGGGGGAAGTCGTGGAGCAGATGGGCTCGAGGAGGCCAGGAAGGTCCTCAAGTCCGCGGGCTGGAACGTCGTCATCCGCTTCACGGAAGCGCCGGGGGAAGCCACGAGCCTTGCGTACAGCGGGGTCCTCGAACGCTTCGATATGATCCTGGCGGCCGGAGGTGACGGTACCATCGGGCAGGTGGTGGATGGGATTCTTTCGGCTCCTGGCGATCCTCTGGAGAAACCTCAGCTTGGCATACTGCCTATGGGAACCGGCAACGTCCTTGCCAAAGACCTGGGTTACCCGATACCAAATCCCATCAAGCCGATGGTATGTCGGGAGGCTGCTGAAGTCATCCTGAAGGGAAAAGTCTACCTTGTCGATGCCGGGAGGGCGAACGGTAAGCATTTCCTTTCCTGGTGCGGGGTAGGGTTCGACGCCAAAGTCACCCAGGACGTGGAGGCAAATCCGGAGCAGAAGAAAAGGCTCGGCAAAGCGGCTTTCGTGGTGGCCGGAATGGTGGCGCTCAACACCTACAAGGGCTTCAAGGCCACGATAAACGTGGATGGCGAGGAAATCACCAAGAACGCCGTCATGATATTGATAAGCAACATACAGCTTTACGCCAGGTTCGTCAGGGTGGCCGAGGATGCAAAAATAGACGATGGGCTTCTGGATGTCTACATCTTCGAAGGAAAGCGCGGAATGGCGGTGGCAAAGCACATCGTCGGCATTCTACTCAAACCGAGCTTGAAGTTCAAGCCCCCCGATATCACTTACCTTCGGGGGAAGCACATAGAGATTACAGGGAAAGACCTCATACCGATACACCTCGATGCAGAGCCTTACGGCCTTACTCCGCTGTACGTCGATGTGGTGCCGAGATCTCTGAGGCTCGTCATTCCGCAGATATCGGAGAGGCTCTTCATTGCCGGTAAGGTCAGACAGAAGGGAGTGGAGGTCTGATGCCCGACGTGCTTTACGACGGACCGACAGAACAGATCGACGTGTTTACCGTGTCCGAGGTGTCGAGTTACATCGAGGAGATCTTCCGGGTGGACCCTCTTCTCACCAACGTGTGGGTGACCGGTGAGGTCTCCAATTTCGTCCGTGCGTCTTCCGGGCACCTCTATTTCAGCCTCAAGGATCCGGACGCCGCGCTGAAATGCGTCATGTGGCGGAGCAATTCCGTTCTTCTCGAAAGAATGCCCAGGGATGGGGAACATGTGCTGGCCCATGGGTACGTGGGACTCTACAAGCCGCGCGGAGAGTATCAGCTTTACGTGGATGTCCTGCAACCCGCCGGCGTGGGGGTATTGTACCAGGAATTCCTGCGGATAAAGGCCAAACTGGAAGCCGAAGGACTGTTCGACGAATCCCGCAAGCGTCCGATCCCTCGTTTTCCCCGTCGCCTTGGGATCGTGACTTCCCCCACAGGGGCGGCGCTCAGGGATATACTGAGGATTCTGCGTGAAAGATATCCTGTGGTGGAGGTGGTGCTTGCCCCTGCTGTGGTTCAGGGGGACGACGCTCCCGTTTCCATAGTCAGGGCGTTGAGGTCGTTGAACCAGTGCTGTGACCTCGACGCTATCATCGTCGCGAGAGGGGGCGGCTCCATAGAAGATCTCTGGGCGTTCAACGACGAATCCGTTGCCAGGGCCATTGCGAGTTCCGGAGTGCCGGTGATTTCCGGCGTCGGGCATGAAACGGATTTTACCATTGCAGATTTCGTCGCGGATCTGAGGGCTCCTACTCCCACAGGAGCTGCTATGGCTGCTGTTCCGGATAGAGCACAGTTGAAAGTGCTTGTCGAAGGGTACAGGAAGGAAATCGAAACCGCCGTTTCGAGGAGCCTGAATGGGAAGAGGTTGGAGCTTCGGAGGCTCAGAGCTGCCTTGAGCATGAGATCTCCTGTCAGGTGGTTGGGGTACCAACGGCAGGCTGTGGACGATTTGAATCGAAGGCTGATTCTTGCCATGAACAGGGGAATGGAGAGGAGAAGACACCTGATCGGATCGGAGGTGGCGAGGCTCGAGGCTCTGGATCCGAAGGCGGTCCTGCAACGCGGGTACGCTGTGGTGCGGGACCTGGCCTCCGGAAGCGTGGTTTCGAGTGTGAACGAAGTCGAAGATGGACAATGGCTGAGGATCTCTGTCAGTGATGGGGATTTCTCCGCCGAGGTGGGAATAGCGGAAAAGTAAACCGTGATTCGGAGGAAAAGGATGAAAGTTCTTGTTACTGGCGGTGCAGGATTCATCGGATCGCATGTGGTCGATGCTTATGTGGAGGCAGGCCACGAAGTAGTTGTGGTGGACGATCTTTCGCACGGGAAGCGCGAAAACGTTCCTCCACACCTTCAGTTCTATCGGCTCGACATAAGGGATAAGACGCAGTTGAGATTGCTCTTCCAGCTAGAAGGTTTCGATGTGGTGGTGCATCAAGCGGCCCTTGCCAACGTCAGGGAATCGATGGAACGGCCGGACGTCTACGCCGAAGTGAACATTATCGGATCGATCAACCTTTTGGAAGCTTCCAAGGATTTTGGCGTCAAGCGCTTCATTTATGCTTCTACCGGCGGGGCTGTGTATGGCGAGCCGCTGTACCTCCCTGTGACGGAGGAGCATCCCATCAACCCGCTGGATCCCTACGGGGCGAGCAAGCACACGGTGGAGCATTACCTGTACCTCTATCACGCCAATTACGGTTTGCCCTACGTCGTCCTGAGGTACCCGAACGTGTACGGCCCAAGGCAGGATCCCTTCGGAGAGGCTGGGGTCATAGCGATATTTACCGGCCGTATGCTTGCCGGGCAGCCGGTTACGATCAACGGGGACGGCACTCAGCAGCGGGATTTCGTATATGTGGGTGACGTGGCGAGGGCGAATCTTCTGGCCCTTACGAGGGGTGACAACGGCATCTTCAACCTCGGCACGGGGCGACCTGTGGACGTGAACACCATTTTCACCAAGCTCAAGGAACTGACGGAATATCCCTACGAGCCCAATTACGGCCCTGCCAAGAAAGGGGAAGTCTACCGCATCTATCTCGATGCGGGCAAGGCCAGGTCGTCACTGGGATGGGTTCCGCAGGTGGATTTCGATGAAGGCCTGCGCCTCACGGTGGAGTACTTCAGGAGCCATCGTCCTTTCTGATGAGAGTCCTGATAAACGCGTGGTTCTGGGGGAGTAAGCATACCGGGAGCGGCCAGTATCTCCACAACCTCCACGACGCGCTGCGCAAGGTTTCTCCGGAGACCGATTGCGTTCTGTTTGCCAGAACTGGGGTGGAGGGGCTTCCGGCCGGTGCTCTGACGACGAGCTTGCCGTTTGGAGGCGACCTGGCGAAGCTCTGGTTCGAGCAGGTTGCGTTCGCTCTGGCGGCGAGGAAGCTCGGGGTGGATGTGGCTCATGTTCCCTATTGGGCTCCTCCTGCGGTAAGTCCGGTGCCGACCGTGGTTACCATCCATGATGTGATACCCCGGGTGTTGCCGGAATACAGGGGGAATCTTTTGGTTCGGGCTTACACGGTTCTCGTCTCGGTTGCTGCTCGCAGGGCGTCGCTCATCTTGACCGATTCGGATGCATCGCTCGAGGACATCGTCCTGCATCTGGGTGTTCCTCGGGGAAAGGTCAGAAAAATCTGGCTGGCGGCCGATCCCGCTTACAGACCGGCGACCCGGGAGGAGATAGAGCGCGTACGGAAGAAGTACGGATTGCCGGAATCTTATCTTCTCTACCTCGGCGGGTTCGACGTTCGGAAGAACCTGAGGAGCGTGATCGAAGGCTGGAAGAACGCTGCGCTCGAGGGAGTCGGGCTAGTGATTGCAGGTGGACTGCCTCCGGCGGATGGCAGTTTTGCGCCCGACCCTCGAAGGATTGTGAGAGAGATCGGGGCTCATGGAGTGACGTTCCCGGGTTGGGTGGACGAGGAGGACAAGCCTGCCATGTACTCCGGCGCCGTGGCTTTTCTCTTCCCCTCGCTTTACGAGGGTTTTGGCCTTCCTGTCCTGGAAGCCATGTCCTGCGGTACTCCGGTTATCGTCTCGGGTTCGAGCTCCCTGCCGGAGGTCGTTGGAGAGGCGGGCGTGGTGCTTCCTCCGAAGGAAATCGAGGGGTGGGCAGAAGCCATCCGTCGCGTGGTGCTGGATCGAGATTGGAGGAGCCACCTTTCCCGGCTTGCTCTGGAGCGTGCTTCTCGCTTTAGCTGGGAGGAAACGGCCAGGGAGACCTATCGGGCGTATGTCGAAGTGCTTCGGAAAAAGGGCTGACGCAGAGAACTGCTCCACGCGAGGGCTGAATCACTCTGTGTGGAAGCTTCTTCCCTTCTGCGCAGCCTGATCAGAGCCCTGTCCAGGTCCTTCGGTTCTTTGAAATCCTGCACCGTTCGCACGAAGAAAGCAAGGGAAGGGGATAGGGCTCGCAATTCCTGCAGCTTGGGGCCTATCGGGCTGAGTGCTCCCGGCCCGGCTGCATAACTGCCGTGAAACGCAAAGTAAGCCTGATTGAGCTTCCTGATGTAGTATCCGTGTTCGACGAAGATTTTCCTCCGTTCTTCCATGTATCGCTCGGCCTCGTCCACTTTGCCTTTCTTCAACAACTCGACCACGTGAAGGTAAGTCTTCCGCATCTCCTTGTTGAAGTCAAAGGACGGCTTGTTCGATGGCGGTGGCGAGGGAGGCGATGGTGGAGGCACGAGTTCAGGAAAGTATTTTCGCATCGTCTTTCTTCCTATCTCGTTTCCCACGATGTCCGCAACCGTTTCGTTGATGGTATGCATGTCCTGATTGTCGTAGTAGTGCCACCCGAGTGGGTGGAATGCCATGTAATTGTGGGTCCATTCGTGCGCTATGGTGCTCATTATCCAGTTCAGATCTGCCTGGTCTGTTACCATCGTGGGGTACAGGGAGAAACCTCCAAGCCCGTCCACCAGGGCGCTCCAGTTTAGCGAATCGTGAATCTCTCTTTCCATTTCGTCCTGCGTCGAGACCGGGATGTCCGGCTTTAGAGTTATCCCTTTGATCATTTCTATTTTGTTTCGCGGCGATATGACCAGGTATTTCGGCGTCTCGGTGAAGTGGAATTCCACCGGAGGGAACATCATGCCGAACATTCCGAGGTGTTCGGATCGCATGGTGGACGAAATCATGTGCTGTAAGATCGCTTCTACTTTGAGCCTTCGGGACAGTTGTATTCTCCTGAGCTCGTCGATCTTCAGTTGCAGAGCGCGGGCTTTCTTCATTGACTCCTGATCTCCCAGAGAGTAGAATTTGGTTACCTGCCATTCCATCCGGCCTATTTTTTGAGCGGTTTCGACATAGTTCTTCACCAGTTTCTTCGATTCTTCTTCGGAGAGGCCTTTTTGCGGACGGGTTACCGCCGCGTCGATCTTTTCGGCGATCGCCTCCACTTCCCACTTCGTGAGGTCGAAATGCCAGCCGTCCACGATCATCTCCAGTTTTCTATCCCGGATCATTTGCGGCGTGGGCAAGTTCCCGGGAACGAAGAAAAGCAGGAATAGCACTTCAAGGGCGAGGTAGATCGCCCTTTTCAGATTCTTCTTCGTCATTCTCAAGCACCTTGTCAGAGAATCGAGTCTGCAAAGAAAAACAGCCCCGGCTCTTATGCCGGGGCCGGATGGCGCATATGGGATTCGAACCCATGTCTCCGCCTTGAGAGGGCGATATCCTAGGCCACTAGACGAATGCGCCACAAGCGCGCACATTGTACTGTACCCTC
>CAZEXY010000078.1:6022-9460 GCA_964516345.1 uncultured Anaerolineae bacterium
TTCCGTGTTCTCGAGCTACCCCCAACCGCCAAGTCCAGGTCTCTCCTTGCGTACCTGATCCTTCATCGAGGAGCTTCCCACCACAGGGAGAAACTTGCAGCGATGTTCTGGAACGAGAAAACGCCCCAGAAAGCGAAAAGGTCCCTCTCGACTTCCCTGTGGCACATTCGGCACTGCTTTCCCGAAGAAACCGATCCGCTTTGGACTGGAAACGCTTATGTGAGATTCAGCTTTCCCGGCGATATCTGGGTCGATGCTGAAGAAGCCGAAGAGCTTTTCGGTCGAAATTCCCTGGACAGCCTGCAGGCTGGAGTAGATCTTTACAAGGGGGATTTTCTTGAAGGATTTTACGACGATTGGGTAATCAATTTGCAGTACCGGCTCCAATCTCTGTTTATGGCAGCGCTTCTACAGCTGATGAAAAGCTACGAGGCTGCCGGGGATGACAGGAGGGCTATCGATGCCGCGCTGAAGCTGCTTAGCCTCGATCCGTTGTCCGAAACGGCATGCCGGGTGGCCATGCGATCTTACTTTCGGATCGGACAACGCAGATTGGCTCTGGACCTCTACGCAACATTGGAGCAATCGCTGAAGCGGGAATTGGGGGTCTATCCGGCGAAGGAGACTCGAGAAATCTACCGGCGAATCCTCAACGGCGAGTGCAAAGGCGGGCCTGAGCAGGTGTACGGGGGAATCATTGAAAAACCATCGGCCGTGCTCCCCACGAACCTTTCGGAGAGAGGAACGACAATCCTCGGGCGAGAGGACGAATTGAGGGTTCTCCGGGATTTGTGGGCAAAGGCAATCCGTGGGAAAGGAACAACCTTGTTCGTCTCTGGAGAAGCGGGAATCGGCAAGACAAGATTGGCACTCGAGCTAAGCAAGCATGTTCAACAAAGAGGCGGGGTGGTATTGTGGGCCAGATGCTCCGCATACGAACAGGGAAACCCCTATGGACCTATGGTGGAGGTTTTCAGGGAAGCTTTGGGCATAGGTGGAAGTTCTCTGTTGGCTTCGATGCCGGACTGGCAGAATGCAGCACTGGCTCTGTTGGCCCCAGAAGTGAACGAGTTCCTTGGAGGTGGAGGGAGCACCAGACTCCATCCTGAGATCGAGCAGAAATACCTTTCCCTTTCTCTCACCAGCTTCCTAACCAAATTCTCCAGAAGTGCGCCGGTGCTACTGATACTCGATGATCTGCACTGGGCACACAGTTCCACCCTTGCATGGATCGAGATACTGGCGCACAGATTGCCAACTGCACCTGTGCTAGTGCTGGCGTTGTTCAGGAGTGAAGAAACCACGCCCGAGAAGGAACTTTACCGTATGGTGGCAGCCCTGGAGCGGGAGAGGCTTGCCGAAGTGCTCCACCTACATGGGCTATCCCGGGAAGAACTGTTCTCGTGGTTCCCGGAGCTTGGCGAAGATCTCCTTTCAAAGATTTATGTTCACACCGAGGGGAATCCATTCTTCGTCCTGGAGACTTTGAGGGCTCTTGAGGAACAGGGCAAGGTAGTGCTGGATGGAGGCTCCTGGAAAGTGATTGGAGATGTATCCACCCTTCCGGTACCGGAGAACGTGCGCAAGACTATCGAGATGCGTCTCCAGCGAGTCCCACTCAGCGCACGCCACTTTCTCAACGTAGCAGCGGTGGCCGGACGAGCGTTCGATTGGGACGTCCTGGTGCGGGCTACCGGATACAGAGAGGAAAGTTGCTTGGAGCATCTTTCCGTGCTCCTGAAGCACAATATTCTTCAGGAGTCCGCCGGGACTTTCGCCCGTGACTATGAATTCTCCCATCATCTGATTCATGAAGTAGCCTATGACTCGATACCCCGTAAGGTGAGGAAGCAGCTTCACATTTCTGTCGCCGATGCCCTGATATCCCTGAAAAAGGACCAGGTTGGAGCGAGTTCCGAAATCGCCTTCCACTACCTCCGGGCAGGAGAAAGGGGGCTGGCGCTTCCGTTTCTGTTGGAAGCCGGTGATTACGCTGTCAGAGTAGCTGCTATCGACGAAGCTCTGGAGCACTATACGGAGGCCCTGGAATACGTTCGGAAGGAAGGAACCGCTATTCAGCAGGCAACGCTGCGCCGCAAAATAGGGGATATCTATTTCGTAAAAGGTGATTACAGACGGTCCGAAAAATATCTGCTGGAAGCGCTACAGTCGCTCCACAAGCCGTTCCCGGTTGACGTATGGCCCACCAGGGCAGAAATGGTAAAGGAGATTGGAAGGTATCTCTTGAGCCTCATACACATCCCACCGGCCCATGGTGGGGATGCGCCGGTGGAGGTGCCTGCGGTAGTGGAGGAAGAAGTAGATGCATATACCTCTCTCGGTTGGATATACAGTGTCCAATCCAGGTATGAGGAGTACCTCGTGGTTTCTTTCCGTGCGCTGAACGCTTCTCGCTCTGCCGGGTTCAGCAGGGGAACCGCAATGGCGGCAACCGCCTTGGGTTTAGCTGCCGACTTCATTCCAATGTTCGGTCTCGCCGAACATTTCCACCGAATGGCGGGCGATTCCATAAAGAGCTTGACGAGTGCGACGGAAAGAGGGTTCGTGCATTTCGGGCAGGCTTATCACTACTACATCATCGGAAAAGAGCTGCGTGCCCTGGAGCATGCCAAGCTTTCCGCAGAAGATTATCGACTGTCGGGTTACATTAGCAGGTGGGCCCTTGCAGTACAGATACAGGCGTACGTTCACGAGCACAGAGGAGATCTCCTGGACGTGGAAGCCAAGGCAGAGGAGATCTTGCAGGCCGGAGGCGAGATGGACAATCCACGCGCACTTTGCGCCGGGAAAGCCCTCGAGGGCGCTTTACTCCGACATCGGGGAAAGTTGGAGGAAGCTGCCTCGTTGTTGCGTGCCGCTTCCGAGCTTGCGCGAGGGGTGCCGGACTGGATGGCGCTCGCAGAGAACCTGGGAGACCTTGGACGATGCTACCTGCGCATGGGAGAGTGGAACTTGGCATGGGATGCCCTAAGGGAAGGGGAAAGGGTGGTAAGAGAGCATGATGTACAGGGGGATTCCCTCGGACGATTCTTGAACAGTATGGCTGAGGCTTACTTGCTTGCTGCAGAAGTTTTCCACCCCGAAAGTAGGTCGAGTTGGTTGTCCGATGGGAAGGGAGTCTTGAAGAGGGCGTTGTCTCAGAGAAAAGCTTTCCGACCGGCTATGCCGGAAGTTTATCGGCTCCGGGGGAGATACGAGTGGCTGTTGGGAAATCGGAAAGAGGCAGAACGCTGGTGGCGGCGCTCGCTTTCTGTGGCGTATGACCTTGAGCACAAAATCGACTGGGGGGTGACAGCTTTGGAGCTGGGGCTCAGGACCCACCATGACGAGTATATCGAAGAAGCAGAGAAACACCTGAAAGATCTGGGAGCGGCCGGCGATTTGGAACACCTGAAGTCGATCGTTGGCCTTTGAGAC
>CAZEXY010000079.1:0-9172 GCA_964516345.1 uncultured Anaerolineae bacterium
AGCGTGAAATCTGCGGTATCTGCGTTCTATATTTGCTCAAGGCTGAGTAGTTACTCCAAGGGTTGATATTTATGACGCAATGCGTTATAATTGCAATTGGGATGAATGACGCATGGCGTCATGATGAATCTGGAGGTGGAATATGGTAAGGAAAACCGAACGGAGGAAGGAAAGAGGAACAATCGACATGACGGGGGTAGTGAAAAGGCTGATCCTCGCCGGCATCGGCGCCATGGCGCTTACTAAAGATGAGGTCGACGAATTCCTCGACAAACTCGTCGAACGTGGAGAGATAGCCGAAAAGGATGCCAGATCGATATTTAAGGAAGCGGTGGCGAGGCAGCGGGAGAAGGCCGAAGAAGTCGGCGGCAGGTTGAAGCTGGAGGAAAAGATCGAAGAAGCGCTGGATCGGATGAATCTACCCAGGAAAGAAGACCTGGAGGAGATCAAAACCCGCATCGGTGAGCTGTCCAGGAAGCTCGATACCATCCGTGCGGAGCAACGTAAGGGGGCTCAACCGGACGAGGAGGCCCTGGAGGCGATTCAGAAGCAAATCAAAGAAATTTCGGAACGACTTGAATCCATGACGAGCAGGGAAGAATGAGGAAGATCAAGCGTTACGGCAACCGCAAGTTCTACGACACGGATTCTCGAAAATACGTTACACTCTCTGATATCGCGCGGATCATAAGGAGGGGGGAGGACGTGGAGGTGGTGGACCACTCCACAGGGCAGGATATAACCGCCCAAACCCTCATCCAGATTCTAACCAAAGCGAACGACGACACCCCTCCCCTGCCTCTGGCCTTGCTCATGGCGCTGGTCAGGGGAGGGGAGGGCATCCTGTTGGATGCCATTGAATTCTCCATGGAATCTGTGCTGAGCAGGCTCGGCATTCCCACCGGAGAGGATATCGAGAACCTGAAAAGCGCCCTCGACGAGCTTGAGGAAAGAATCGAGAAGCTGGTGGAGGAGAAATAGCGTCTCCGGATGGTGCTACCATCTGACTTTGCTTCTCTCTTCCACCACGCGCTGGTACACTTTTGCCGTCTCCCCGGCGATGCCGCTCCATGTGTATCGTCGAGATACCATCCGGTGGGCCTGCTCGGCGACGGCAGAGGCGATTTTTTCATTGGATAGCACGAAATCTATCGTTCTGGCGAGCTCTCGTGAATCTCCGGGCGGGACGAGGAATCCCGTCTCCCCATGGGAGATGAACTCCACAAGACCACCTACACGTGATGCCACCACAGGGGTTTGTGCAGCCATGGCTTCCAGGGCGACGATTCCGAACGGCTCGTACAGACTCGGAAAGACCGACAGGTCTGCAGAGAGGTACAGTTTGTGCTTGTCTGACTCTTCTATGTAGCCTGTGAAGACAACGTTGTTCTCCACTCCGATGTCCCATGCGAGGGATCTTAGCTCTTCGAGCTTTTCCCCTTTGCCGGAAATCACGAATTTCGTTTCGGGATGCTTCTCCAGTACCGAGGGAACTGCTTCTACCAGAACATGGAACCCCTTTTCATGCACCATCCTTCCGATGCTGAAGATCAGTTTCGTCCCCGGAGGGGCATACATGTATCTGAAAAGGTCCAATTCTTCCCGTTGGTACTTTTCGATGAAAGAAGTATCTATGCCGTTCGGAATTACGTCGATCTTCTCCAGGGGGAGTCCGAAATCCTGCGCCACGAAATCCCTCATGAACGTGCTGCAGACGATAATCCTCCACGCCTCGAAAGTCAGCCGCCATTCCGCTTCGTGGATCATTTTCGACATTGGGCTCTCCAGATAACCCCGCATTCGGCCTTTCTCGGTGGCGTGTATGGTGGCGATCAACGGCACTTTGTATTTGTGCTTGAGGGCTATGCCGACGAAAGAAGTCAGCCAATCGTGGACGTGTACTATATCGAACCCACCCCATTGCTCCCAGTGAGACTGGACAATGTCTGCCATCCTGGAGTTTGCCTGGAGCACGTTGGAATAGAAATCTCCCACGTGTATTTCGTGGGGGATGCGGTAGACGTGGAGATTCCCTTTCTCCTCCGATGATGGCGTTTCGCGGTCACCCATCGTGACCACGAACACCTCCACGCCGAGCTTTGCCAGCTCGCTCACGAGCTCCGTTACGTGGATGCCCATCCCCCCGATGATGTTGGGATGGTATTCCCAGGACAGAACGAGAACTTTCATGGTTGTGCCTCCGTGGAATGTGCGATCATCGTTCCAGATTGTATGCCGTCACCGGGAACCGCATCTCGGTCATCAGCTTCGAAATCTCTTCGTCGACTCCAGCCCGATCGAGCCTGTGATTTTCGTACGCCCTCTCGAAGGCTCTGAGAGCGAGGTTCGCAGATTCGTAGGATGCGAACGAAGCGTGGGATGGATTGGAATTGCAGAGCGAGCGGTATTCCTCCGAGAATCCTTTCGGCGGGGCTTCCCAGGAGGTGACCCATCGCACGCTTGCTCCGGATGGAAGAAGCGGCAGAATCCATGGCCGGGCGAAATCCGGACCCGCAATGAGGAAATTCTCGCCGGATTTCATCCTCCGGCAGGCTTCCCTTACGATGTTTGGGGAATCGCCGTCGACTACCAGCATGTGGCTGTCATCGCACCTGGGGATCGTGTTCAGGTAGCTGGCCTCACTCGAGAGCACGTCGGCGCATTTCCCGCCTGTGGCGGATGAAATGGCTTCGCGTAGGCTCGCATCGTCTGCGAAGAACCTGTGGGTGTGATCGGTCAGGGAGTCCACAGGCGCCGGGATCAGGACGGCCACTTTTGGGGACGCACTTACCACTGCGTTTGCTGTCCCTCTCCTCCACGGTCCAAGAACCGCCAGCACCGCTTTATCCGCTTCTGCGGCTCTGAGCTGCTCCTGTGCTTTCTCGGGGATGTTGTCGTCGTTCAGAGCTATCAGGCTGATCGAAGGGCCTTTGTCGGTTATCCGGTAGCCGTGCTCTTTGATGGCGAGTTTTACTCCGCACAGTGTTTGGTAACCGAGCGGCCTGCCTTCTCCCTCGAAGGGAGCGATGAGAGCCAGCTTCACTTCCGCCGGCGCAGAGCGAGGTTTGCATGAAGTTGCAATCGTTGCAATTGCCAGGGCTATCACAGCCCAGGCCATGATCTTCTTGGACATGTTACTTTTGGTATCGCTCCACTTGTTTCTGGTGTTCGGCGGCGGTCTTGGAGAAGACGTGCCCTCCCGAGCCTGTGGCGACGAAGAAGCAGTACTCGCTCGGTTGTGGGTAGATCACCGCTTTGATGGAGGATAGACCCGGGTTCGAAATCGGGCCGGGCGGGAGCCCCGGGTGCAGGTATGTGTTGTACGGAGATATCACGTGCTTGTATTCCTCCAGTGTCAGAGGTTGTTTCCACCACGTCCCTTTGTCTCTCTGGTATCCCATGGCGTACTGAACGGTGGGGTCTGCGTCCAGATACCCTCTCGTTTCCTTTTGACATACGGGGTTGAACAAACGGTTCAGGTAGACGCTGGCGATGAGCGGGCGTTCGCTTGCCAGAGGGGTTTCTCGTTCCACGATGGATGCAAGGGTGACGACCTGGAACAGAGTCAGTCCCCTTGCTTTGGCGTCCTGGCGCATCTTTGGGGTAACTTTCACCCCGAAGTTGTGGAGCATCCTTGCTATCAGGTCTTCCGGCCGTGCATTTTCCGGAATTCGATAGGTGTCCGGGAATAGGTATCCTTCGAGAGAAGCTCCGGCAGGCCTGTCAGAGAGGAAATCGTATGGTCCACCGAGGGAGGGCCCGGCTTCGCCTTTCCTGACGATGGCGAGGAAGTCGTCTCCGTTCATTATGCCTTTTTCCGTGAGCATCTGTGCTATTTCCTCGGCCCGCCACCCCTCCGGTATCGTGACGAAGATATCCTTGCCGGAGGCTTTTTGCAGCTTCATGGCTATTTCGGGTATCGTCATGTCGGGGGAGAGCCTGAATTTCCCTGCTTCCAGGCGTGTGCCTATGCCGTAATATTTTGCATAGAGTTTGAACAGCCCGGCGTCCTTTATCAAACCCTGCTCTTCCAGCCGGTCCGCAATGGAAGAAGCTGTTTCGCCCGGATACACTTCGAACACCACGACTTTTCTTTCCTTGCTCGCCGGCGTTTGCAGATCGTTTTGTCGGAACCTCAGGTAGAACCCGATGAGCCTTTCCTGGATTCCGGATGGGGAGAATTCGACCTTTCCGCCGCCGGGAGGAACTGCAGCAATCTGCTGGGACATGTGCATCTTCAAGATCATGGCTCCGCCTATCAGCACGACGATCACCAGCAAAAAGAGCATCCACCGAACGACTCTATCTACCCAGACGATTTCACTTTTCTTTTTCATCAGCATCCCTGTCCGAAAATTCGACCTGCTTTGCTTCTTCTGACCCTGTTCTGAGAGCATCTACGTAACTTTGCAGGATCACCGCTGCAGCAGCAGCGTCTATTATATCATGCCTTCGCCTGATGGACTTCCCGGATTCTTTGAGCAGCGCTTCTGCTTCCACCGTGGTCAACCTTTCGTCCCACAGGAACACGGGAATGCTCAACGAAGCCGCAAGCCTGCGGGCGAAAGAGATTGCTTTGTGGGCCTGGGCGCCCTGTTCTCCTTTGCTGTTCAGCGGCAGACCCACCACCACCCGAACTGCTCCCACTTGCTCTACGAGACTTTGCACCGCTTCCACATCCTTCCTGCGTGCTCTTCTATGTATCACTTTGAGCGGGGATGCGAGGGTGCCTGAGAGATCGGTAACGGCTACGCCGATGCGCTTCTCACCGAAATCGAGGGCCAGGATCCTGCCTCTCATCGAACTTTCCACACTACTCTCACCTGGATTCGATAGGTGTGCTTTGGGATCCTGCGTGCTTTTATCCAGCTTGGGGCGATCTGAATACTCGGCGGCTCCAGCAGTTCGAGATCCCTCTCCAGCACTTTTCGGGCTTCTTCCGGTCTGAGTCCCCGGATGCTTCGTCGCACGGTTTCCGTGTCTATGTCCCTTGCCATCTGTCCGTATGCTATCTCCAGGAAACGGACGCTTCCGTCGCTTCTGACCGTGATGTCGCTCCTGCTGGTCTTCACGCTTCCCGGTATCAACCTCGCCGCCGGTGGAACCCTCTCTTCCAGCTTCTTCATCACGAGGGACTCGGCTCCTTTGCCGTTGATCGCCATCCCTCTGCCGGACATTCGCATGTGCAGCGTCAGTTTCGGCGTTTCTTCCCCGACGAAATGATCGTAGGTCAGCCCGGCAGCCCTGGTGTTTATGGTGTCCTCAGGCATGAATTCCCCTCTTTTGAGCTCTTTCCTCAGCGAACTCAACACCTGGGCTTTCAACTTTGCTTCCAGCAATACACGAAGTCGCTCTTTGTCCAGTTCCGATACCACGGATGCAATGCGATTTTTGCCTCCGGAGGTGGGGGCAGGATTTATCACCCAGACCGATAGTGCAAGAGGGCCGTCGATCCTGCTGATGACTCCCGCGGGGACGTTGCCCTGTGCCCCGGGCTCCATTGCCTCGATCTCGGCGCTTGCGGTGGCTCCGACTTGAGCCTGAAGCGTTGCCGTGGTGGTGGTCCTAAACCGCACTACGTTGCCGGTGGAGGTCGAAACGATTGTGCCCATCGGCACCACCACTTCCTCCGATAGTTTGTTCCTGAACGTTACTTTCCCTTTGGCGGGTGTGTCCGGTACGGTTTTCTTCCCCGTCGTTGGGATGCTTGCTTCTCCCTCCAGCATCACTTCTACGATTCTCGCCGGTATTTCATTGTGCAGTGCGTCAACGGTTTTGAAGAACGGGCTGGCCGTGACCTGGACGCTGGCGGACACCGGCTCCGGAGCGGGGACCAGCGTCACCACGGCGGAAGGCACGATATCCAGCACGAGGTGCCTCGTCCCGAGGATTATTGCTATGAGAACCAGCAGGGAGATCACCGGGTGCCACCATCTTACTCCCGATTCGTGTAGCGCCGATGCGAATCCGGGCAATCTACGTCGCTTTGGCGGCTTGATAGGCTCTTTGATCGGCGGCTCTGCCAGAAGTTTCTCTTTCGGCTTCGGTGCTTCCTCTACAGGAAGCTCCATGCTCCACGGCAGCATTTTGGCCATGAGACAGAGTGGAAAGACTCTCAGGCCTGCGGCGCCGGCAGCTCTTGCCGTTTCCGGATCGAGCGTCACCACGGCGACCATGATCCCTTGCGAAGCTGCCTGCCTTCTGACGACAGCCCAAAAGGTCTGTCGGTTCTCCCGGAATCCGGGCGGAAGGCACAGAACGATCCTGCCCGCGGAAAACGATTTCAGCCTTTCGGCTATTGCCTCGGAGGGGAGCCCTTTCTCCAAATGCAGAATGGTTACGGGGGAAACGAGGGAGGGAAAAGTCCTTCTTCCTCCCTCGTGACGGTTTTCGGGTTTAACGCTCACGAGCAAGCTGCTCCTGAACAAATGGTATCACTTTGGAAAGAGCCTCCGGGAGTTTGGAAGGGTCTTTGCCGCCTGCCTGAGCCATCTGAGGCCGACCTCCACCGCCGCCACCTACCACAGGGGCTATTTCCCTGACCACGTCTCCTGCTTTGATGCCTCTTTCTACGACGTCTTTCGTTGCTGCGGCTATGAGAATCGGCTTTCCTCCTATGTTGGCTCCCAGCACCACCAATCCGGAGCGCATCTTGTCCCTCAGCCAGTCCGTCATCCTGCGCATGGTGGCGACGTCCTCTGCATCGACCTGAGCGGCCAGCACTTTCACTCCGTCGAGTTCTACCACGCGGGAAAGCAGGTCTTCCACGCTGGATCGCGCCCGTCTTTCACGCAGATGGCTCAGTTCCTTTTGGGTCGACCTGAGCTCCTCGAAGACATCCTCCAGCCTCGATTCCGATTCCTCCGGAGGCACTCCAAGCCTGCCTGACAGTCTGCTCAGCAGATCGAGATGCTCCCGTATGTATTTCACGGCGTATCTGCCGGTCACCGCTTCGATCCTGCGGGCGCTGGCGCTCACGCTCCCCTCCGAGATTATGACGAAGGGCCCGATTTGTCCTGTCCTTTCGACGTGAGTTCCGCCGCAGAATTCCTTGCTCCATGCGTGCTCCAGGTCTTCTCCGATGGCTACCACCCGAACTTGTTCGCCGTATTTCTCGCCGAAGAGCGCCATCGCACCCAGTTTTACCGCTTCCTGGTACGGTTTTATCACCCAGTCAACGGGATCGTCCTGCATGATTGCCAGGTTTACGAGTTCCTCGACTTTTCTGATCTGTTCTTCCGTCATGGCCATCGGATGGGTGAAGTCGAACCGGAGTCTATCGGGCGCAACCAGCGAGCCTGCCTGATAGACATGCGTGCCGAGCACCTGGCGGAGCTTGTTGTGCAGGATGTGCGTTGCCGTGTGGTTTCGTCGGATGTCCCATCGGCGTTCGACGTCCACGCTCGCGTGTGCAGGGTCGCCGGGGCGGACGGTGCCGTTCACCACCCGTCCGATGTGCACTATCAGCCCCGGAACCGGTCTCCTGACGTCGGTAACTTCCACGCTCCATCCCTGCCCGTTGCCGTCGGTGTGGCCCACGATGGTGCCTGTGTCGCTTACCTGCCCTCCGCTTTCGACGTAGAACGGGGTTTCGCTTAGCACTATTTCCACGTTCTCCCCGGGTCGGGCGATGGATACCGGTTCGCCGTCCTTCAATATCGCCGCAACCCTGGTGTCGAGTTCTTCGGCGTCGAGGTACAGGTGCTGGACCCCGGAGGGTCCGAGTATCCCCTGGTCCTGCAGTTCCTGAAGCACGCCGAGGTATCTATCGGCGTTTTCGTCGAGGACGGCCCCGAACTGGGCAGCCGCCCTGGAGCGCGCTTTTTGTTCCTCCAGGCGCTTGCGGAATCCTTCTTCGTCCACCCCGATGCCGTGCTCCTTCGCCACGTCCTTGGTCAAATCCAGCGGAAAGCCGTATGTGTCGTACAACCTGAACGCTTCGTCGCCTGGGATGAGTTTTTCCCTCTGCACGTCCTCCCTGGCGAGGATTTCGTCCAGCAGCTCCAGACCGGTGTCGAGGGTTCTGAGGAATCTTTCCTCTTCGGCCGTTATAGTCTTGAGGATGAAATCCCGCCTGTCCACGAGCTCCCTGTAGTGTTCCCCCATGATCTCTATGACGGTGTCCGCGATCTCGGCCAGGAACGGGCCTTTGAACCCGAGCATCCTGCCGTGTCGGGCTGCACGTCGGAGGATGAGCCGAAGCACGTAGCCCCTTCCTTCGTTGCCCGGAAGCACGCCGTCACCGATGAGGAACGTGACCGCTCTGCCGTGGTCGGCCACCACCCTGTAAGAGACTATTCTCTTCTCCCTCTCTTCGTCCGTATGCCCCAGGAGCTTTTGAGTCTTTAGGATGATCGGCATGAAGAGATCGGTTTGGTAGTTGGATTTCACTCCCTGCAGGATTGCAGCCATCCTTTCGAGTCCCATGCCGGTATCGATGGACGGGCGGGGGAGAGGGGTCATCTTCCCGCTGGCATCCCTTTCGTACTGCATGAAGACGAGGTTCCATATCTCGATGTACTCGTCGCTGTTGTTGACTCCCGCCGCAGATTGCTTTTCCAGGTCGCCGGTGTAGAAATGGATTTCGGAACAGGGGCCGCAGGGGCCTGTATCCCCCATAGCCCAGAAGTTTTCTTTCTCGCCGAACCTCAATATCCGATCGGGGGCTGCTCCCACGTCCTGCCAGTACTGGAAGGCTTCGTCGTCGTCCGTGTACACGGTAAACCACAGCCGCTCCTTTGGAAGTTCGTACACGTGAAGTAGCAAATCCCATGCGAACTGGATGGCTTCCTTTTTGAAGTAATCTCCGAAGGAGAAATTGCCCAGCATTTCGAAGAACGTGTGATGTCTGTTCGAAGGCCCGACGTTTTCGAGGTCATTGTGCTTGCCGCTGACGCGCATACACTTTTGCGCTGTGGTTGCGCGGGTATAATCCCTCTTCTCCAGCCCGAGGAACAGGTTCTTGAACTGCACCATTCCGGCGTTGGTGAAGAGAAGGGTGGGGTCTCCTACCGGTATCAGGGAGGAGCTTGGGACTATGCGGTGTCCTCTTTCTTCGAAGAAATGCAGGAACGTATTCCTTATCTCGGCGCTGCTAAGTTTTTTCATAATGCCCTCTCCTATGACTTTCCTTTGTGGGATTTTATGACAAAGGAGTGGTAATGTCAAAGGT
>CAZEXY010000080.1:0-1568 GCA_964516345.1 uncultured Anaerolineae bacterium
GCCTCTTTGCGGCTTCGCGTTGAGAATAGGGTAGGGGCGACCTGCAGGTCGCCCCTACTATCGTTTCTTTGCGGCTCCGCGGCGGGAAAGACCCGCCGCGGGCGAGCTGCAGCTCGCCCCTACAGATGATACGCAGAGTGTGGTAGAATACGGGCAGGGCAGCGAATGCTCTGCCTTTCTTTGCGCAAACGAATCTCTGGCAACGAGGAGGTTGCAATGGCGGATGCTAAATTCGAACCTTTCCGCATCAAGATGGTCGAACCCATCGGCATTACCACCCCGGAAGAACGCGAAAGATACCTCGAGGAAGCCGGTTACAACGTCTTCCTGATCCCTGCAGAAAAGATCACCGTAGACTTGTTGACCGATTCCGGCACCGGAGCCATGAGCCAGGAGCAGTGGGCTGCGCTGATGCGCGGCGACGAATCCTACGCCGGAGCCCGGAGCTACTACCGGCTCAAGGAAACGGTGCAGAAGATCACTGGAATGCCGTTCTTCGTGCCCACCCACCAGGGGCGGGCGGCAGAGAACGTCTTCTTCTCAGCCGTGGGCCTGACCAAAGGGCACATCGTCCCGGCGAACCAGCATTTCGACACTACCAGAGCCAACGTGGAGGTTCGGGGTGCCGAGGCCGTCGACCTGGTGATCGATGAAGGGCTCGACCCGCACAGCCATCACCCTTTCAAAGGGAACATCGATCTGGAGAAACTGGAACGACTCATAGAAGAAAAGGGAGCGGATAGGATACCCCTGGTGATCCTCACCATCACCAACAACTCCGGCGGCGGGCAGCCGGTCTCCCTGGAGAACATCCGGGAGACGAAGGAACTCCTGAGCCGCTACGGGATTCCACTGGTGCTGGACGCCGCCCGCTACGCCGAGAACAGCTATTTCGTCAAACAGCGCGATCCATCGGCGAAAGGGATGAGCGTGGCGGAGATCGCCCGCGCCACTTTCGACCAAGCGGACGCTTTCCTGATGAGCGCCAAGAAAGATGCCATCGTCAACATCGGCGGACTCATCGGCCTGCGGGATGAGGCGCTGTTCCAGAGAATCTCCACGGAACTGATCCTGCGGGAGGGATTCGTGACTTACGGAGGCCTCGCCGGGAGAGATCTGGAGGCGCTGGCC
This sequence comes from uncultured Anaerolineae bacterium, assembly GCA_964516345.1. Classification (GTDB taxonomy): domain Bacteria; phylum Chloroflexota; class Anaerolineae; order S016-19; family S016-19; genus S016-19. The sequence continues at coordinate 1,132 of CAZEXY010000080.1, forward strand.
GTGGGGCTGGAGGAAGGTCTGGACGAGCGGTACCTGGAATACCGCATCGGCCAGACGGCGTACCTGTTCCGGAAGCTGGAGGAGGCAGGGCTGCCGATGGTGGAGCCGCCCGGCGGACACGCCGTCTTCATCGACGCCAAAAGCCTGCTGCCGCAGATCCCTCAGAGGGAGTTCCCTGCTCAATCCTTCGTCGTGGAACTGTACCGCGCCGGAGGGATTCGGGGCGTGGAGATCGGCAGCGTGATGTTCGGCGGCGTCGACCCCGTCACCGGCGAGGAACGCTGGCCGGAAATGGAGCTGGTGCGGCTGGCGATCCCACGGCGGGTGTACACTCAATCGCACATGGACTACGTGGCAGAAGTGTGCGCCGAGATAGCATCGAGGGCGGGCGAACTCCGGGGCTACGAAATCGTGTATCAGGCTCCGGCGTTGCGACA
>CAZEXY010000080.1:1668-9116 GCA_964516345.1 uncultured Anaerolineae bacterium
GGGCGGGCGAACTCCGGGGCTACGAAATCGTGTATCAGGCTCCGGCGTTGCGACATTTCACGGCGAGGTTCCGCCAGCTGTGAGAGAAAATTGCACCTGTTCCGTAAATAGAGCGCTGTGGCGCGAGCGGTTAGCTCGACCGGCGGTTTCAACGCAGGGACGCAAAGATACGCAAGGCGCGAAGAATTGAAAAATCCTTTGCGCCTTCGCTTCGTTGCGTCTTCGCGCTGACTCGATTGTCTGCGTTCATCAGCGTTATCAGATTCTAATTCGTTAACCGAACCTTGGCTCGCCAGCACCGTAAAGCGATCTGTTAGGATCGCTCCACCGGGCAGGCGCTGTAGCGCGAGATATCAGCGCTCCCGGCGGTTTCAACGCAGGGACGCAAAAGTTCGCAAGGCGCGAAGAATTGAAAAATCCTTTGCGCCTTCGCTTCGTTGCGTCTTCGCGTTGACTTGATTATCTGCGTTCATCAGCGTTATTCGCGTTTCATTTCCATCCTCATCGACGTGCCCGCCGCTCATAACATCTGCTTCGATCACACTTTGTACAGCAGGTCGAGGTAACGCCGCAAGAGGTCGTCCACCATCCCTCGGAAAGGCACCGAAGCCGCCATACCGTAAACGGGAGCCATACCACCGGATTCCTCCGGGTGCTCTTTAACGTACTCCACAGAAGCCTTCAGATCCTCCACGAACCGCTCCGCGACTCCGGGCTGTGCATGTCTGAGGGTCAGAGCTATGTGCACCGCGGGCGGATACTGCAATCCGTTCAGGCTCCATCCCCGTTCGTTCATCGCATCCAGCACCTTGTAGATGTCCACCTCGTCCGAAGCGAATGCAATGATCCACAGGGGGTCTCCAAGTATACGAAGCTCCGGAATGCTTGCGATCCCCTCTTTGATCTTATCGGCCGTCTCGAGGATCGATTTCGTGGCTTGCAGATATCCCTGCTCGCCCATCTTCACCATGACAGCCCAACACACGGCGATCAAGCCCCCGGGTCGGCTGCCGGCCATCGATGGAGACGCATAAAGCCCGCCAGGCCAATCCGTGGCCGTGAAATACTGGTATCTGCGGAGCTCCGGCGTTCGATACAGCACCACCGAAGTGCCTTTCGCCGCATACCCGTATTTGTGAGTGTCCACGGAGATAGAAGTAACGCCGGGGAGCCTGAAATCGAACAAAGGAACCGGATAGCCGAGCTTTTCCGCCCAGGGCAGGACGAACCCTCCCAGGCAGGCATCGGTGTGGAAACCGATGCCGCGCTTGTAGGCCATGTCCGACATTTCAGGGATCGGGTCGATGACCCCGTGAGGATATCCCGGGGCTGACCCTACGAGGGCTATCGTGTTCCGGGTGATGGCTTTTTCCATGGCCCTCACATCCGCCTTGAAGTCGTCCCCCACAGGGGTTCGAATGGCCTTGATGCCAAAATACTGAGCCGCCTTGTCGAAGGCAGGATGAGCCGTCACGGGAAGGACGATTTCCGGTTTCGTTATGCCTTTCTCCGCTCTGGCCCAATCCCGGTAGGTTTTCATGGCCATCAGGATGCTCTCGGTGCCGCCGGACGTCACAGTACCACACACTTCAGCATCCGGGTCGAGGCGCTTTGCCTCCTGCGCTCCCAGCATGTTCGCAGTCATCGAAACGATCTCCGCCTCGTACTTTATGGTACTGGGCCAGAGATCGGCATGCAGCGGATTGCTCTGGGAATTCAGGGCATAGACCTCGTTTATGAACTTTACGTGTTCGTCAGAGCCGTGGTACACGGCGCCGGAAGCGTGTCCGCTTTTCCACCTCTCTTCCTCCTGCGCCCCGAGCGAGCGCATCATCTCCAATATCTCTTCGTCGCCCATCCCATCTTGTGGAAGAGAAGGAAACTCCCGGAATTTCCCCTGGTACGGCTTCAGTTCCTCTTCCAGGCTGGAGAGAAGATTCTCGTACTCCTTGTCCAACATCTTCCCAACTCCCGGCAGCTTCTTCAGGCCCTTTTCCATCGTACGCGCCACCGGGCGGGGCAGTCTTCCGCCGACGCTCGAAAGCAACTTCGTCACGTCCATGAGGATCGCCTCCTTTTCACATCATTTTCCATTGAGCTTTCGGTAGAGCGAATGGTTCTTTTTGTATATCTCCACGAAAGCATCGAACAGATCGTCGTACAGCTTCCGGTTGTCCGGATTTGGCTGGAAAGTTCCTTCTATTTCCACGTACCTGGAATAATCTTCCAGATCCGTCATCTTCAAAGCGAGTCCTGCCACGATTCCGACGCCCCTCAATCCCGCGGCCTGGGGATCCTTCACTTTCCTGATGGGGCGGTTCAACACGTCTGCGAAAATCTGGCACCATACGTCGGATATTCCTCCGCCCCCGATGAGGTTTATCGGCCCGAATTTTCTCCGGACGAATTTCTCGACGTACTTCAGCAGCCACCTCGTGTTGAGCGCAACGCCTTCGAACGCCGAACGCACCACGTCTGCACGCGTGATTCCGAGGGAAAGATTGTACAGCCCGCCGCGAAGCGTCGGGTCGTCCACAGGAGTCCGTTCTCCGTAGAGCCACGGAGTGAAGATCACCCCGTGACTTCCGGGGGGAGCCTGAGCAGCCAGCTCATCGAAGATCCGATAGGCGTTTTCAGGGGCGGGTCCGGTGCCGAGATCATCGTCGGAGAAGAAGAATTTGTCCCTCAAGAAAGTAAGGCTGACCCCCGAAGTCTCCTGCTCGTTGGCAACGAAATACCTTCCCGGAATCGAGGACGGGAGAGAGGCCATGTTGTGGAACAGGTCAGTCTTCTTGTAAGGCACGTGGCAGCTAAGCCAGGAGGAAGTTCCGAGATAGATGTGAGGTTCGAAGTCCCCAACCGCTCCGGAACCCAAAACCGGCGCCTGCACATCCGGGGCACCCATCGCCACCGGTATTCCTGCCGGAAGGTCCATGGCTTCGGCCGCTTCCGGTCGCAATTCTCCCAGGATGTGGGTGGTCGGATAGAGATCAGGGAGCTTTTCCCTTTCGATTCCGGCGAGTTTCAACAACTTCGGCGAGTATCTCACATCGTTGATGTTTCTGTTGTCGGTGAGCCAGTAGAGGGTTATGGTTGCGAAATCGGAGGCCATCTTCCCGGTGAGCAGGAAGTTCAGGTAATCCTTGGATTCGAGGAACTTGTACGCCTCCCTGTATACCTCGGGGCGTTCGTTCTTCAGGAAAAGGATGTGAGCGATGGGGTCCTTGCCGGAATGAGTAGGGATTCCACCGGTGAGCCTTACCCACGTCAGTATCTTGTCGATCCCAAACCCTTCTATTTTCAGCGGGCCTCCGGTGATTTCCCTGACGTAAGGAGCACCTCTGGTATCCATCCAGATGATGGCGTTTCCCAGAGGATTCCCTTCCCTATCCACCGCCACGGTCCCGGACCAGTGAACGCTCGCCGAGATTGCCGCTATTCGCTCCTTTGGGGTTCCGGTCTCCGAAAGAAGCCTCCTTACCGTCCCCGTAACCACCTTCCACCAGTCGGCGGTATCCTGCTCCGCTCCACCGCCGGGAAGGAACTTCGTCGGGGTCGCATCGGATTCTTTTGTGTAGGCAACCACCTTACCGTTTGGAGTGACCAACCCTACTTTACACGCGGTAGTCCCGAGGTCTATGGCAAGCACGAGAGGATCTGATTCCGCCATGTCTTCCCCCTCCAGCAAAGAGGTTTTGGGGCAAACCGTCCCAGACCAAGCAGAATTAATTATAGCTCTTTGGTATCTGTGTTTGCAACCGGCAAAAATTTCACAAAAGATCGCGGAGAATATCTGTACACCGATTCCTGTAAAGTCGTACCGGGGTTGGGATATAAGCTCGCTTGCTGTGGGCAGGCGGGGGCAGTGCCCCTTGATTCAGAATCGGTCAGTGCGGGAGGAAGAAGAACGCCAGGGCAATGATCAGGAACACGCTTATGAGCTGCACCCCTTCCATCCAATTGCTCTCCCCGTCCTGCGATATGAACGCGGCGATGATCACGGAGGAAGCCAGCGCCGCCAGCTCAAACGGATGGAAGATCAGGTTCAAAGGATGAGGCCCGACGAACAGGCTGAGGAACACCAGCAAAGGCGCTACGAACAACGCTATCTGAATGGATGAACCAAGGGCGATCTCCAGGCTCAGATCCATTTCGTCCCTGGCTGCTACCGTAATAGCCACGAAGTTTTCGGCCGCGTTACCGACGATCGGGATGACGATGATGCCTACGAAGAATTCCGATATACCCAGGGAAGCGACGGTGGGCTCCACCGCGCCCACCATTATCTCGCTGAGCCACACTATGAAGAGCGTATCGACGCCAAGGATGAGGAGCGATTTTCCGAAACTCCACCCGGCGGACTTTCCGCCGTCCGTCGGTTTTTCGGTAGCATAGTATCCCATGCCGAAAACGAGGTTCAGCACGTATGTGACGATCATGACAGCAGCAACTCCCAGGCTCAGTTCCTCGACGGCCATGCTATCCCCGGGGACGGTGTGATAGAAAACGGCGGGTATTGCCAGCGCGATGACCGCCAGCGTGAGCTGCGTGGCCGACAACCCGGCCGTCGTGCGGTCGAATCTCTGGATGCCGTTCCGGAGCCCCCCGACGAGCAACGCTGCCCCGGTTACCAGGAGAATGTTGCTGATTATCGATCCTGTGATGGAAGCCTTTACCAGATCGAGCAATCCCGCTCTTATGGCCACCAAAGTTATTATGAGCTCAGCAGCATTGCCCAGGGATGCATTCAGCAATCCTCCGACCTTGGGACCGGTATACCGGGAAAGCGCTTCGGTGGCATCCCCCATTACCTTCGCAAGAGGAATTATCGCAAGCACCGAAAGAAAGAAGATCAAGGTCGGGTTCCATTTCAGGTAATTTCCGGCGATCACCACAGGCGCGGCGATCAGAAGCCACAGGAATGGGTCGGCTTTGATGGATTTCATCGTTGTCTCTCCGGTTACCTCCACGTGGATTGGTGTCTTCTCTTTTCTTCGTACATCCTCTGATCGGCTTCGGCAAGGATTTCTTCGATCGGCTTGTTGGTGCTCGGCTCCCAATGGGCAGATCCAATCGAAAGGGTGATCGGGAAAGACACCAACTCCTGTATCGCAGCATCCGCCGTGATTCTACGCTCCAGCCTCGATTTCACGGAATCCGTTTCCCCGTCCGTCTCCAGGAGCATGGCGAGGAATTCGTCGCCGCCGTATCTTATCACAATGTCGCTGGCCCTGAGCTCCTTCTTCAAAAACCTGGCAACGGCCTGCAGCACTTTGTCTCCAACCTGATGCCCGAACTTGTCGTTGATCTCCTTGAACCGATCGATGTCTATCATCAGGAACCCTATGGGGTGGGAATACCTCGCCGATCTGTACAGTTCGTGCTCGATGACCTCGTTGAAATACCTCCTGTTGAACATTCCGGTCAGCGGATCACGTATCGCCTGCTCCTTCAAATCCCGCTCGAGCCGTATCCTCTTCACCGCCTGGAAAGCATGCCCAAGGAGGAGTTCCAGGAACCGAACGTCGTTTTCCGTAAAGGCATCGACGATAGGAGATGCCGCCTGAAACACCCCTATGTCGCCGAAAGGAGCACTGATGATAGATCTGAGGTAATCCGTAGTTGGCCTTGCGCCGGGCTCTTTCTGCATGTCTCCTATCACGATTGTCTTCCCGGTGAAATACGTCTTGGCGGCGATGCTGCTGACGCTCAGCGGAGCGCTGACGCTTGCCCCTTCCGGCACGCCGTCACTGGTAGCCTTTACGACGAACCGGTCGTTCTCGACCAGGTCGAGGGTGCAAATGCTGAAATTCAATATGCTCTCCGCCGCCTTGACCGTAACCACGTACACTTCGTTCTCGTCGTGCAAGGATTCGAGTTTCCTTGCTATATCGTGGAGTTTTTCCAGCTTTTTGGAAGATTCCCTGAGCCTTGCCTCCGAGACCTTCCATTCGGTGATGTCCCTCGCGAAGAGGATGGTTATTTTGCGGCTGTTCGTTCTGACGGATGCTACGGAAAGTTCCACCGGGAGACGCTCCCCTTCCTTGTTTACGGCGGTCACTTCAAATCTGTAAGTTTCCAAGTTTCCCCCGCATGGTCGTTCCCCAAGTCGAGATGTCACCGAGCTTCTAATCTGCGGATCGATCACCAGATCCGAGAATATCTTGCCTGTTGCTTCCTCCTCGGTGTACCCGAAAATGCTTTCGGCCGCCTCGTTCCAGAAAGTGATCCTGCAATCGTCGTCCACGACGATCACGGCGTCCGGCGCCGCTCTGCTGATGGTCTCGAAGAGCACCTGGCTCCTGCGCAGTGAATCGAGAGCTTCGTGATGGGCGTGTCTTGTTCTGACCCTATCGAGCCCAAGGGCTATGCCGTCCGCAATCTGGGTAAGGAGTCCCAACTCCTCCGGGCCAAAAGCCCCCCGATTGGAAGAGTAGACATTCACGGCTCCTATCACCTCTCCGTCTAGCCTGAGAGGGATCGCTGCAGAAGAGAAGAACCCCCTCTTGATGGCTTCCTCCTTCCATGGAGAATAGGATAAAGAGCCAGGTATGTCCTTTTCCACGACTGCCTTCCCTTCCCTAATGGCTCTGCCCGTAGGACCCTGGCCGAACTGATCGTTTCCCCACGAAATTCTGACCCCCTCCAGGTAGCCTTCTCCGGCTCTACCTGCCTGAGCCACGGGCACGACACTCTTCTCCTCGTCAAAAACCCGCAAGCCTATCCAGGCGAACTCGAACTTTCCTACTTCCACCAGCAAATCGCAGGCAGTTTGCAGTACATCCTCTTCCGTGTCCGCTTCTATCAAAGCACGATTGTAACGAGATATGAGATCCAGCGCCCTCCTGGCACGATCCAGGAGGTACACGGTGGTGGAACTTCTGTCCGCCTCCTCTATGAAAGCAGCCCTGTAACAAATGCCGTTGGAAAGTATGGAAAGCAGTTTTACTTCCAGCGGGGAGACAAGTTCATGCCCACACAGGGAGGAGATCTCGAACACTTCGTGGCGGAAAGGGGATCGATCGTCGAGATCAGAGCATGGTCTGCCCATCGGGATGGATTCTCCAAAGAGGTCCTGAAGACTCTCGATGGAAGATACCTCACCGGAACCTCCCACCAGGTAGTGCTCCAGTCCTCTCATGTATCCGATTCGTCCGTTCACTTCCACCAGGAAAGCAGGCTCCCTTCCCTGACCTGCCTTCAGGCCGTGTTCCTCCTTTTCCATCGCCCTTCTCCCGTCTCTCGAACGCTCCTGCGAGGCTTACGAGACGATTCAAGTATACCGTAACCATGCCATCGATCAAAACGAATTTTCCACCGGGGCGCAGTGGGTATGTCTCTAAGGCCACGGTTAACAGGATAGATGGAGGCACGTAGAACTCGCAGCCCGCAGTATCTGCACAAAAGGAGACCTTCCTTGAAAGTCGCCACAGATGAAAAAACGCTTC
>CAZEXY010000081.1:0-7343 GCA_964516345.1 uncultured Anaerolineae bacterium
GATTCGGCTCGCCTGATAGTGCGACTGCCGTCTGAGGGGGAGATACGACTGCTCCGGAACGGCGAGTTGGTCGCTTCCGGCGTCGGCGTCGAATTGGAATTCGATGCGAACGAGCCCGGCGCTTACAGGGTGGAAGTCTGGAAGAAGAAACTTTTCAAGAAGCGGGGCTGGATTTTCAGCAACCCGATTTACGTGGGGGCCTATGATGGGGACTGTTGAGCGATTTGGGGCGCTTTTCTTCGGCATGGCTGCTCTGCTTGCGCTGGCCGTGATGCACGTGGCGGGTTTCGGCGTTTTGGCAGCCTGGTTGGTTGCCGTAAGCGTGGTGACCGTGATCGCCTTTGGCTATGACAAGGTTGTCGCAGGGAAGGGCATCGTGCGGGTGCCGGAAGATGTCCTTCTCCTCCTTGTGCTAACTGGCGGCACTCTTGGCGCTCTCGTCGCCATGCCCCTGTTTCACCACAAGACGGTCAAAAGGTCGTTCAGGATGCGGTTTTGGGGCATAGTCGGGATTCAGGCGTTGCTGATAGGTTCGTACCTTGTTTGGTTTAGAAAGTAGTTGCGAAGCCTGAGGCGGGCGATGGCACATACTTAGCCCAGCGGGTTCAGGAGGTAGGCATGAAGGCTCTTCTCAGGAAAGCGATGGACAAAATGCCCATGATGAAATCGGGAAGTGCTTACGACTTCGCAATGGAGCACTTTCGATTCCCGGAGTCGGGGACGATCCTCGATTTCGGGACCGGAAACGGGCATGGTGTGGCTTATCTGAGCAGGAATCTCCCAAACGCAAGGATAATTTCCCTCGATTGGAACATGGAATGCGTCCATTGGTCGGAGCTGGAATTTGGGCCGTCCGTTCCGGCTTTCGTCCAAGCCGATGTCACCGAAGTGCCGATTGCAAGCGAGAGCGTGGACATGGTGGAGATGGTGATGACCTTTCATTGCCTGCCCAAGCCGGAGCGGGTGATGTCCGAAAGCTTCAGAGTTTTGAAACCTGGAGGCTCGATCTTCATAGCGGACGTGGATGGCCGGCACTGGATGGCAAAGCCTTTCGAATGGATCGAACACTGGCTCATAAGCCCCCTGACCCACGCTTATACCGAGGAGGAATTCGGGAAGCTTTTGGGTGCTGCCGGTTTCGAAAGCATCCGCGTCTACAGACGAGAGAATTCCGGGATGAAATTCATGATGTGGATATTCGCCGAGAAGCCGGTTGTGCGCTCAGAAGAACAGCCTTCCCAGAATCCAGAACAGAAACATTGCAATTAGCAGGCCCCAGACCCACAGCGGCAGGTTCATGAAAGTAATCTGGGAGCGTTTTTTCTTGGCCTGAGGCTTCGGCAGCACAGCGCCGCACCTCCAACAGGTTTGCCTGTCGTCGGGATTCCACGTTCCGCATTTTGGACATTCCATGGTACGCTACCTCCGGCTATAAATCTGCTCGGTCATTGTACACTCCGGGCGGGGGAAAAACAAACCTCGTTGCTTTACCCTGGCGTTTCGGTGTGTTAAAATTTCACAAATCGATTTGGTTTGTTGCGGTGGAGTCGTCGTGGAAATTCGATTGACGGACGAAGAACAGGCTATGCTCTCCGGCGAGATGGGGGAGGGCGTTCGCAGAGCAATGGAGATAGTGGTGACGCTGGGGAGGATATACGGCGCACCCGACCTGGTGCCGGTCGAGCACGTTCAGATTTCCGGCGTCAGCTACAAGAACCTTGGGGATGCCGGGGTCGATTTCCTCCGTCGGTGGGCTGACGAAGGCGCACGCGTCAGCGTCCCTACGATGCTCAACCCCATGGGAATGGAAGAGTCCTCCTGGCGGGAGATGGGCGTGCCGGAGGATTTCGCATTGCCTCAGCTTGCCGTGATAGATGCTTTCGTGCGTATGGGGGTACAACCGACCTTGAGTTGCACTCCTTATTTCATCCCTCAAGGCCTCCCGAAGCCGGGACGGCATGTTGCCTGGGCCGAATCTTCGGCGGTGGTATTCGTGAATTCCGTCGTTGGGGCTTACACCAACCGGGAAGGCGGCCCCGGTGCTCTGGCGGCGGCCATTGTGGGACGGACCGCCCGCTATGGGCTGCACCTGGACGAAAACCGCATCGCAACGCACATCGTGCGCGTGAGCGTTCCGCTGAGGACGGAAGCGGACTACGGTGCGTTGGGATATCTGGTCGGCAGGATCGTGCGAGACGGCATACCGTATTTCGAAGACCTTGGGGAACAGTTTCCTCCGCTTCCGGAGGATTTGCCGAAAGGGGGCGAGGCCATCGACAGGTTGAAGACGATGGGCGCTGCCATGGCGGCCAGCGGTTCCATAGCCCTCTATCACATCGCAGGAGTGACGCCGGAAGCGAAAAAGGCGGGGAAAGCCATCGTGAGCAGCGATGCCGAGGTGGTCGAGATAGAGTCCCTGGACGAAGCTTATGCTTTCCTGGACAGGGATTCCGATGTCGATCGGATAGACCTGGTGAGCATCGGTTGTCCCCATGCGAGTCTTTCGGAGGTGCGGAAGATTGCGGATTATCTCCGTGGAAAGCGAGTGCGAACCAAGCTGTGGATCACTACGTCCAGGTGGGTCAAGGAGCTTTCCCGGAAGATGGGGCTGGCGGATGCCATAGAAGGCGCCGGGGGAAGGATCGTGGCCGATACCTGCACCGTGGTTGCACCGATCGATATGCTCGGCATCAAGACCATGGCCACCAACGCCGCCAAGACGGCATGGTATGCCCCGTCGCACTCCGGGGTGAAGGTTCGCTACGGCACTCTGGAAAGATGCCTCGACGCAGCCGTTACCGGGCGGTGGAAATGAGATGAATGGTCGCCATGCCGATCGATTGTTCCGGCCAGCGGTGATCGCTATCTTGCTGACGGTATGGGGGCTGCTGCTTTATCGCATTCTCACGGTGCCGGTTGGACTTCAGCACGACGAAGCTTTCAATCTGCTCGACGTGATCTCCGTCCTGAACGGACACCATCCTCTCTATTTCCCGGCGAATTTCGGTCGGGAGCCGCTTTTCATCTACTCGGTAGTTTTCGTGGTGAAGTACCTGTCCGGTCTGCACTTCATCTGGGATTTGAGATTTGCAGGAGTTACATGGGCGTTCCTGGGGCTTTCCGCATCCGTTCCGCTCTTGGCAAGGCTTGTGGGGAGGCGAACGGCTGTTCTGTCGTTAGGTTTCATGGGCGCCTCTTTCTGGTTTCTCTTCACCGCCAGAGTCGGGCTAAGGGCGATTCTACTCCTTCCTTTTTCGGCGGGCATGGTCTACCTTTTGACCAAAGGCGTCGAGAGGCGCACGATGTGGTTCTTCTTTCTGGCAGGCGTTCTGGGCGGGGTGGGCGTCTACACCTACCTTGCTTCCAGGGTGATGTTCTTCGTCCCGGTCGTCTTTTCGGCGTATTATGCGTGGCGTGAGAGACGGAACAAACCCGGAAAGATATTGCTCGGCATGGTCTCGGCGCTGGCGATCATGGTCGTCGTCTCGCTGCCTCTTTATTTCTACGGTCGATCCCATCAGATGGACAGGCGCGTTGGCGAATTGAGCTACGTGCTGAATGCTCTGCGGCATGGGGATATCCTGCCGGCGGTTCACAGCTCGGCGGAGACGATGGAAAGCCTGCTGTGGAAAGGAAAGGATCTGCCCCATTATCTTTACAATGTGCCTCACAGGCCTGTTCTTCGATGGCCTCTGGCGATCCTGTGGATTTTGGGATGCATATTTGTGCTGATGCGGCCCCTCAGGGAGGAGAACTTCGTACTTCTGACGATGCTTTTCGTGGGATTGCTGCCGGATCTCCTTACCACCGGCGGGCCCCTGTACCTTCGGGGGATGATCTCGATGCCATACGTGTTCGCTCTGGTGGGAAAGGGGGGAGAGAAGCTGCTTTCGATGACCGGATCGAACGGGAAGCGGAGGCGTGTCGTCACGATGTGCGCTGCTTTGCTCTTGATCGGCGTGTTCGTCTGGAATTTCCTGGATTCCACCCATGCGTATTTCGATTCCTGGGCCAAGTCGCTCGAGACGTACAAGCTGTACAACGGGGATCTCCGGGCAATCGCGATGCTCCCAAGAGAAAGGATGGGCAGTCGCACTTTCGTCAGCGCCGATTTCTGGATGGACATAGATCAGCAGACTTATTTGCTGTACAACCCAAGGCGAAGGGACGTGGATTGGTTCAATGCTTCCCTGGCTTTGCCGGTGCCGAAGGAATCTGGTGCAACGTATTTTTTCACCATCTCCTCTCCCGACGCTCATGGCATCGCAAATAGAACTTCCTGCGCTTCGAATGGATGGGAAGTTCGGGCTTTCTATGGAAACGGGAATCTTGCCCATGTTTGCGCATTGACGGATGGTGACTTCGGGGCAATACTCGAGGCGTTCCACTTGAGGAGCTTGCAGCATTCGGTGGTTTACGGAGGCTCTATGGAACTGCTCGCCGGTTCTGCCAGACCCGACGGAGCCGGAAATATCGATGTGGTCAGCCTTTGGAGCATCGTCCGTGGGTGGAGCAAGGCTGCGCCGCCTCGTATCTCCGTCGGAATTTTCGACGGAGGCGGCTCTTACGAATGGACTCACTCGGACGATTTGGTCGGGTTCGCCTACCAGGATTGGCAGAGGGGGGATCGCTTCCTTCAGTTCACAAGGGTTCCGCTGCCAGCAGACATGCCTCCCGGGAAGTACGATGTCAGGATTGGAATCTACGCCGTTCCGGGCAGGCTTCTCCCGATGGTCTCCGGGAGCGGTTACCTGGGAACGCCTCCGAAAGCTGCGGAGGTGGTGCTGAACGAAAGTTCCTCCATCCCAGGGGAAATCCCGAAACCTCCTGTTGCATTCGACGAAGTCGATGGAGACGTACTGGTGCCTGCCGGTTTGTGGAATCGGCCGAAGAGGATCTTCGCCGGAGTTCCAACAGTGTTGCGCGTTTCCTGGGTGTCCGGCCGGAAACCGGTTCGAGGCGTCGAATTCCGGGCAGAGCTGATCTCCAAGGGCGGAGATGCGATCTGGAAGGGGAAAGTCGAGTCCAACACCCCTGAGGCGTGGCCTCCCGGGAGAAGTTACAGGCTCAGACAGGTGTTCACACCCGATCTAAGCCCGGGCAAGCCCGTATCCGTCACCTTGCGACTTTGTGCTTTATCCTCCGACGGGAAGGAGCTCGGGTGCGGTTTCCTCGGCGGAATCGAATTGATTTCTCCCCACAGGGTGACCCGGTTGGGTAGCAATCCGGAGCACGCCGTGGGCGCTGTATTCGGCGACGTCTTGGAACTCGATGGATACGACTTGCAAGCCTCCAAAGGGAGAGTTAAACTTGTGTTGTATTGGAAAGTCCTTGCGAAACCCACGACTCGTTTGAAACGGTTCGTTCATGTTATTGGGGCGGATGGTAAGATGTTGACTCAGAACGACGCTTTGTTGCAACACCCTGAGCGCCTTCCGTTCTTTGCCTGGATGAGGGGAGAGTACCTGGTGGATCGCACTGTGCTCGAAGTTCCTGCTTCCGGTGGGTATTCCATCGAGGTGGGAGTTTACGATCCCGATACAGGCAAGCGACTTCCTGTCGTTCTGAGAGATGGCAAGCGCGCCGAAAACGATGCTCTCCGCTTGAAGGATCATCGTCCCTGACGATATGTTCGCCCGAGTTTTCCGCAAAGGAGGGGAAAATGTACGACAAGGAAAAACTTCAGCGCATTCGCAAGCACAAGCAGGAATGGGAGAATACCACCCTCAAGAAGTCCACTTCCCGGTTTCCCGAACGGCAGGAGGAATTCGTCACCACTTCCAGCGCGCCGGTAGAGCGCCTGTACACGCCGGACGATGTGGCCGATCTGGACTACGAGCGTGATCTGGGCTTCCCGGGCGAGTTCCCGTACACCCGCGGCATCCACGCCACCATGTATCGCGGTCGCCTCTGGACGATGCGGATGTTCGCCGGGTTCGGCACCGCGGAGGAGACAAACGCGCGGTTCAAGTATCTTCTTTCTCAGGGGGAGACGGGGCTTTCCATCGCGTTCGACATGCCAACTCTCTACGGGCTCGACACGGACGATCCCCGCGCTGTGGGGGAGTTCGGCAAGTGCGGCGTGGCGGTTTCGTCCCTGAAGGACATGGAGGTGCTGATGGAGGGCATCCCCATGGACAAGATCAGCACTTCCATGACCATCAACAGCCCCGCGGCGGTCATCTGGGCGTTCTACATCGCCGCGGCAGAGAACAAAGGCATCCACCGGAGCAAGCTGGCCGGAACCATCCAGAACGATATCCTGAAAGAGTACATCGCCCAGAAGGAGTTCCTCTTCCCGCCGGAGCCTTCCATGCGCTTGGTGACGGACACCATCGAATTCGGGAGCAAGGAGATGCCCCTCTGGAACACCATCAGCATCTCCGGGTATCACATCCGTGAAGCAGGAGCTACGGCGGTGCAGGAGCTGGCGTTCACCCTGGCGGACGGGTTCACCTATGTGGAGCACGCTCTGGCCCGGGGGCTGGACATCGATTCCTTCGCCCCGCGCCTTTCGTTCTTCTTCAACTCCCACAACGATTTCTTCGAGGAGATCGCAAAGTTCAGGGCGGCACGGCGTATCTGGGCCAAGGCGATGCGGGACAAGTACGGCGCGAAGAACCCTCGATCCTGGCTTCTCCGGTTCCACACCCAGACCGCCGGATGCTCCCTGACGGCCCAGCAGCCGGAGAACAACATCATCCGCACGACCATCCAGGCGCTGGCGGCGGTTTTGGGAGGGACCCAGAGCCTCCACACCAACTCCATGGACGAGGCGCTGGCGCTCCCCAGCGAGAAAGCGGTGACCATCGCCCTCCGCACCCAGCAGATCATCGCTTACGAAAGCGGCGTGGCGAACACCGTCGATCCCCTGGCAGGGTCGTTCTTCGTGGAGGCTCTCACCAATCGGATGGAGGAAGAGGCGAACGCGTATTTCGACAAGATCGAGGCCATCGGCGGCGTGATCGCCGGCATCGAAAACGGCTTCTTCCAGCGGGAACTGGCGGAGTCGGCGTTCAGGTATCAGCAGGAGATCGACGAGAAGAAGCGGATAATCGTCGGCGTCAACGAATTCGTGGATGAATCGCCCATCGAGATTCCGCTGCTGGAGATGGATCCGAAGGGTTACGAGCGTCAGGTCGCACGGTTGGAGCAGGTGAGGAAGGAGCGAGACAACGAGAAAGTCGGCAAGGTCTTGCTGGCGCTGGAGAAAGCGACCCGTGAGGGGGAGAACGTGATGCCGTACCTGATCGATGCTGCGCACGCCTATGCCACGTTGGGGGAGATAATGGGTGTATTTCGGGATATATTCGGGGAATATCAAGAGCCGGTTTTCTTCTGAG
>CAZEXY010000081.1:7443-9042 GCA_964516345.1 uncultured Anaerolineae bacterium
AGAAAAAGAAAGAAGGAGGCAAACGATGCCGCGCAAACGCAAGAAAATCCGAGTCTTGATCGCAAAGCCGGGCCTGGATGGCCACGATAGGGGGGCCAAGGTCGTTGCCAGAGCCCTCCGAGACGCGGGTATGGAAGTGATATACACCGGGATCAGGCAAACGCCAGAAATGATAGCAGAGGCCGCTCTTCAGGAAGATGTAGACGTGGTCGGCCTTTCGGTTTTGTCCGGTGCTCACATGGCGCTTGCCCCCAGGGTGGTGGAACTCCTGAAGAAAGAAGGGATGGACAATGTGCTTCTCCTCATCGGGGGGATCATTCCTGACGAGGATGTGGAGAAGTTGAAGGCGCTTGGGTTCAAGGGAGTGTTCGGGCCGGGAACCCTGACCCAGGAGATCGTGGATTTCATCTACAAGGAACTTGGGCTCGAAGAGCCGCAGCCTGCGTGAGAAAGGTGGCTTGCACATGGAAAATCTGATCGAGCGGGTTCTCCAGGGAGATAGGCGTGCGCTGGCCCGGGCCATCTCCATCGTTGAAGACGACGGCGACGATGCGCGCAGGCTTTTGATGGCGCTTTATCCCCACACCGGCCGCGGCTATGTGATCGGCGTCACCGGGGCTCCGGGAACCGGTAAGTCCACGTTGGTGAACGACATGGCAAAGGAGTACCGGAAACGCGGGCTCCGGGTCGGCATAATAGCCATCGATCCGACGAGCCCGTTCTCCGGCGGAGCCCTTCTGGGCGACCGGGTGCGTATGAAGGATCTTTCCGGAGACAGCGGCATTTTCATAAGGAGCATGGCAACCAGAGGGAGCCTGGGCGGTCTTGCAAAGGCGACTTCGGACGTGATCATGGTGATGGATGCAGCCGGATACGACCGGATCATCGTGGAGACGGTGGGAGTCGGGCAGGCGGAAGTGGACATAGCCAGCGAGGCGCATACCACCATCGTTGTGGAAAGCCCGGGGCTTGGGGACGAGATTCAAGCAATCAAAGCAGGCATACTGGAAATAGCGGACATCTTCGTGGTGAACAAAGCCGACCGAGAAGGCGCCGATCACACGGTCATGGCTTTGAAGATGATGCTCGGACTGTCGCCGAAACAGGTGGCGCACCATGGAAAGGTGATGACGACAGGGGAAGCAGAGCGTAAGGAGGGATGGGTTCCACCCATAATCAAGACTGTAGCCATCAGAAACGAAGGGACGGAAGAGCTAATAGCCGAAATTGAAAGGCACAGGCGATACCTTCAGGAAAGCGGTCAGCTCGAGGAGAGGGAATTGAAACGCACGCAGACGGACATAACCAATGCCCTCCAGAATCTCTTCCTGGAAAATCTGCTTTCCAGGATAACGCAGTCGGAATGGACCGAGGCGGTCAGGCAGGTTGCCGGCCGGCAGATGGATCCGTATTCCAAGGCTGCTGAGATGCTCGAAAAGCACGGTATCGCCGACTTGGACGGCGGTTAATTGACATCCCGGGGACTGTCTGTTAGAATGTACCCGTCTTCAGGCCCCCATCGTCTAGAGGACCAGGACACCGGCCTTTCAAGCCGGTAACAGGGGTTCGAATCCCCTTGGGGGCACTGCAAAAAACGGG
>CAZEXY010000082.1:0-8505 GCA_964516345.1 uncultured Anaerolineae bacterium
GTGTTGATTGATCTGTCGAGGGTCTGGATGATGCTGTGATTCACGACTTTCTCGAACGGCATCGACCTCCCTATACGCCGCATGTTCTCCCGTATCCTGTCGAACACCACGATCGTATCGTGAACGGAGAAACCGATGACGGTAAGCAGAGCGGTCAGGAACAACGCATCCACCTGCCACCCGAAGAAATGGCAGAAGATCGAAACGAGTCCCACCGTCACCAGCACGTCGTGGATCATGGCGATGATGGCAGCAGTCCCATACCTGAACGGCTTCGGCACGCTGCGGAAAGCGTAGGTTATGTAGAGCAAGATGGCAATGGCCGCCGCAATCACGGCGTACATGGCTCGATTCGTCACCTCCTTACCGACCGAGGGACCTACGGAGGAGAATTCGAGTTCCTTGAAATCCCCGTACTTCGCCTTGAGGGCCGATTCGAGTTTGTCCTTTTCGGCCGTATTCATCTCCCTGGTGCGGATGAAGAGCAGTTTTCCATCGGAAGAAGTCTGCACCAGAGCGCTCTCGAACCCCAGCTTGGCCATCAGCTCCTGAACCTCACCCGGCATTATGTGCGCCTTCGGATGATCGAACTGCAATTCGAGATAGGACCCGCCGGTAAAGTCGATGGAAGGGTTTAACCCCCACAGAATCATGGAGATGATCCCGGGGATGATTATCATCAGAGAGAATGCGAAATACCAGTACCTGTTCTTTACGATGTTCATAGTTTTATCTCCTCGACTCACACACCGAACCACCAATGGTTGCGGGTGATGTCCATGTTCATAACAGTGCTCAAGAAAATCCTGGTGACCGTCACGGCGGTGAACAAGCTCACGAGCACACCAATGGCAAGGGTAAGTGCAAAGCCTTTCACCATACTCGCTCCGAAGTGAGAGCCGAACCAGAACAGGATGGCGCTGGTGATCAAAGTAGATGCGTTCGCATCTCTAATGGAAGGCCAGGCACGCTTGAACCCCAGGTCCACGGCTGTGAAGAGAGGCCTGCCCTGTCGCAACTCCTCCTTCAGCCTCTCGAAGATTAGGATGTTGGCATCGACCGCCATGCCCACCGTGAGGATGAACCCAGCAATGCCCGGGAGCGTAAGGGTTACTGGGATGAGCTTGTAGAGAGCCAGGTTCAGCAAGGCGTAGATGATGAGAGCCAGGTCCGCAAGTATGCCCGGGAGTCGATAGTACAACAGCATGAACAGCAACACTCCCACCAGTCCGATTATACCTGCCAGTATGCTCCTGTGCACCGAATCCTGACCAAGGGTTGGGCCTATGGTTCTCGTCTCGACCACCTTCAGAGGATACGGCAGGGCGCCGTATTTCAACTGGACGGCGATGCTTTTCGCTTCTTCCAGCTTGAAGTTCCCGGTAATCCTCCCACGACCGTCCGGAATGGGGCTTTTGATAACCGGACAGGAGATGACCTTGCCGTCCAGGACTATTGCCATGTACTTGTTCACGTTCTTGGAAGTGAACTCGGCGATCTTCCTTGCCCCTTCCGGCTTGAAGGAAAAATTGATCTGAGGCTTGCCGTATTCGTCGAGGCTCGTGGATGCGCTCTTCAGCTCGTTACCCGTCACTATAGTGGTAAACACTTTGTCGAACGGACTCGTGCTGGTAACCGTCCCCGTGGTATCGAGCCCCTGGGAGACCCTGTACGTGGTCTTCACACGGGTGCCCGGGGGAAGGTAGGTGTCACCGGCGTCGATGAACTCCAGCAAGCCGGTCTGCCCGATCGTCTTGATGGCCAGCTCCGGATCCTTGATCTCTGGGAGCTCCACGACTATCCGATTGCCGCCCTGTATCTGAATCAAGGGTTCGGACACGCCCAGCCCGTTGACGCGGTTCTCGACTATCTGCTTGAGGGTTACCATGTCATCGTGGGAAATCGTATGCCCCGGAGGGGCCTCCGCCTGCAATACCACCGAAAGACCACCCACCAAATCGAGGCCTTTGTGCACCTTGAGGTCACGCTTGAATCCCAGGATGTTTATTCCGCCGGCCGGCGGAAAGATGTCGATCCAGATCGCTATTATGGCCAGCAAAATCACACCGGCCAGTGAAAGTGCCTGATTGCGGTTCTTCATCCGTTTTTGCTCCTCTTACCACAATGATTTCTCTGGAAAACGAAGGCATTATAATCGCTAACGAAATACGCTGTCAAATGCCCCACACCGAAGTTCGGATATCGAAGGCCCGGAGCGTGCCTACCGACCCAAGGCTACTGGAAAACCCTCTTTTCGCTCTTTGCCCAGGCGCTAAGCAATCGCCCCCCTACCTCGTACCTCCAATCGTACGTGAGCCTGTAACCGTAGTCCGTGCCGAAACTCCCCATGAATTTCGACGGCCACTTCCGAATCTGATGCCGACTCAAGCTCTCCATCCCTCTCCTGGCAATGGCAGGATAACTGTAAGCCTTACGACACACGTAATCGTAAGTTCTTTCGAAATCCTCCACCGACATCTTCTTTGGGTAGTAGACCAGGTGCGCCGTATCGTAGAACCGCCATGACTTGTCCATGAGCCTGCCCTCACTGATCAGCAACTCCCGAAACGGCGTTCCGGGGTACGGGGTCAGGACGGTCATGCTGACGCTATCCAACGAACTGTGTCTGATGAACTCCCACGTGTCGAGAATTGTCTGAGGAGTGTCCTCGTCGAAGCCGAACACGAACAACCCCACCACGCCCAATCCCGCTTCGTGGATCGTCTTCACGGCCTGCAAATCATCGGCGGCCACACCATCGCTCTTTCCTCCAAGCTCCTTCTTGTTGGCCGGGTTTATGGACTCGAACCCGATGAACATCTTGTCCATGTGGGCTTCTCTGGCCAGCCTCAGCAAATCCGGTCTCTTCGCCACGGACATCTCCACCTGAGCCGTCCACCCGTGCAAAGGTAGTTTCGCCAGCTCTTTGAACAGCTTCTCGACGTACTCCGGGTTCGTGATGAAAGGCAGACCGAAATTGTCGTCGGTGAGGAAAAATCTCTTGAGCTTTCTGCGTTTGATCTCTTCCACCACTTCTTCTATGGGGCGGTAGCGGATCTTCTTACCGCTCACCCTGATGGCCGTGCAGAACGAACATCCTCTGGGGCAGCCCCTGGTGATCTCGAGCATTGGAGTCCAGTACCGACGGTTCTCGTCCATCATCTCTATGACGCGGTCGGATATGGGAGCCACGCCTTTCAGCGGCGCCCACTCGGTATCGTCATATCTCGATTCCAGCGTGTCATCGACGAAGTCCCGGATCACCCTGGGCCACGTCCTGTACGCCTCTCCCGTAACCACGACATCCGCCCACGGTTGGACGTCCTCCGGCATCAAGGTGGCGTGAACGCCGCCGACCACCACGACGCGCACGCCTGCCTCGTGCGCCATCTCGGCAAACTCCTTCGCCCTCTCGACGGCCAGCGTCTTGCTCGTTATTCCCACCAGATCATGGGGACCGAGCGTCTGGAATTTACGCTCCAGCGATTCCCAATTTTCATCCCAGATTTCCACAGGTATCTCTTCGGGAACGAGTGAGGCAAGCCTCATCAATGTATAGGGGGAACCGGTGGCCTTGCCGAAGATCCTCCCTTCCCTTCCGGGATGTATCAGCACTATTCTCCTTAGCTCCATTGCATCTCCTCGAAGGTTACGGTGCGGATTATACAACATGCCACCATCTCTTCCAATTATTGGATCGCATACCCCCTGTCGAGGCGATTTGGAAATCCGGGCAGGGATGTGAGATAATAAAACTCGAACGCCGATCAATCCGGCGCACAAGGCTCAGGCTGAAGCGGGTATCGTACATCCAGGAGGATCCGTCCAGAGTTCTGCTTTCTTATCGATATTCCCGAAAGCAGCCCGACTTTCGAAAAACAACGAATGAGAAGAAGGAGTGTATCGTATGCTCAAACATCTGGAAGAATACCATCGACCGAGGGATTTGAGGCAGGCGTTGGAGCTCCTGCACAGGAAAGAAATCCCAACCCACGTCCTCGCTGGCGGAACGAATCTGGTACTTTCCAAAAGCCCCAACATCAAAGCCGTCGTAGACCTTGGGGAACTCGGCCTGGACTTCGTCGAAACAGGAGAGGTGGTAAGGTTGGGCTCCATGGTCAGAGTACAGGAACTGGTTTCGAACCCGGAGATCAAAGCGCTTGCCAACGGCACCATAAGTGAAGCGGCAAAATGGGAAGGCTCTTACGCCATAAGGAACCTCGCCACCGTTGGAGGCACCATAGCCGTATCGGAATCAACTTCGGCTCTGACCGCTTTGATGCTGGTTCTCGGAGCAAGTGTGGAGCTGAACGGAGAAAGCGATCAGAAAGTACCTCTGGAGGACTTGCTCGATCGAAAGGGGAAATACATAGCGAGCAACATCATAACCGCAATAGAATTCCCGAATCCGAAGGGATGGGGGTTCGGGTTGTGGAAAGTGGCAAAACTGGAAAGCGACGAACCAATCCTGCTCGCGGTGGCGGCGGTCAAGAAAGAAAACGGCAAAGCGGAGGATGTACGGCTCGCCCTTGGAGGCGTGCACCGCAGGCCGATGAGGGTCGAAGAGATGGAGAACATGTTGAAGGAAGCAGGAACCCTCGATGAAATGGTGAAGGTGATCCCCCGTCTCGGAGAGATGATATCCCCTCGAAGCAACATCAGAGCGAGCGGCGAGTACCGAAAAGAAGTCGCACCGGTGGCGGCGCGCCGGGCGTTGACAATGGCTTGGGAGGCATAGGGAATGATGAGAAAGAACATCGTCGAAGTGAATCTCCTCGTAAACGGAGAACCGAAAAGCTGGAAAGTAGCTCCGGGGGAAGTGCTCAGGGATGTCCTCAGGAGGGAGGGATATTACAGCGTAAAGTATGGTTGCGAGATAGGAGAATGCGGAGCTTGCACCGTCTTGCTGGACGGCAAGGCCGTGCATTCCTGCCAGGTGCTGGCAGTGCAGGCTGACGGACACTCGGTGACGACCCTCGAAGGGCTGAGTCACGGGTTCGAACTCCATCCCCTTCAGGAAGCCTTCGTGGAGGAAGGAGCAGTCCAATGCGGATACTGCACTCCGGGCATGATCCTCGCCGCCAAATCCTTGCTCGACGAAAACCCCGATCCAACCGACGCGGAAATCAAGGACGCCCTTAGTTCGGTCCTTTGCAGGTGCACAGGGTATGTAAAACAAGAGAAGGCGGTCAAGCGGGTGATCGAGGAAAGGAAAGGAGAGTGAGCCATGGCATACAATTCCATCGAAGAAATGCTGAGGATGGCAGAACACCCTGAAGGCATACCCAACGACGAATTCCGCATAGTCGGGAAGCGAATCGTCAAGGTAGATGCGGCAAAACTTGCTCTGGGGAAACCGGTCTACGCCGACGACTTCAGGCTCCCGGGGATGCTCTACGCAAAGCTCGTCACGAGCCCACATGCCCACGCACGCATAAAATCGATCGACACGAGCAAGGCTGAAGCACTACCGGGCGTACACGCCGTACTCACGTACAAGGACGTCCCCCGGGTGGTGTTCTCTTCCGCCGGACAGTCGCACCCCACCCCATCGCCCCGAGACAACGTAAGCCTCGACAACAAAGTCAGATTCGTGGGGGACAGAGTCGCCGTGGTGGCAGCCGAAAGCGAGGAAATAGCCGAGGAAGCAGCGCGGCTGATCGAAGTGGAGTACGAAGTCCTGCCTGCCGTCCTGGACATGGAGAAAGCGATGGAACCGGGAGCTCCGGTGATCCACGACGAGCCGGACGCCGAAGGAATCCTGGACGCCTCGAAGAACCTCGTCTGTCACATCGAAGCGGAGGCCGGAGAAGTAGATGCAGCGTTCGAGGAGGCCGACCTGGTGGTGGGAGGCACGTTCAAAGAGCCTTTCCAACAGCACGTTTCCCTCGAGCCGCACGTGGCCATTGGGTACTGGGACGAAGACGGCAGGTTGGTCCTTCGGAGCAGCACTCAGGTGCCCTTCCACCTCAGGAGAATAATCGGTTGGGTCACCGGATTGCCGGAGAAGAAGATCAAGGTCATAAAACCAAGACTCGGCGGCGGTTTCGGAGGCAAGCAGGACATAGTGATCGAAGATCTGGTCGCACATTTGGTGATCAAGACCGGTCGGCCGGTGCGTTTGATGCTCGACCGAATGCAGGAATTCAGGTCCACGAGATCGAGGCATGCCTACATCATCAAGATGCGCGTGGGGCTCAAGAAAGACGGCACCATAACGGCAGTGGAGCTCAAAGCACTCGGCAGCACAGGAGCATACGGGGCGCACGGGCTGACGGTTCTCAGCAATGTCGGATCCAAGACCCTTGCGCTCCTGAGGACGAAGAACATGAGGTTCGTGGGGGATGTAGTCTACACGAACCACCCTGTTGCCGGGGCATTCAGAGGCTATGGAGCGACACAGGGATACTTCGCCCTGGATACCCTCATCGACGAAGCCGCCGAGAAACTCGGACTCGACCCGCTCGAAATCTACAGGAAGAACTGGGTGCGCAAAGGCGATATCTTCGCCCTGGCCAAACCCCTTGGTGAAGGCCGGGAAGGCTACGAAAACCCTGTGGAGTCGGTGGCACTGGAAAAATGCGTTTCCATGGGAGCCGAACTGATCGGGTGGGAGAAGAGGAACGACCACGCATGGCACGAAGTCCCTGGCAAACCATGGCTTCGCCGCGGGATGGGAGTGGCCGTCGTAGCCCACGGCTCCGCCATCCCCGGGCTCGACATGGGCGGAGCGTACATCAAGATGAACGACGATGGCTCCTTCAACCTGCTCTATGGCGGATCCGACCTCGGCACTGGAGCCGATACGGTGATGGCGCAGATAGCCGCCGAAGTCCTCGGTTGCTCCACGGACGACATCATCGTTTTCTCGGCCGACACCGACTTTACCCCCTTCGACAAAGGAGCTTACGCTTCCAGCACCACTTTTATATCCGGCGGAGCGGTCAAGAAGGCGGCGGAAAAGGTCGCCGTACAGATCAAAGAAGTCGCCTCTGAGATGCTCGGCGTCCCGGTGGAAGACCTCCGTTTGGAGAACAGGATGGTCGTTGCGCCGGACGGACGCGGAGTTACCCTAAAGGATGTCGCCATGAGGAGCCTCCACATGGCCGATCAGCATCAGATCATGGCAACGGCTTCGCACATGAGCTATCGATGCCCGCAGCCTTTCGCGGCGCAGTTCGCACAGGTGCTCGTGGACATCGAAACCGGCGAAGTGCGGGTGGAAAAATTCGTCACCGTGGCCGACATAGGACAGGTGATCAACCTGACCGGAGCCGAAGGCCAGATCGAAGGAGGCGTTGCACAGGGGCTTGGGTATGCCCTGGCGGAAGGAATGGAGTTCAGCCCCAAAGGGCATCTCATGAACCCGCACGTCAACCAGTACAGGATATTCACCGGCCTCGACATGCCGGAGATGATCACCCGATTCATACCTACCGTCGAACCGAGCGGACCGTTCGGGGCGAAATCCACCGCCGAGCTTCCAATTGACGGACCTGCACCGGCGGTGGCGAACGCAATCGCCAACGCAGTTGGAATCAGGCTGAGAGAGCTGCCCATGACGCCGGAAAGGGTCTTGAGAGCAATCAAAGAGCAGCTCTAACTCGACAAATTCGTGGGGGCGCGGGTCGCCCCCACGATCAAATGAGCCGGAGGCTCGAAAATGAAAAGACTTGGCCATACGTTTTACTGGGGTATTGCTCTTCTGGTGGGGGGAGCCATCCTCCTGCTCGCTAACATGGGGGAATTCGATCGGTGGCGGTTCTACATAATCCTCGTGGTCATCGGCGTTGGAGCGATCGGAGGCCTCTTCTTCCTGGGCGCTTACCTCAGAGATAGAAAACAATGGTGGCTGTGGACTCCTGCCACCACCCTCCTCACCCTCGCCGCCGTGGTGTACCTCGGCAGCGAGCAGATGTTGAGCATGGCGTGGCTTCTGGCGATACTTGCTCTGGGGGTTGGGCTGGGATTCCTGATAGCCTACATCCTCGACCAGAGCAACTGGTGGGCGCTCATACCCTGGGGGATACTTTGGACGATAGGAATACTGACCGGAGCTTCACCGAAGATCTCCAGCGGAGAGCTCCCGGGATTCTTCTTCATAGCCCTCGGGATCGTATCCGTGCTCCTCTATTTCGTGAGGAGGAGCAAGAAGGAAGGATGGCCTGCGGCCCTGCTCGCCGTGCTATTCATCACCCTTGGCTTTCTCCTGCTATCCCTGGAAGGATGGGAACGGGGGAAACTCACCAAATTCTGGCCTCTGATCTTCGTGATCGCAGGGGCCGTCGTCACCCTCTGGAGGATAGCCATCGCCTTACAGCCGGAATCCAAAGAGCCGTTGATAACCTGGGAGCCTCCAGAAACCACCGCTCCCCCCGCCGGGTCACAGGGAGCCGCCCCCGAACCTGCAGCACAGGGATCGGAGCCAACTCCACCGACCGTCACCGGGGATTCGGATGTCCAACCCGCTGAAAGCGAAGAAAAAGACGCCACCGATACGTAGAA
>CAZEXY010000083.1:0-1727 GCA_964516345.1 uncultured Anaerolineae bacterium
TTTGCGTTCCGAACCTGCAAGCTGACATAGCGCCACAGTGCTCTACTTACGAAGCTGCTCGCCTCCTGGCACGGTCCGCCGACCTCCGTTCCAAGCCGGGAGCGAGCCAACGCCCCCCTTTACGCCCAAACACCTGTAGACCTACATCATTCCGCGATCTCGGTTGCGCCAGGCGCCGAATCAAACTCCCGCTGAGCAAAAAGACTTTTCTCATTCCTCCGACCGCAGAATGTGTGATATAATTTCATGCAGGTTGAGTATCATCAACTTACTCTGTCGGTGTCAGACGAGCCCATTCGTCTCTGGGAGGTTCTCTGAAATGCTCCAGGTCAAGATCGATAGCGTCAGAGTCAGCCTGATGTCGCAGCATAGGCTGATAGTGCTGAAAGAGATTTTCGGCGAGAGATATCTGCCGATCTGGATAGGGCCGTTCGAAGCGGACGCAATCACCATAGCCCTGCAAGGCGTGCAGGTGGCGCGCCCACTGACACATGATCTCTTGCAGAACGTACTCACAACACTCGACGCCAGGGTAGATTATGTCGTAATCACGGAACTTACGGATGATACGTTCTACGCAAACATCGTATTGGACGTGGACGGAGAAGAAGTCACAGTCGATTCTCGTCCAAGCGACGCAATCGCTCTTGCCGTCCGGGTAGATGCTCCCATCTTCGTCGAAGAGGACGTAATGGACGAAGCAGGCATCCTCCCGGATCCAGACATAACCGAACTCGGAGAGGGAGAACTTGGCGGCGAAGGGCATTTCGAGTCGGCGATAGGAGGCGAAGGCCCCGAAGAAGATCTGGGGGCTTTCAAGGATTTCCTTTCTACACTGAACTTCGGGGACTTACCTCCGGGGGAGGATGAGTAATGCCGCAGCAGAATCAGGATTCGACGCCACAAAGGGCGGTGCCGGCAAACATCGAAGCGGAAGAGGCGGTCCTTGGTTCCCTCATAATATCTCCCGGCGCGGTTCACGACGTGGTTCCGCTGCTCTCTCCAGAGGATTTTTACAGCGATAGGAACCGGTGGATCTACGAAGCAGTTCTGAAGCTGCACCGAAGGAACCAGCCTCCAGATCTGATCACACTGAGCGCAGAACTGGAACAAAGTGGACGGCTCGGGGAAGTAGGTGGGCCTGCATACCTTACATCCCTGGTAAACTCCGTCCCAACGGCAGTCCACGCCGAGTATTACGCAAATTTGGTGGCACAGGCCGCCGTGAGGCGAAGGCTGCTGCGCGCCGCCACGCAAATAGCTTCCCTCGCTTACGAAGAAGCCGACGACGCAAGGGAACTCGTAGATAGAGCCGAGCAGCTGATCTTCGCCATCGCAGAACGTGGAACCCGCCGTGACCTGCGCAGGATCAACGAGGTTTTGGACGAAGTTCTGGAAAGACTCGAGAAGCTGCGCCTGATGGAAGAAGAAGTGTACGGCGTGCCCACAGGATTTCGAGACCTCGACGAGCTCCTTGGAGGGCTCCAGAAATCCGATTTGGTGATCCTGGCCGGACGTCCATCCATGGGGAAGACGTCCCTCGCGCTCTCCATAGCCCGAAACGCCGCCATGAAAGGGAAGAAAGTAGCCGTGTTCAGCTTGGAGATGTCAGCCGAACAGCTCGTGCACAGGCTCCTCGCCGCCGAATCCGGAGTGGAGTCCAGGAAGATCGTGAGAGGACGCGTGAGCGACGAGGAGTTCGAAAAACTGGTGATTACCGCAGGCGA
>CAZEXY010000083.1:1827-8326 GCA_964516345.1 uncultured Anaerolineae bacterium
AGCATCGAGCAGGACGCAGATGTGGTGATCTTCATCTACCGGGACGAAGTATACAATGAGGAAACGGAACAGAAGAACATCGCAGAGCTAATAGTGGCCAAGCACAGGAACGGTCCTGTCGGAAGAGTTTCTCTGTTCTTCAACGAAAATCTCACATCCTTCGGCAATCTCAAGAAGGTAACCATACCGCTGGGTGAAGAAGGAATCGACGAGTATGGGGACGAGCAGAGCATCATATAAGTTCGAGGGGTTCGACGATAGGAAAGCTCCTCCCGTGAAAATCCCAGGCCAGTTCTTTTCGGAGGTGTTGCCGCGCCTCAAGGACCTGGCCGAAGTCAAATTGATCCTGGAAGTGTTCAAACGCCTTTCCTATGACGAAGAGCCGGCCGGTGGAGATTACCGATACGTAACGGAATTGGAACTGAGACAAGACAGAAAGTTCCTCGCCGGAATCGGTAAAAGCTCCAGAGATGGAGAGCGTAAGCTTGCTCAGGCGCTGAAGATGGCATCCGTTCACGGGATCCTGCTGCCGGTTCCCGTGGAGATCAATGGCAGAAAAGAAACATGGTACTTCCTAAACGACGACAAGGGGCGCAGGGCAAAGGAGATGATAGCAGAAGAAGGTCCGGAGGCGGTGCTTTCCCGGGCAGGACAGGAACAATCCGTGCACAAAAACATTTTTGAACTATACGAAGAAAACATAGGGTTGCTCCAGCCGTTACTTGCAGAAGAGCTCAAAGAAGCCGCCGAAGAGTACCCCCCTGGATGGATAGAGGACGCTTTCCGAATAGCCGCCGAAAACAACATTCGGCGGTGGAGCTACGTCCGCGCCATTCTCGAACGATGGCGGCTCGAAGGGAAAGAAGAACCACCGGTGGATACCGACTCTGTGGAATTCAGAAAGAGATACCGAAGATGAACGAAAAGAATGGAAAGGAAACCTGCCCGATCTGCGGTGGCACCGGCTGGGTGATACCGGACCTTCCGGTTGGACATCCTGACTACGGCAAAGCCGTACCGTGCGTGTGCCAGATCGAAAAACGACGCAAGAAAAGACTTCAGGAACTCTTGCGCATCAGCAACCTCGGAGCACTTGCCAGAAAGACGTTCGAAAACTTCGACCTGAACGCGCCCCATCTCAGCCCGGCCCAACGAGAGAACCTGAAGAGAGTATACGAGCAGGCCAAAGCGTTTGCCGAAGACCCACATGGATGGCTGGTTCTCCTGGGGGATTACGGCTGTGGAAAGACCCACCTCGCAGCAGCCATTGCAAATCATAGAATCCGAAAAGGATACATGGTGTTGTTCGTGGTCGTGCCGGACCTCCTCGATTACCTCAGATCCGCATACGCTCCGGAGAGCCCATCCACTTACGACCAGCGATTCGAGGATGTGAGAACAGCTCCGCTGCTAATACTGGACGATCTGGGCACCCACAACGCCACTTCGTGGGCCGAAGAGAAGCTCTTCCAGATACTCAACTATCGGTACAACGCGAACCTGCCCACCGTGATCACCAGCAACCAATGGCTGGAAAGCATCCCGCCCCGCATACGTTCCAGGCTCATGGACTCCGACGTAAGCACAGTAGCGGAGATCATGGCCCCGGATTACCGGAGCAGGGAAAGCTCCGGTGTCGGGATAGACATGTTGCCACTGCTGAAGGAAATGACATTCGAAACGTGGGATACACGCAAGAATCTGAAGAAAGAAGAAAGGGAAAATCTCGCCCACGCCCTCGCGCTGGCGAAGAAATTTGCCGAAAACCCCCGGGGATGGCTCACGTTCTATGGGACTTATGGATGCGGCAAGACCCACCTCGCGGCAGCCATAGCCAACTACAGGGTTCAGAAAGGAGAACGAGTCACTTTCGTCGTGGTGGCCGACCTCCTGGATTACCTTAGAGCGGCATTTGCCCCCAACAGTCCCGTAACCTACGACAAGCGGTTCGACCGCATCAAGCGCACGGATTTTCTGGTGCTGGACGATCTGGGAACCCAGAACGCAACCCCGTGGGCCAGGGAAAAACTCTTCCAGCTTTTGAACTACCGCTACAATGCATCTCTGCCGACGGTTATCACCACGGTGCATACCCCTGACGAACTCGACCCGTGGCTACGAACAAGGTTGACCGATCCGGGTCGAGGGATAATCTGGGGGATAATCGCCCCAAGCTACCGACACAAAAGGAAACGGAGACGATCCGCATGACGAAGACCTCGGATTTCGACTATCCGCTTCCTTCGGAATTGATCGCACAGCACCCAGTCGAGCCAAGGGACAGCGCCAGGCTGATGGTGGTCCATAGAAACACCGGCGAAATAGAACACCGAATCTTCAGGGACATCGTCGGGTATCTCGAACCGGGCGATTTGCTCGTTGCGAACGATAGTAGAGTCATACACGCAAGGCTTTACGGTCGAAAGAAAACCGGCGGCAAAGTGGAAATATTCCTTCTGCGGAAGCTCTCATCGAAAAGATGGGAATGCCTCGTCCGCGGACACAGGATGCGCCCTGGTACGGAGGTGTCGATCGATGACGGGAAGGTAAATGCGGTCGTGGAAAGCGTAAAGGAGGAAGGCTCACGGATCGTCAGGTTCGACAGAGAGATCGAGCCGATCCTGCCGGAGATAGGACATGTTCCCCTGCCGCCTTACATCCACGCCGACCTCGACGATCCTCGTCGCTATCAAACGGTATACGCCAGAGAGGACGGCTCGGTGGCAGCACCCACAGCAGGCCTCCATTTCACAGAAGATCTGATGCGTGCCATCGAGGCGAAAGGGGTGCTCATGGCTTTCGTCACTCTCCACGTGGGTCTCGGCACATTTCAGCCCGTGAAAGAGGAAGTGATAGAGGAACACAAGATGCATTCGGAGTTCGGGACCGTGACTCCGGAAGTAGCGGATCTGATCAACAGGGTCAAGAGATCCGGTGGTAGAATAGTGGCGGTAGGCACCACATCGGTCAGGACGCTCGAAACGGCAGCGCAATTCGCCGAACAGGGGAAGCACGTCGGGGCATGGAGCGGGGAAACCGATTTGTTCATCTACCCGGGCTACGAATATAAGGTGGTAGATGCAATGATAACCAATTTTCATCTCCCACGCTCCACTTTACTGATGCTGGTCGCGGCGTTCACTGGGAAGGAGCTTCTGGACAAAGCCTACGCCGAGGCAATCGAACGACGGTATCGTTTCTTCTCGTTCGGGGACGCCATGTTGATAATTTGAGGGGGAAATGTTCGACCTGAGCTACGAGTATTCGATCCGCCAGATGGAATATCTGATGGAAATCGCCAGGGCGATCACCTCACGGCTCGACCTGGAATCGGTTCTGAAGTTGATACTCAAGAGCGCCGTGGAAATGGTGCGTGGAGATGTAGGAATAGTCGTGCTCTACAGCCAAAGAGAACCGGAGGTAAGGGCTGCTTACGGCATTCCCATGGATTTACTCTACCTGCTCGAGCCCTTGGTTTCTGCAAAACCGATAAAGATCCCCGGAGCGGGATGGACTGTGCTTGGATTGGAGAAACGGCTGGAAGAGGTTTCCCGTCAGGGCCTTCCTTTCGAACAAATCGTGTCGCTGCCTCTCGTGTTCGAGGAGGAACTCCTTGGGATAATCTACGTGCTTCGAGGTGGCAGCGCGACATTCACCGAAAGCGACAGGCGCATTTTGTCAGGCTTCGCCGACCAAGCTGCCATCGCCGTGCGCAATGCACAGCTCGTCACGCAGTTACAGAGGGAAAAAGCTCTACTGGAGGCAATCGTCGAAAACAACCCCGACGGCATCCTCATACTCGACAGCAGCGGTACGGTGCGGATGGCAAACAAAGCCTTTGCAGATTTCACCGGGATTCCATCCCGTGAGATGACCGGCAAGCGTTGTGAAGACGTCGTAAGATTGGAGCAAGTGAAAGGTGTCGATGTCTGCAGCTGTGTCCGAGCCAACGATATCCGCGGAAGCATTTACTCAGAAGGGGTTCTGAAACGGGAAGGGGAAAAGGAGCGCATTCTGGGTGTTACGTGCACCCCTCTCCAAGACAGCAAAGGACGGATTATAAACATAATCCTGACCGCTCAGGACATCACCCGCTTCCGTGAAGCCGAGGAGATGGAAGCGACTTTCATCTCGATCATTTCCCACGAACTGAAGACCCCGGTAGCCGTGATAAAAGGCTACGCGGGTACACTGCGTCGGGAAGACGCCAACTGGGACAGGAAGACCATAGAAGCCGGGCTGGCGGCGATCGAAGAAGAAAGCGACCGTCTCGCCGAGTTGATAGACAATCTGCTGGAAGTATCGAAGATACAGGCCGGGGTTCTGAAAATCCGACCGGAGCCGGTCGACCTGAAAAGCGTCATCGATGACGTGGTAGAGCGGTTCAGCGTCCAGACTTTGAGGCACAGGTTCGTGGAGGATCTGCCGGAAAAGCTGCCCCTGGTGTCAGCCGATCCGGTTCGGCTGCGACAAGTGTTGGACAATTTGGTGAGCAATGCCATAAAGTACTCTCCGAATGGTGGGATCATTCGTATTGGGGCCTGGAGCAACGATCACACGGTGACCGTTTACGTAGCCGATCAAGGGATAGGGATTCCGCCGGAGGAGCAAGGCAGGCTCTTCAAGAGGTTCTATCGGGTCGATACCAGCGAAAGGCGTTCCACGAAAGGAACCGGTTTGGGCTTGTACTTAGTGAAATCGCTGGTCGAAGCTCATGGAGGCAGAGTGTGGGTGCACAGCGAACCGGGGAAAGGCTCGACTTTTTTCTTTACTCTTCCCGTTTACTCCGAATGAGAGAGTGTCCTTTCGAACCGAATCTGCGAAATTTGCATCTCCGGCATGATTGGGTAAAATAGTGAGTGTACTGGGGGATCGTCTAATTGGCAGGACAGCTGACTCTGGATCAGTAAGTCGGGGTTCGAGTCCCTGTCCCCCAGCCTGAAGTGGAGGCCGGGCCAAACCCGGCAAGATAAGTACAACTGGCCCGGCCAAATCGGTCGGGTTTTTTGCGTTAGAAAGCACAGGGAGCGACGAAAATGGAAGCTGTAGCTACTCTTCCGACGTACATTCCTCTTCCCGAAGCGGCGAACCGATACGGCCTCAGCGAGCTGTAGATGGGCCGAACGCGAAGGCATGTGCCATATACCCGAGAAAACGACCGATACGCTCAGTCAGTCCCTTCAGTAAGTTCGCGATGTGTGGAGAACGATTGGCACGAATCCGGCCGTCAGGCAGAAAGTGTATCGAGCCATGGAGAAGTTGCCTGCCGAGGGTGTCGAGCAGTTCCTTGATTTTCTCAGGTTCAAATATAGCGTTCAGAAACCTCAAGATATCGTGACTCTGGGTTGGTTGCGGAAAGGACTGGACCTCAAGGTGACAGATGAGGATGTGCGTGTCCTGAGGCAACAGGTGACGGTACAGGTCCTGGAGCGAATGTGAAGAGAAAGTGAGGGACGGTATTATCATCCTGACCACGGTTTATTTAGCAGAGTCGAGCGAAGTCATCACGGCAGAGCGAACGTCCCGTGAGAACCGGGAGGAGTTCGATAGAGCGACGTCAAAAGTGCCTGATGTAGAACCGGATCCACGAGACAAGCTGTAAGGGCTTACCCCTCGCCAAGGGTACGAAGGAACTCCCGAGGGCTGAGGATCCTCACCCCTTCCACCTCTTTCAAAACGAGCAGGTCCCTGTCCCCGGAGACCAGATAATCCGCCTCCCCCACCACCGCATAGGCGAGCAGGTAATCGTCCTTTGGGTCCCTCACCACAGCAGGAATTGGCTCCTCTATCTCCGGCACGAACTCGGCCATCGACGACAGGATCTCCATCAGTTCGTCCACTTCCCCCGGACCTATCCTCTCCAGCAGGTACCGCTTCCTCCGGGCGCTGGACGATATCTCCTCCAGCAAACCTTCCGGGACCAGAAGCGTGAACTCTCCCAGTACGGCTTTCCTGATCACCTCGTTGCTGGCGCTCTCCCTGTCCGGTGTGAGGAGAAAGCTGATGAAAAGGTTGGCGTCCACCAGTACCCGCACCGCTCACTCCTCGCCCCTGTAGCGCACTTTTCCTCTGGAGATCATCTCCTCTATCGTGTCTCGGGTGAACCTGTCGGAAAGCTCCTCTGCCTCCGATTCGCTCAAATCGCTGTTGCGCTGTCGAACTTTCCCGGCAAGCCTTTCGAGCCTCTCCAGCGCTTTCTCCCGTCGGAGCCTCTCCCTCAGGTTCTGGAGCTCCCGGTACTCTTCATAGCTGAGAATGGCCACCGTGGGGCGACCGCGACTGACCACGATCACGTCCTTCTCGGCTGCTCGCCTCATGACCTGGCCGAAGCGGAGCTTCGCTTCGGTCGCTGTGATTCTTTCTTCCATCGCACCTCCTCCAGATCGATCACTTGAATGGCTATTTCTGTAGCTATTATAGTAGTCTCACGGACAAAAGTCAACGTCGAAAAACGAAGGATGCACCACGGGCGGCTGCCCGCCGGTGCCGATGAAAATGG
>CAZEXY010000084.1:0-8262 GCA_964516345.1 uncultured Anaerolineae bacterium
AATTTCTTCACGACCGGATCGATTCGCCGAACGATTGGGTGCATTCGTTTACTTTCTCGAGCCAGCGGTGCTCTGCGTCCAGCGCATCCGCGTAAGCCCCGCGCATTTCCTCGGGGAGCAGCTTTGCGATCTCTATCATCACTTCGTCTCCGATCTCCATCAGGGTTTCCGCAGCGGGTTTATTCGGCATCTCCTTCAGCCTGAAAACCGGGCCAAATCTGTAGATCACGTGTGGCCGGCGGAATTTTGTGTACGCCCCGGGGAATTCTGTGGTGTCGACTATTCCCACAGGCTGGATCGGTGCTCCGGATTTTGCAGCAATGTAGGCCAGCCCCCCTTTGGGCTTTTGGAGGCGTCGATCTTTGCTCCTGGTGCCTTCGGGAGCGATGACGAAGACGTTGCCGGCCTTCAGAACGTCGAGGGCGGTTTTGATGGCTTTCCTGTCCACTTCGCCGCGCCTCACCGGTATGACCCCGTACTTCACCATTGTCC
Source organism: uncultured Anaerolineae bacterium (assembly GCA_964516345.1). Classification (GTDB taxonomy): domain Bacteria; phylum Chloroflexota; class Anaerolineae; order S016-19; family S016-19; genus S016-19. The sequence continues at coordinate 493 of CAZEXY010000084.1, forward strand.
ACCCGATCACAGGTATCTCGAAGTTCTCTATCTTGGAAATCGGCACGTTGTACCTCGGCAATATCCCTGCCAGGATATAAGGATCGAGGTAGTGGATGTGGTTGAAGGCGATTATCAGCGGCCCTCTCGAAGGTACGCATTCGATTCCGGGGGTTTCCAGCCTGGTAAGAAGTTTGCTCAACGTGAAAAGAACCCATCGGAAGAAAGTATGTCCGAAAGGCTCCCTGTGTCCCTCTGGTACCGCGAGAGATTTGTAATATCGATTGTCGAAATGAGGTGTCATGGGTCGAGTGCAAGCTCCGTGGCTTTGTACAGTACGGCGTCGATATCCATGTTCGTCGTATCGATGATTACTGCATCCGGAGCGGGGCGGAGCGGGGCTAAGTCCCTGCCGGAATCTATCGAATCTCTTTTGCGTATCTGCTCCATCACTTCCTCCATCGTCACGCATCGGCCTTGCTCTATCATCTCTTTGTACCTTCGCCTGGCGCGCTCTTCCACCGAAGCATCGAGGTATATCTTCAGGTCTGCGTCCGGCATCACCACGGTGCCGATGTCTCTCCCCACCATGACGACTTTCCCCTTTCTGCCGATCTCACGTTGGAGTTCAGTCATGGCTTGCCTGACCCCGTGATAAGCGGATACCTGAGAGACGACGGCGTTTACTTCCGGGGATCGTATCTGCCAGGTCACGTCCTCTCCATCGAGAAGCACCGTATATTGTCTCCCGTCTCGTTCGGTTGCCGGAAGTATTCGGAGGTCTATGGAGCTTGCGAGCTCGCTGACGGCTTTTTCGTCATTGGTATCTATGCCACGTTTGAGTGCCGCCAGTGCCACCGCTCTGTACATTGCGCCGGTATCGAGGTACAGGTATCCGAGACGTTCGGCCAGCAGGTGGCCGATGGTGCTCTTCCCGGACGCAGCTGGGCCGTCGATTGCTATTGTGGTTGCCTTGGACAAACGTCCCTCCTCTCTGAGTTCGCATTCGTATGTCAGGGTTCTTCTTTTTCAGAAGCCAGCAGCGCCGCCTTCTCCCTGGCCGCCAGCTCGTCGATGAATTCATCGATGTCTCCGTCGAGTACTTCCTGTAGCCGGTAGACTGTCTTCCCGATTCTGTGGTCGGTCACGCGGTTTTGAGGGAAGTTGTAGGTGCGGATTTTCTCGCTCCGTTCACCTGTACCGATCTGGCTCAGCCGTTTTTCCCCAATCTCGCGCCTTCGTTTTGCTTCCTCCAGCGCGTAAAGCCTCGAACGCAGTATCGTCATGGCTTTTGCTCGGTTCTTGAGCTGGGATTTTTCGTCCTGGCACGATACGACGATGCCGGTGGGTAGGTGCGTGATCCGCACCGCCGAATCCGTGGTGTTCACGCTTTGGCCGCCTGGGCCGGTTGCGCGGAACACGTCGATACGGATTTCCTCGGGCTTGATCTCCACTTCTACGTCTTCCATCTTCGGGAGCACCGCCACCGTGGCCGTCGAGGTGTGTATTCTCCCCTGGGATTCTGTTCGAGGGACGCGCTGGACCCTGTGGACGCCGCTTTCGTATTTCAGCCTGGAATAAGCTCCACGCCCTTTCACTTCAAAGATTATTTCCTTGAAGCCACCGATGCCGGTTTCGTTTGCGCTCATCACCGTGGTTTTCCAGCCTTTCGATTCTGCGTACCTGGTGTACATTCGATACAGATCGGCGGCGAACAAAGCTGCCTCTTCTCCGCCGGTTCCAGCCCTTATTTCCACGATCACGTCTCTTTCGTCGTTGGGGTCTTTGGGGAGCAGGAGTTCGCGGATTCTCTCCTCGAGATCCGAAAGCCTGCCTTGCAAGTCTTCCAGCTCCGCCTCTGCGAGCTCTTTCATCTCTGGATCGCTCTCATGCTCGAGTATCTCCCGGGTTTCCCGGATTTGTCCTGAGATCGATTCGTATTCCCTGTAGGCTTTCACCAGAGGCTCGAGTTCGGCGGCTTCCTTTGCCAGCTCGCTTATTCTTTTGTGATCGGCAACCACGGCGGGGTCGGTCATCTCCCGCTGCAATCTTTCGTATCTCTTTTCGATTTGCTTTAGTTTCTCGTCCATCCCCTGCCTGCCAGAACTCGAATCCCACAAAAACGGCGGCCGAACTGTTCGGGCCGCCGCATTAGCGTCGTCGTCGCCGAGATGTCAATCGGTGAACACCGGAAGGTGTCCGAGTGCAATGATATTGGCCCATTTCGCCGGATCGCCTTCGGTGAAGACCGCCGCTTCGGCGATCACTTTTCCACCTGCTTCGGTTACCAGTTTCCTCATTCCCTGCAATGTGCTCCCCGTGCTGATCACGTCGTCCACCAGGACGGCGTTCTTGCCCTCCACCAGTTTTCTGTCCTTCCCGTCCAACCACAGAGTTTGCGGCGCTCCTGTGGTAATGGAGAGCACTTCCGCTTTCAGCGCGTTCAGCATATACGGTTTGCGTATCTTCCGCAAGACCACGTAGGGCAAGCCGGTTTCTACCGAAAGTGCGTGTGCAAGCGGTATGCTTTTCACTTCCGGTGTGACGAGCACGTCTGCTTTGTCCGTTGGGATGAGCTTGGCGAGTTCTTTGGCCGCTGCCTGTACGATTTCCGTATCCCCAAGCATGTTGAAGATGGCGATTTTCACTCCCGGGGCTACCTGGAATAGTGGAAGATCCCGTTTGATCCCGCATATTTCCACTGTGTAGAACTTTTGCTCCTGTGCCATTTTGCCCTCCTGGATTCTTTTTAACGTGGCAACGAGGGCGCTCCTAAGCCGCTTTCCTGCTGGATGACGTTCGCCATCTGCACCCTTGCCATGGCCTCCAATCTATGATCTCCTGCTTCGTCAGCCTTTTCCGCTGCAAGGGCGTACATCGCTTTGGCTTCGCTGAAGCGCCTTTGGGCTGCCAGCACATTGCCCCGCAAATAATACGCCATTCCATTGTCGGGGTCAAGTTCGATGGCCTGCCGGAGCTCTCTATCGGCTTCGTCCGGCTTGCCGAGGGCGAAGTAGACATAGCCTCTGGAGACGTGGAAATCCGCCGGCTTCAACAGTTTCTCTGCTCTGGAAAAAGCCTTGGAGCTCTTCTGCCTGTCGCCGAGCTCGAGAGAGAGAACGCCTATCCAGACCTGAACGGTCCCATCGTCCGGGGTAAGCTGTGCGACTTCTTCGTACTTCTGCAAGGCGGTGTCTAGGTCCCCTTTCTGGATTGCCCTGGAGGCTTCGTCTTCGAGGGCGCTGGCTTTCACCGCCGTTTTGTCCGGCGGGAAGGCGTATTCGAACGCTTTCGCTCCGGCGAACAGGAGTAGTGCGATGAGCAACGGTATTGCGATCGCTCTGGCAATCGATTTCCGTTTCCTTGAAGCTATTTCCTCGTCCAGATACCACCACCAGCGGTCTCTGGAGGGCTTGATCTGGGACCGCAGCGGCTCGATCCCGCCCGCCGGCTTCAGATCTCGAACTATCGTCGATGCCTTTTTCTTCACGAGTCCTTGAAGCGACGAAAATCGCACCGTTTCGGGCTTTATATCCACGCCTTCGTCCTGCAGTGATCTCACCATTTCATGGGCTTTGTCCATGGTTTGAAGCAGGGCTCGTGGGTCGCTTTCCGGAGTGCCTGCGCTGGCTATGAGATGTTCGATTTCGTCCAGGGAGGAGCGAAGTTCCTCCGCCGGAGTGTGCAAGTTTTGCTTTACGTAATGCGCCATCTTTTACTCTTCTGCCGATTCCTCGTCCTCGGTATCCCCGTTGGCTTTGTTCTTCTTGCTTTCGTATATCTCCACTTCCCGATACACCCTCCGGATTCCCTGCTTTACCTGGGATTCGATCTTGGATCGTCTTTCAGGCGGGATTGGGAACCAAGCGATGAACTCCCTGGCCAGCGCCACCGCTGTTTCCTGTTTGGTCAATCCCTGGTGGTAACATTGCCTCACTTTCGACCGCAGAGTCCTGATGTATTCCGAAAGCGCCGCGGTGGCGTGTCGGTTCGTCACGGGACCGTGGCCCGGCACGATCTTGATTTCGTCTCCAAGTTTGCGTATGGCCGTGAGAGCATCCAGCCACTCTTTGGAATTAGCCTGAGCCATGAACGGGTGCTGTTCGGCAAGGACGCAATCCCCCGCAAACAGGACCTTCTGCTTCGGCAGGTAGACAAGGCTCGTTGCCGGTGTGTGCCCGCCGACATGTATCAATCTGATGATCTTGTCTCCTTTCACGATCGTCATACGGCGCTGGAACGTTATCTGCGGCGGCACGACTTCCCAGTCTTCGAATTCCTTGGCGACTTCTGGGCGCTTTTTCTTGTAGGAATTTATCAGCCGTTGCTTGAAGTTTTCTTTGTAGCCGCGCATGTGTTTCCATGCCTGTTCATGGGCGATGACGGGAACTCCAAAATACTTGTTTCCCAGGCAGTGGCCCTTGTGGTGATCGGTGTTGATGACGTAAAGGAAGGGTATGCTTGGGCCCACGTATTCCCTTACTTCCTCGAGCCATGCCCTGGCCTGAGACGGTATCCTTGGGGTGTCCACGAAGACTACCCCTCTATCGCTTATTATCGCTCCTACGTTCGCTCCTTCGAACGATCTCTCAATGATGATTCCTGGTGCTATTTCCTCTATCATTTCTCTACCTCGGCAAGTAATTTCTCGTGCATGAACTCCATTGCTCGATCCATGTCTGCTCCCTCCGGGAGGCCGCATTGAGCTTTCTCCGGGCGACCGCCTCCTCTTCCGCCGAACCGTTCGACCGTTTGCCTGACGATGGAATTCATGTCGACGGCTGGCTCTTTCCCACGCGCCAGGAGGAATTGCGGTTTTCCCCTCTCGCTCCAGCCGATCAGGGCGATCACGTTGGGAAACTTGGTCAGGTGGTTCGACAGGAGTTGTGCTTCTCTTCTGTCGGACGCAACGAACCTGACAACTTTGACTTTGCTTCCCCCGGCTTTCTCGGCCAGCGAGGCGGCTTTTGCTTCTGCGAGCGATTCCTCCGCTTTTTCTCTCAGCTTCTGTTCCTCTTTCAGCCTTTCCTGAAGTTTCTTTATGGTCGGAAGAATTTGCCCATATCCTGTGGTCAGGTGCTTTCCGATTTCGTCGAGGATTTCTCGGCTTTTCGAGTAATCTTTGAGTGCCCTCCAACCGCACAGGAACGACACCCTGAGCTTGTCGCCTCTACGATCGAGTTTCGTGATCTTTATCGGCCCGACCTCGCCTGTGTGCATCACGTGGGTTCCTCCACATGGAGTCAGGTCGAACCCGGCTATCTCCACTATCCTTACAGGGCCTTGAACCGATGGCTGCTTACGCAGGGGAAGCAGGGAAAGCTCTCCCTGGTCGACGAACCTGGCTTCCACTTTGCGGTTGTCCAGGACTATTCGATTGGCGAGCCATTCTGCGGATGCTATCCCGGTGGAAGAGAGGTTGGGTTTGTCCAGGTCTATGGTCGTTTCTTCTGCTCCCATGTGGAACCCGACGGTTTGGGCGTCCAGCATTTGGGCGAAGGCGGCCGAAAGTATGTGCTGGCCGGTATGCTGCTGCATGTGGTCGAACCTTCTGTCCCATTCCACCCTGCCGATCACCTCTCTTGTCCTGACCGGACGCTTCAGCAGGTGCCAGACTCCGCCTCTTTCGTCCACTTTCATCCCCACCACCGATATCCCGTTTATAGTGCCTGTATCGGGAGGCTGGCCTCCACCGCCAGGGTAGAAAGCAGTCCTATCGAGCAGCAGGGCAGGGTGTCCTTCTATTTCGTCCCACTGGAGCACCTTTGCCCGGAAAGTCCTAAGGTAGGGATTGTCATAGTATATCCTTCGCGTCAGGTAGTAAGTTGCCATTTTCGTTCTTTGCTCTCGAAAGATAGTCTTTTCAGGTGGAAATTATAGTGTAGCGTAGCGGGGAAGTCAATTTATGAACTGATTTCGTGTAGTCAATGGCCTACACAAACACAACAAAACCGAATCCCACTAAACCAAAGCAAACTCCTCCGGGTAGGCGAGGACAATGTCCTCGCCTACCCGGAACTTACCAACAAAAAGTCAGCGAACGCCAAAAACAGCAACGGCAGCAGCCAAAGATCTCCGATCCGGATTGCGCCCCAAGCGCAGGTAGACGGTTGTGGCGTTGAAAGCATCCACTGCCTGCCCGGGCGCAGCACCTTTGACTCCCACCATCGCATGCAACACGCCGACGCAGCCTCGAATTCTTTCCTCCGAGATACCGCTTCCCAGCATCCTCAGAGCGCGTATTCCGTCGGCATCCAGTGCGTTGGCTGCCGGGCCGAGGGTAGCTGCCAGCACGATGGCTCCTTTCGGCAGTCCTTCCACGAATTTCAGCATTCCACGTCCATCGCCGGGCTTGAACCATCGCTTTTCCACAAGCCTGCCTTTTCGATCCAGCACAGCGAAATTGTACCCCCCGGCGTTGGACGTACCATCGATCTTTCTGCCTTTCCTATCGAAAATGGCGATGTAAGCGTGATCTACCGCCGCTTCGAGGTAGACGTCCACAGGAATCCGGACCCCGGTTTTGCCGATCTCCGTGTTGGACGGAAGCACATCCCTGGGGCGTGCCGTCCAGGCAAAGCGGAGCTCCAGCCGGTTGGTAGAATCGGCCCAAAGAGCCGCCGGAACTTTCCAAGAATATTCCTTCCAGTCGCCGGCCATCTGCTTCCGCTCCCCGACCGGTTTCCCGTTCACCAGAAGCTCCATCGTCTGAGGCGGTGCACCCGGATAGGAGAAAGGATGCGCTTCCACCCGAACCGTATGGTCTCCACTCGTGAGGGGCGGGAAGAGAACGACTGCATCTGTCGACACAGCCCAGTTTGCGCGCCTGCCGTAGATATCCTCGTTCTCGTAATCCCACCCGTCGCCCCGATAAGGAAACGTCTCTTCCCTCCCGAACTCCACGAATCTCTCGGCCAGCGGCTCACGATGCAAACGATACACGGCCACACCATCTTCCTCCCAGGTTGGAGCAGCGGGGAGGGAAAGGATGTCTCTGGCGAAAGCCCGCGTCTTCTTCCAGGTTATGGAATAAGGCTGGCGACCCGGAACTGGCGGAAGGAAAACCACGTATTGCACGTCATAGAGCTGCAACAAATCCTGCGCCTGCGACTTGGCCTTTGCAACCAGCTTCGGCGATGGACTTTCCCCCGATTCCACCTTTGCAATGGCTTGGAACAGAGGTATCCGCTTGAAGTACTCCATCTTGAACCTTGGCTCACGTGCGACGAATCCCCCCATGATCGGATGGTGGTGAAGCGATTGGTAATATTGCGCTTGAGTCCTTTCGGCCCCAAACATGCCGAAACCATCCCTCCACCCAAGCGGGAACTGCATCACGGCAGAACCGGAACGATCCTCTGCAATACGAGCATACACCTTGGGCACGGAAGCATTGGTGGTCGGCATCGGAAGAGCAAGATGTTCGAACAAAATGAAGCCACCTATCGAAATGGCAACCACCGCTTTGCCCAGGGAATTCCTGAACTTCGATAGAAGCCAGGAGACGGAGAACGCCGAAAGCACTGCCATGCTCAACATGAAGATCAAGCTGTACCTGTTCGGAGCCCGGTTGTCGCGGAAGAACGGCACATAGTGCAGTGCAAGGTAAGGCATCGGGAAGGTTACTTTCAGGCCGTCGGCGTCGAAAACGTACCTGCCGTGCACCTGCACCACCGGACCAAAACTCAGCAGCCAGAACAAAAATCCTGCCCAGATCCATCCCTTGAGCTTCCGGTAGAACTTCCAGACGCCCAACATCGTCAGCGCCAAAGTCGCGTACCCGAGGAAGAC
>CAZEXY010000085.1:0-8175 GCA_964516345.1 uncultured Anaerolineae bacterium
ACCTGTGCAAAGAAGAAATTCACGTAATTCGAATCTTGAAGGTGCGGAATATGGGTTTTTGCATTGTTCTCGTTGAACGACGCATTACCTCTTCGGCACCAGCTTCAGCCGGGCTTTGGCGTGGGAATCCACGTCCTTCCTGGTCCATAGGAGAGGCACGTTCTTCCCTTTCTGCCACAGCGGGATCATGTCGGCGTAATGCTTGTTGTATGGATGGCCGGATTCGCCGGTGGTGTGAACCAGCAGGGAGTTCGACAGATTGCTCAGGTCCACGATCATCCGCATGGACGGCAACCAGGCCACTTCGAAGGAGTCCTTCTTCATGTCGTAGGAAGTCGCATCCACCAGGTCGGTGGAGCCTCCCACCGGCACCGGTCCTCGGTTGAAGATCTTCTCGATGGGCGCGATTCCAGATTTGCCGAGGGACTGGTTCCGGAACGTGGCGGTGTGCAGCTTGCCCCACTTCCACTTGTCCATGTCTTTGCCCATCTTCTTCCGGCACCACTTGTACGCTTCCCTAAATGACTGCGTCAGTATCTCGTCCCTGGTCTCCACCGGATCGGTGTTCACATCGTCCCACCAGGGGTCGTTCGGGTCCTTCAGGATTTCCCGAACGACTATCTTCGTCCGATCCCCGCCGTAGGGCCATAGGGCCTTCGGCAGTTCGTCCCGGAACGTGTTGGATACCAGCCTCCACCAGAAGACCTCGTATAGCGCGGCCTCCGGGCTGTCCGCCGTTTCCTGGAGGTTCCAGGAAGCGAGACGCTCTTTCGCTTTCTCCAGCTCCGGATCGTCGAAAGTCAGCTTTTCCAGGTACGGCAGGACTTCCCCGGCGGATTCGTTCTTGGCGTCCATCTGCATCTTCTGGATGTAGTCCCTGGAAATCTTGTCCTGCGCCTCGATCATTTCCACTATGCGCTGGGCCCGATAGCCGTAGTCCCAGTCTTTCGTCAGGAGATATTTGTATCCCGGACCCACCACCGCGTTGTTGGCGGTGACGATGTATCCTTTCTTCGGGTTGTAGACGTGGGGCAGGTCGTCGAACGGGATGTATCCCTTCCACTCGTACTCGTCGGTCCAGCCCGGTACGGGAACCGTGCCGTCTCCCCTTGCCCTGATGGGAACCTTGCCCGGCATCTGATAGCCGATGTTCCCGTCCACGTCGGCGTAGACGAAGTTCTGCGATGGGGCGTCCCACTTTCGCAGCGCCTGCCGGAAATCGTCCCAGTTTTTGGCCCTGTCGATCTCCAGGACGGAATCGAGCACCCGATCCGCGTCCGAGGCCGTCCAGCGAAGCGCCAGCGGCTGCCATCCGTAAGACCAATCCGATTCCGGCCCGGACACGGCATCGTTGATTATCGGGCCGTGGCGGGTCAACCGTACGTTCATCTCCACCGGATAATCCCGTCCCTTGACTTTGATGACCTCGTGGATGACTTTCATCCGTTCCCAGTGGCCGTCGACTTCGTACTCATACGGATCGTCCGGGTTCAGTTTCTCCACGTAGAGGTCCTGAACGTCCGGGTTGACGTTGGTGACCCCCCATGCGATCCTGGCGTTGTGCCCGATGATGACACCGGGAACCGTAGGGAACGAGACTCCCACCACGTCGTAGGGGCAATCGGCGCCCACGGGCTGGCAGTGCAGACCGATTTCGTACCAGATGGACGGCATCTGGATACCCAGGTGCGGGTCGTTGGCCAGGAAAGGCTTGCCCGTGGTGGTGCGGCTGCCGGAGATCACCCAGTTGTTGCTGCCGATGCCGTGGTTCCCGAACATTGATGGAATGCTGTCGATGACGGATAGCAGGTCGCCGGAAGAGCGTTCTTCTTTCGGTAACCCTATGGAGACGATGGTCGGGTGGTCCAGCGGGTACGCCGGAGAAGCGGCCTTTCGGCGTGTCCTGTCCACGGTCGTGGCGAGGCGTGCTCGCTCCAGTTCCATGTCCATGTTCCCGCCCAGGTCCCAGGCCATGACCTTGCCCCAGGTGAGAGAATCCAGCGGCGTCCACGGCTCCGGCTTGACGTCCACTCCGGTGAGCTTCAGGATGGTGAATTCGAGGCCGTAGCTGCCTTTGTGGGTCTTGAGGTAGGCGTTGACCCCTTCGGCATATGCTTCCATTGCAGCTTTCGCTTCGGGGCTCAGGGCTTCCAGGTCTTTTTGCGCATCCCTGCGCCAGCCGACGGTCCTGATGAACCGGTCGGTATCGACGGTGGATTTGCCCAGGATCTCCGAAAGGCGTCCTGCGCCGACCCTGCGCCAGAATTCCATCTGCCAGAACCGATCTTGGGCGTGGACGAACCCCTGAGCCATGAACAGGTCGTGGACGTTGCTGGCGTAGATGTGCGGCGTGCCCATCTCGTCCCGCACGATCTCCACGGGAGCCTGCAATCCCGGTATCGCCAGTTTCCCCTTGGTTTTGGGGAACGGGTCGTGGGTGATGTGAATCCACGCCGCGGCCGCGACGATCACTAAAACCGCTACGATTCCGAGGAAAATCTTCCAACCTTTTTTCATCCGTTTCCCTCCTTTGGGGCTTTGTGCCACGAACTACGATGTTCCGGAACTTTCGGAAAGAGATGCTATTTCGTCCTGTACTTTCGACAGTTCTTTCCTGAGATGTTCTATTCTCTTGTTCACTTCTTTGTTTTGTCGATCCGTTATGTTTTTCGCCATCTCTGCTTTCTTGAATGCCAGGTTGACCGATAAGTCGTAAAGCCTTTTGCGCAGTTTTTTCTCTTGCGGTGAGCCTTCGTTGAGCCATTCCTTGAGTTTCTTCCCGGAAGAAGTGATGTGTTCGAAATCTTCTTCTGAGAGGTAGCTGCCGACTTCGTCGGTCAGGTAGTTTTTGATCCATTTTCTTTCCTGCTTCAAGGAAATCAGGGCGATCACCAAAAGCCACAGCACACCCATCCAGTCGCTGATGAAGCTCAGGACGGTACCTGCAAATGTCAGGGAGCTTACGGTTACACCGAGGTTGTGTATCGCGTGGAAGGTCATGGCGAATAACAACCCCACGATCGGGAGTACGTATCGCCAGGTGCTTTCTTTCTTCAGCCTGGCATATCCGAAAGCGGCGCCGGTCATCCCGGTGAAGAAAGCGTGATTCAATCCGAACGGTATCGTTCTGATCGCCGTCACGAACATGGGGTGTGCAGAACCCGAGACGTAAGCAAAATCCTCGACCATGGCGAACCCGAACCCAACCAGACCTCCGTACAATATCCCGTCCATTGGGTCGTCGAATTCCCAGTAAGCCAGTTTGAATAGCCCCAGCAAAGCCAGAGCTTTGACGGATTCTTCCACCACCGGAGCCAGCAATGAAGCAGAAGCCAGTTCCTGGTATCCGGGGGATACCCACGCTTTGATCGACGCGGTACCTGTGATCTCCAGGAGCAACGATAGGAGGATAGCCGGTACGGCTCCCCAAAAGAAAGCGCCCAGGAGCAACTTCAGGGGTTCGTGTTCGTATCTGTCAAGCTTCCATAGTAGCCAGGAATAGAGAAAAGTAATCGCGATGATGAACAGGAAATATAAAATCACTTTGTACTCCTTGCTTTGATTCTTTTTGCCCACTTGGCGTATGTGCTTGCCAGATGCACCAGCGGGGAACTTTTCCTTCCGACGATTTTTCCCTTCGATAGGCTGTCGAGGAACTCTTCGGAGTTCGAGAAAGGCGGCATTTCCACGTAGGCGTGCCCGACTTCCCACGGGGTATGTGCATCGCTGCCGGCTGTCTTCAGCTTGTGGTATTCTTCCGCAAGTCGGGACGCTCTTTCATTCGCCGGGTCGAATGGAAGCACCCTGGCATTGAACGCTTCTATGGCGTCCACCATGTCGATTATCCTCAAGACGTTTTCCAATCCCATGGCGGAGCGTCTGACGGAGTCGAGGGGGTGGGGTATGCTTATCACGGCTCCCTGTTCCCTCAACCGCCTTATGGCTTCCTCCGGTTCGAGCCCTCTTGGAACTTCCTCTTTCACGAAATAAGCGATGATTTCTCCTTTTGTGGTCATCACCTCCTCTCCAACGATGACGAAGTCCGGGTCTATTTCCTTCGCCGTAAGGGCGCCTTTCAGGTTGTTGTGTTCGGTGATAGCCATCCTGTCGAGCCCTGCGGCTTTTGCCGCCTGGATCATTTTCTCCGGAGCGGCGAGTGAATCCTTTGAGAAGATGGTATGGTTGTGCAAGTCTACTTTCCACATAGATTTGGAGCCTCCAGGTTGACCGAATGAAACCGCTTTACGCCGGAAGTATATACGCAGTAGCCGGAAATGTCCAGCGTTCGAGGAACGGCGCCGGTGAATCGGCGTTCGTCGTTTCCCCGGAAGGATGGGGGGTTAGAGCGCTTCGAGTTTGGCGAATTTCGCCAGGAAGAGCTTTATGCCTCTTCCTGCGAACGCAACGCGAATTTCCTGATCTTCCCCTTTGTCGACCACGCTTACCACCGTGCCGACGCCGAACTTGGGGTGTCGGACCCTCTGGCCGGCGTAGTACCTTGGGATTCTGTGTTGCATTCTTTCGGCGTCTTGTGCAGCACGGTTTCGGAATTGTTTCACGCTTCCGCCGGTCTCGAACGGCCAGTCGTCTGTTCGGGAGCGTCTGCTGCCTCGGAATCGGGACCCGGGGGAATAATTCTCGATGTGGTCTTTTGGTATTTCCGAAAGGAACCTGGATGGTATCGAGATGTCGCTGCTGCCGTATCTGGTTCGCCTGAAAGTGTGGAGCAGGTAGAGCTGATCTTTTGCTCTGGTGATCCCGACATAGAACAGCCTGCGTTCTTCTTCCATCTCGTCCGGTTCGTCTATGGATCGGCTGTGTGGGAGCAGTCCGTCTTCCAGTCCGGCGATGAAGACCACGGGGAATTCGAGCCCTTTGGCGGCGTGGAGGGTTAGCAAGGTCACCCCGTTCTCGGTGTCGCGGAGGTTGTCCACGTCGGATACGAGGGACACCCTTTCGAGGAAGAGGGTGAGTGGATCCTCGTCGGCGCCAGCGACGATGGTTGCTGCAACGTTTATCAGCTCGAGGACGTTGTTCCACCTCTCTTTCGCTTCCTCTGATCCACCTTTGAGCAGATATTTCTCGTAATCGATCCTTGCCAGGAGCGATTTGATCAGCTCCGGTAGTGGCAAGGCCTCGGCTTCGTTTCTCAGCTCCTCTATCATCTTTACGAAACTCAGGACGGCGTTCATCGACCTTTGCTTGAGCGGGGGCGGCTCTATCGCATCCGATCCGGCCTCCACGAGCTGTAGGGCCGGCATCATTGCAAGACCGAGGTCTCTGGCCCATCGCTGGAGGGCGCCTACGGTTTTTGCGCCTATCCCTCTCGTTGGCACGTTGACTATCCGCAGAAAGCTGATATCGTCTGATGGATTGTGGATCAGTCGCAGGTATGCCAGGATGTCCTTCACTTCCCGTCTGCTGTAGAAGCGCGTGGCCCCCACGAGCTGATAGGGTATTTCATGGCGGAGGAACGATTCCTCGAACGCCCGGGATTGGGCATTTATCCTGTACATCACGGCTATGTCTCCCAGGTTGTAGCCTTCTCCGGTGAGCCTGAGGATTTCGTTCGCCACGAAATCTGCTTCGTCCACTTCATCGTAGGCTTCTCTGATCCTTATCTTCGTTCCCTGGCCCCGCTGGGTGAACAGCTGTTTCGGCGTGCGGCTCGAGTTCTTGGAGATTATTGCATTGGCGGCGGCGAGGATGTGGCCCGTGGACCGGTAGTTTTGCTCCAGAAGGATGAGTCTTGCTTCCGGGAAGTCTTTCCGGAACCTGATGACGTTCCTGAAGTCCGCTCCCCTGAAGCGGTAGATCGATTGGTCTTCGTCGCCCACCACGAATACCTGCCGATGCGATTTGCCGAGGATTTTCACGAACACGTACTGAGCGGTGTTCGTGTCCTGGAATTCGTCCACCAGGATGTGCTGATAACGCCTTTGGTATTTCTCCAGGATTTCGCTATGCTCTCTGAAGAGTCGAACCGTCTCCATGATGAGGTCGTCGAAGTCGAGAGCGTGAACTTCTTTGAGCTTTTCCTGATATCTTTCGTAGACGCGCTTGAAGACTTCCTCCCTGTACATCCTCGTTCTCACCATTTCAGGGGCAAGCAGTTCGTTTTTCGCTCTGCTGATGAAATTGGAGATTCTCCTTGGCGGATAGAGTTTCTCGTCGAGATCGAGCTCCTTCAGCACGGCTTTGATGATTCCGATTTGATCGCTGTCGTCGTAGATCACGAAATCGGGCGGTATTCCGAGCGCAATTCCGTCTCTGCGCAGGAACCTTGCGCAGATGCTGTGGAAAGTGCCCACCGTAAGCCCGCGCGGTGTGCCCCCGAGCAACCCGGCGATTCTCTCCCTCATTTCGTTGGCGGCTTTGTTCGTGAACGTTACCGCCAGGATGTGGAACGGAGGAACGCCGAGCTCGTATATCAAATATGCGGCGCGGTACGTCAGCACTCTGGTCTTACCGGAGCCCGGGCCTGCCAGCACCAGGACCGGCCCCGGCTCTGCTGTGACGGCTTCGAGCTGCTGCGGATTCAGGTCTTCGAGCCAGGAAGGCGTTCCTTCTGGTTCCATCGTGTATCTCCTCTGTCATGAGACTTTTCTATCGCAAAGTTTACCACACGGCAGGGGGACAACAAATTCCCGGCGTGGCGTGGAGGCCGTGAGAGAAATCGGACTCCAATCCGTGTGTTGCTGCGTCGGTGGATGTATAATTTGTATGCTCTGAGCACGGAATTTCATCGGTGGAGGAATCTATAGTGAAAGTCTACATTGCTGGCCCGTTGTTTACCCCAGAGCAGAGGGTGTTGTTGGAGCGGATCGACGAGATGTGCCGGGGGTTGGGGTGGGATACTTACCTGCCGCACAGGGATGCCGGCCTGTTCGACAGATCCAGCGGTTCTTCGGAGCGCTTCTTCCGGAACGATATGCTCCAGCTCGAGGAGTCCGACTTGGTCTTGGCGGTTCTGGACGGTTGTGACGTCGATTCCGGGACGGCGTGGGAGCTGGGATATTTCTACCGGTTGCAGAAAGGTCCAATCGTGGGCTACGTCGGGGACGTGAGGATTGCGGACCCGGAAAGGCAGATCAATCCGATGGTGTACCACTCCCTGAAGTCCCTGGCGAGGGATCTGGACGAACTGAAGCGGATTCTGGACGAGTTGTAGGTGTCTTTTTCCGGGGTCAGGCCGAATAGTACAGCACGAATACGGCGCTGGCAACCCATAGGACCACGTCCAGAAGCAGCGGTTTGTCCTTGAGCAGGACTTCGTCCGGCGGGGCGGTTTCTTCCCTCACGTGGATGAGGTACATGTACCTGAAAATGCCGTAGATGACGAAGGCCACCGTCACCATCATCAGATGGTTCTTGGGCAGATTGGGTGCGGAGAACGTGTAGAGGGCGTACGCTATTATCGTGGTCGAGCTGACCATCGAAATCATCTCGTCCAGGAACCGGAGGTTGTATTCGTCCAGGATTTTCCTGTGGTTGTTCGCTTTGCTTGCCAGCAGCACGATTTCCTGGCGGCGCTTGCTCAGAGCGAGGAACAGCGCCAGGAGTATGGTGCATACGTACAGCCATGGAGAGAATCTTTCTATGGGGAAGATCACCGTTCCCGCTGCTACCCTGAGCACAAAGCCCGCGGCAATCGTCAGTACGTCCACTATTACGATATGCTTGAGCGAGAACGAATAAGCCACGTTGATCAGGAAATAGATCAGGATGATTACGCCGAATTCCATCGAGAGAAGGAAGCTCAGTATCAGGGAAACCACCAGGATGGCGGCGGCTATCGGGGCTGCCAGGGATGCCGGTAGTGTGCCGGACGCTATCGGGCGGTTTTTCTTCTTCGGGTGCAGTCTGTCTTTTTCTGCATCGACGATATCGTTGAGTATGTAGACCACGCCGGATACCAGACAGAAGAGGAAGAATGCTGCCACGGCCCTTCCGAGATAGTCCATGTTGAACATTTTCTTGTCGAAGACCAGCGCAGCGAACACGAAAACGTTTTTCGTCCATTGTTTCGGCCGCATTGTTTTCAGCAATGCTTTTACCATCGATTCTTCCTCCAACCTGTTCCTCACTTACGGTGGTGATGATAACCCAACCCTCCGGTTGGAGTCAAGGTTATCGGACATAATCAGGCTCTTTCCTTTCGCTCGAGCCGAGAGC
>CAZEXY010000086.1:0-8106 GCA_964516345.1 uncultured Anaerolineae bacterium
TTATCCAGATTCACGCCGCACAAGCTCCTTCTCGGGGGACGCTTTCCGGCTTTACCCGTGAGAGCCGCCCCCAATTCCAACCGAACTCCACCAGGAGCACACTTTGCCATGCTCCACCGTCCCCTCACGTGAATGCGGAGAGCACGGTAAGGAAAAAAGCCCACCGGGCACAGGTTGACTCCGGGGGGATAGCATGCTATCCTCGACCTCGCCGTAACCATGCAACCGCTCCGGTTGTGCCTCGCCGCCGGCGACCGCAGCGGGGAAGGACTTTTTCGTTTACAATCTTACCATATCGAGACTACTTCCGTCAAGCAGAGTCGGTTCGCCTTTCGAGAGATTTTGGTGTATAAAGAAGAGCCGAAGAATTCTCATGTCGTACATCGATACAAGGAGGTAACGACTCAATGGGTGAGGAGCGATTTGTCGGCGCCATAGATCAAGGCACCACCAGCACAAGATTCATGATCTTCGACCACGCCGGAAACGTCGTAGGAGTTCACCAGCTCGAGCACAGACAGATCTACCCCAGGCCCGGATGGGTGGAACACGATCCCCTGGAAATATGGGAGAAGACAAAGGCCGTCATAGAAGGCGCTCTGAAGGATTCGGGCACTCCCTCCGAACGGCTGGCGGCCATAGGGATCACGAACCAGAGGGAAACCACCGTGATCTGGGACAGGAACACCGGCCGCCCGTATCACAACGCCATAGTGTGGCAGGATACCCGCACCGACGAAATCTGCGCGGAGCTCGCAAAAGAAGGCGGCCAGGACAGGTTCAAGAGGAAGGCAGGGCTACCCCTCGCAACGTATTTCTCCGGCCCCAAGATCAAATGGCTGCTGGACAACGTCCCCGGGCTGAAGGAAGCCGCAGAAAACGGGGACGCCATCTTCGGAAACATGGACACATGGCTGATCTGGAACCTCACCGGAGGGCCAAACGGAGGCGCACACGTCACCGACGTGACGAACGCCAGCCGCACCATGCTGATGAACCTCGAAACCCTCGACTGGGACGAAGAACTGCTTCGCACTCTGGGGATACCTCGACAGATGCTCCCGGAGATCAAACCGTCCAGCGTGCCGGAATTCTACGGACTCACCACGAAGAACGGACCGTTCGGGCGTGAGATCCCGGTTTCCGGAGACCTGGGGGATCAACAGGCGGCGCTGGTGGGGCAGGCCTGCTACGAGGTCGGCGAAGCAAAGAACACCTACGGCACAGGTTGCTTCCTCCTGCTGAACACCGGCACACGCCCCATCTTCAGCAACAGCGGCCTGCTGACGACGCTGGCGTACAGGTTCGGTGACGAACCGCCTCGATACGCCCTCGAAGGCTCGGTGGCGATAGCCGGGGCGCTGGTACAGTGGCTGAGGGACAACCTCGGCATCATCTCCAGCTCTCCTGAAGTGGAAGACCTGGCCAAAAGCGTCCAGGACAACGGAGGAATCTACTTCGTTCCGGCGTTCTCCGGTCTATTTGCGCCTTACTGGCGTTCCGACGCCAGAGGGTTGATAATCGGGCTGACCAGATACGTCAACAAAGGGCACATTGCCCGCGCCGCGCTCGAGGCAACTGCATATCAGACCAGGGAGGTCCTGGAAGCCATGGAAAAGGATTCAGGCCTCAGACTGAAGAGCCTCAAAGTGGACGGAGGCATGGTCAGGAACGAGCTGCTCATGCAGTTCCAGGCGGACATACTCGGAACCAGAGTCGTGAGGCCGAAAGTCTCCGAGACCACGTCCCTGGGCGCTGCCTACGCAGCAGGTCTGGCCGTCGGGTTCTGGAGCGGACTGGACGACCTGCGATCCAACTGGCAGGAGGACAAAACCTGGACGCCGAAAATGGACACCGAGACAAGGGAAAAGCTCTTTGCAGGCTGGAAGAAGGCGGTCAGCAGAACGTTCGGATGGCTGGAGGAAAAATGAGATCGTCGCCGCACGTAATAGTCATAGGAGGTGGTGCGACCGGTGCCGCGGTGGCCCACGACCTCGCCCTCCGCGGCGTCAGGGTTACCGTGGTCGAACGGGGAGAAGTCACTTCCGGCACCACGGGGAGACACCACGGCCTCCTCCACAGCGGAGCCAGATACGCCGTCAAGGACCAGGAATCCGCCCGAGAGTGCATCCAGGAGAACATGATCCTGAGGAAGATCGCCCCCGACGAATTCGAACTCAACAACGGACTCTTCGTGGCGATCACGGAAGAGGACATGGAATACCGCCCCAGGTTCCTGGAAGGCCTCGAAACGTGCGGAATCCCGTACAGGGAGATACCGCCAAAAGACGCGCTGAAAATGGAGCCGAACCTCAATCCACAGCTCAAAGCCGCAGTCGAAGTGCCCGACGGCACCATGGACGCCATGAGGCTGCCGCTCCGATTCTTCGCAACCGCACAGAAGAACGGAGCAGTGGTGAAGACCTACACGGAGGTGGTAGGATTCCTGATGAACGGCAAGACGGTGAGCGGCGTCCGAGTCAGAGACCACGTGACCAACAGGGATTACGAAATAGGAGCCGATGTCGTGGTAAACGCCGCCGGGGCCTGGGCAGACAAAATCGCTGCGATGGCCGGCATCCATATCCCGGTAAGGCCCTCCCCCGGGGTACTCGTTGCCGTGTGGGGAAGGTGGAGCAACATGGTCATCAACAGGATGACCATGGCCGGGGACGGAGACATAGTGCTCCCACAACGGGCGCTGTCGATCATCGGCACGAGCTCCTGGCTGGTAGACGACCCCGACCGGCTCGAAATGAAGCCGGAGCACATCGACCTGATGTACCGATACGGTTCCATGCTGATCCCGGCCATCAAGGATGCTCCGATGAGGTCCGCGTGGGCTGCGGCGAGGCCTCTGATCGGCGACTCGGGAGGGGACGATACCGGACGCGAGCTTAGCAGAACGTTCAAATGTTTCGATCACGCCGAAAGGGACGGGATCGAAGGGTTCGTGACGATTGCCGGAGGAAAGGCCACCACCGCAAGAGCCATGGCAGAAGCAACGGCGGACATCGTCGCCAGAAAACTCGGGATAGAAGCGCCCTGCACGACGAGAGAAGTGGTGCTGCTCCCCCACACAGCCTATTACCGCCGGAGGATGTGACGATGGACCGAGTTACATTCAAAATATTCCGCTACAAGCCCGGATCGATCGACCCCCCAAGGTACGATACCTTCGAAGTGGAGATCGAAGAGCACACGACGGTGCTCGATGTGCTGGAGAAACTCAGGCTCGACGATCCATCGCTGACCTACAGGCATTCCTGCCACCATGCTTCCTGCGGCACGTGCGCGATGAGGGTCAACGGGAAGGAAGTGCTTGCATGCGTCACCAACGTCAGGGGGCTCGGCACCTCCGAGGTGGTCGTGGAGCCGCTTAAGAACGCCCCTGTGGTCAGCGACCTGGTGGTGGACATGGTGCCGTTCTACGAAAAGTACTCTCCGGTCGATAGGCCGCTGATCAGGAAAAGCGAGTTCCTGCCGGAATCCAGGCCTCCGGAGGACGTAGAAGATTACACGCGGCTGGAAGACTGCATCGAATGCGGCATCTGCCTTTCCGTCTGCCCTGTGGCAGGTTCGGACGAAAGATACATGGGGCCGGCAGCCCTCGCAGCAGCCGCCAGAGTGGTTCAGGAGCCGAGGGGAAAGGACGCTCCCGCCATCTTGCGGATGGTGGACGACGAGCATGGGTGCTGGAGGTGCCACGCGGCGATGGAATGTTCGGCCGCATGCCCCAGCAACGTGGATCCGGGTGGGTTGATCATGTACCTGCGCAAACGGTTGATCCTCAACAAGGTTCTCGGGAGGTGACGATGTCGAACTCCAGGACTGGATCGACGAAAGGATGGTTCGATGTAAAAGGGAAGCACGCCGGTTATGTGGCTTTCGCACTGCACAGGGCAACCGGAATACTGCTGGTGCTCTACCTCTTCCTGCATTTCGGAGTACTCACATCCCTGCTGGCAGGTCCGGAAGCCTACAACGGGATGATTCACCTGATGTCGAATCCGGTGGTGGAAATCCTGGAACTGGGGTTGATCTTCGTCATCCTGTATCACGGGCTGAACGGCATACGGCTCGGGCTCATGGCCCTGAACATTGGCGTCCGGAGGCACGAGACCATGTTTTGGATCGTACTCGCAGCTTCCGGCATTCTGACGGCGGTGGCAGCGACCGCTATGTTTTAGCTGGAGGAGCTCATGTCGAACGAAAACGAAACATCCGCCTGGATTTTGCAGGCAGCAACCGGTTTTCTCCTGGTGATATTGCTGGGGCTCCATATACTGGCGAACCACTTTTCGAAAGGCGGCCTGCTATCCTACGACCAGGTGGTCCGGCATCTTTCTAACCCCTTGATCCTTCTCCTGGAGGTGGCGTTCCTGGGAACGGTCGTCTTCCACGCCCTGGCAGGAGTAAGAGCGATCCTTCTCGACACAGGTATCCCACGGGACGCGGACGAAAAGCTCGTCAAAATTCTGGCCGTGGTAGGGGTTCTGATGTTCCTGTATGGAGTGTGGATTTTCGCCAGGCTGCTCGCGTGACGACAGCAGCCCATTCGTTCCATTGGAGGGAAGAACATGGCTACTATGGAAATTCGCGGGATCGAGTATCATTACGAGGTGATAGGAGAAGGAGAGCCCGTTCTCTTCGCCCATTGCCTCACGTGGAACCGCCACGATTACGATCATCAGGTGGAAGACCTCAGGGATTCCTACAAGCTGATCTTGCCGGATCAAAGAGGGCACGGGGAGACCGGCTTCGTGCCGGAGCCGTATTCACTCGAGGATATGGCGGAGGATCTCTATCAGCTCATCCAGAGGCTCGGGGTCGGCCCTGTGCATTACGTAGGGCATTCGATGGGAGCGATGATGGGCCCGTTGTTCGCGCTGAATCATCCAACAGCCCTTCGTTCCATGACTTTGATCGGCGGCTCCGCCATCGCCGAGAGCGAGGAGAGGCTCACCGGATACAGACAACTGGTCGCAGCCGTCAAAGCCGGGGATCACGAGCAGGTAGTCGGGAAGCTACAGGGGTTGTTCTTCAGCGAAACGAGCAGGAAGCACCGTCGGGAAGCTATGGAAAGGTTCAGGGAAGATTTCCTGAAACTGAACGGGGAGGGGCTTTACTGGACGGCAGAAGCGGTGTTCACGAGGGAAAACGTCCTGGACCGCCTAGTGGAAATCGCCACACCGACTTTGCTGATAGTCGGAGAAAAAGATGCCGTTACTCCGATGGAGCGTTCCAGGGAGATCCACGAAAGGATTTCGGATTCGAGGATGCTCGTCCTGCCGGAGGTGGGGCATTTCGCAACCGTAGAGGCTCCGTCCACGGTGGCAGGGGCTTTGAAGGATTTCTGGGGAACGATCTGAACCGGCAATAGTGATCCGCCTCCCAGACCAGGGCAGAAGTCGCCTGACGGGTGCGGAGCAGAAAAAGGAGACCGCCGATGAACGAGTTGATGAAGCTTTTCGTATCGTTCTCGAAGATTGGCGCTGTCGGCTTCGGCGGAGGCCCGGCTATGATCCCATTGATCCAGAGGGAAGTGGTGGATTACCGACACTGGCTTACCGCCGAAGAGTTCGTGGACGGCATCGGTGTCGGGAACAGCCTGCCAGGCCCAATCGCTCCAAAGCTGGCGCTCCTGGTGGGTTACAAGGTCGACGGGTTCTGGGGGGCGGCGGTCTCCGTCGCAGGCATCCTGCTTCCATCGCTGGTATTGATGACGCTGGTGGTGGTTTTCTTCTACCGGTTCAGAAACACGAACTACGCCCACAGGGCTTTGCGCGCCGTGCGCCCTGTAGTGGTAGCACTCCTTGCAATGGTCGTCTACGATGTATGGCCGAAATCCGTGAAGGGGATCGATGGAGTGGCCGTGGTGCTCGTCTCCTTCGCCGCAGGAGAATTCCTTGGCATCCACCCGGCCATACTGATCATCGCCGGAGCCGTCCTGGGACTGGCGGTGTACCGGTAGCAAGGAGAGGACTGCTTGAAACAGACCGATCTATCGCTCGACACCTGGAAAGTGTACGATGTCTATCGTTTCTGAAGCAATGGTGATTCCTGCCTCACTGAATTTTTCCAGTATCATCCGGCTGATGTCACTGCGGATCGAAGGCCTCAAATGAGGATCGACCGGATATATCAACGCCAGCTCGATCCAGTTATCCGTTGCTTTCACAAATACCTGGACATCCAGCGTCACATGACTGATAGCAAGATCCCGCTTCGCCCTGCGCAAGGCCGATTTGGCTTTTGGAAGAAGCCTGACGTACTCGGGATGAGATTCAGCCACCCCGATCATAATGGTCAGAGCCTTCTTCCAGTCGGAATCATAGGTAACCGGTATCATTATCTGGTCCCACACAAACTGGAACCTATGGGTATAGTTGAACACAGGGCCGTCGAATACCGCAGAATTCGTGACGGAGACAATCCTACCAGTTGGATAATCGTAATTGAGCCAATTGCGTATCTCAAGCACTTTCGTGAAAAGGGGACCGATGTCGATCACGTCCCCCTTCACTCCGTTGATCTCTATTCTGTCCCCTATGTTGAACGGTTGCGTGGAAATGATGGTTAGCCACCCTGCAAGCGCCCCGATGAGTTCCTGCAGCGCAAACGCAAGGCCAGCGCCAAGGATTCCAAGAGTAACGGAAATATCTGTCATTATAGGACGCGCCCACACTACGAAGATCACCAGGAGCATGAAGAAATCCACCACATACCCCAGCAATTTTCGGACTACGAACCTATGAGGCTTATCCTCCGTCAACCTGGTATCGACGAACTGCAAAAGCAACCGCTTGAGTCCCACTGTCACGAATACGACCGCCAGGGAAATGGCGATTTTTCTGATAATCGAGCTCGACCACACCTGAATTAGCTTATCCATACATGGCTCCAAGCTACAAAATTCTCTTCACCTCGACCGTTTCTTTCAGAGATACTATCTCACCCGGATCGAAAAGCTCCGTCCCGGGTTTGGACGCTGTGCCGCTTCCACAGCTAACGGCCAGTCTCAATGCTTCTTTCGGAGGCAATCCACGGACGAATCCCGCAACCAGGCCACCCACCAGGGAATCACCTGCTCCCACCGTGGATCGAACACGAACCCGAGGAGCCGTGGCGTGAAATGCGCCTTCCGGACCCACCAGCAACGCTCCATCCTCCCCCAGAGAAACACAAACGTAAGTGCTCTTCGTGCGGAGAGCCAACGCTTCACCCAGCACTTCGTCCAGGGAAGTCAGCCTTCGTCCGCAAAGCTGTTCCAGCTCGTAACGATTCGGCTTGATAAGAAACGGGTGTTGTTCCAGCGCAATCTCGAGCATCTCCCCCTTGGTATCCACCACAGGCCTCGCGCTTTCGGCCAGGAGCATGCGCACCAACTCTCCATAGACACCCGTCGGCACACCGGCAGGAAGCGAGCCGGTCAGCACGCCGAACCCTCCGGACGCGGAGCTCACGAACCTTCCCTCGATTTCTTTCAGAGCCTCCGGAGGCACTTCCGGACCCATCCCATCTATTTCGTACTGGGTCCTCGGATTCTCCTCCAGTATCGTGCAGTTGATGCGCGTTTCGCCGGGGATTTCGACGGCCTCGAAATCATCGAGCTGATCTTTCACCAGCCTGCGCACCAGAAGCCCGATCTCTCCGCCTATGAGGGCGAAATTAGAAGCCCTGATACCAAGCCGCTTCAGTGCCCGTCCCACGTTGATCCCGTTTCCGCCGGGATCGAAGCGCGTGTGTTTGGCATGGACTTTCTGGTCCGGGATCAAGGTAGGAAACTCGTAGCTAACGTCGAGACACGGATTGAGCGTGAGAGTAGCGATATTCATTCGGTCGGTGTGCTCCTCTATCCAGAACTGTAAAAGTACACATCTTCAGGGCAGCAACCCAATGCCCTGTCATCGCGATAAATTTCGGCAATTGTACCACGGCACAAACAGGATTGAAAGCAAAAGCAACCATGCAGAAGAACAAAAACGGATTCCCTATCCTTAGGATCGATTCGGGAAACGAAAGAAGTGGAGAGCAGGAAGCAACTGAGTCACTACGAAAACGACAAAGCTCCTCGGGTAGGACTCGAACCTACAACCCGCCGGT
>CAZEXY010000087.1:0-1737 GCA_964516345.1 uncultured Anaerolineae bacterium
TCAGCGTGTATCAGCGCCATCAGCGTCCCATGGTCGGGGAGGCTGAATAGTTACGGAGCAAAAAGCCGTTTGGTGGATCGCCAGGTAGGCGAGGGCAGTGCCCTCGCCTACCCCGGAGAATCCCGATTCAGCGGGCTTCTGCCCCAGGCCAGCATGACTTTGCGATACTTGCTCCGGCATGACTTCATAGGACCCAACATGCAGCTCGTCCTCGGTCGCCTCGGGATGACGAAGAAAGCAAGCAGGGGGCGCAGCGGCGCTGCGACCCTACGACGTGCCCCTGTATGGAAAGGGATAGGATTGCGCTTATAGCCGGCCTCTCGCTCCGGTTCGAAACGACAAGACAAGGATTCTCCTCGCTCTCCTGGATAGGACGCTCGAACTGCGTAAGTCCTAAAAATGCAAGTTCATCGAGATTGCGCTTATTCGCTGCGTGGAGTAAACTTTGATCTGAAAGTTCGATAGTCTGGAATGGAAGAGGCAAACGATGTCCGAAAAGGCAAGGAAGTACGGGGCTGTGATTCTCGAACCCATAGCGGCGTTCTTGAGCAGGTTGGGAGTAAGCCCAAACGTCGTAACCGTGTCGGGGTTCCTCCTGACGCTGATCGTCGCCGCGTTCGTGGCCGAAGGATTCTTCCTATGGGGAGCATTGCTGATGATAGTGGCGGCAGGGGCCGATGCCGTCGACGGCACGCTGGCAAGGACGACTGGCAAGGTATCCAAATTCGGCGCATTCCTGGACTCCACCCTGGATAGATTCTCGGAATCCGTGATATATCTGGCGCTGGTGATCTACTACCTGCAGAACGGCACCACGTGGGAAGTGCTCCTGGCGTTCATCGCCATCGTTTCGTCCATGCTCGTGAGCTACACAAGGGCCAGAGCCGAAGGGGTCGACGTCGAATGCAAGGTGGGAATCGGGACAAGACTGGAGCGGCTCGTAATCCTGTGGATTGGATTGGCTACTGGCTACGTCACCGTCGCCGTGACCATCATAGCCACCATCGCAACCATAACCGTCTTCCAGAGGATGTTCCACGTCTGGAGGGTAACCAATTCCCTGGAAGTTTGAAGCTCCCAACGGTGGAAACCGATGAAACGCATCCTCTGCCGCCTGACCCTGGCAGTTATGCTGCTGTACCTGATCAGGATGCCATCCCCTATCGTGGTGAGCCTGGGACCTCAACGACACGTGGAAACCATCAATCCCAAGATCGGCGTGCACACAAGGCTCACAGATGAAGTGGAGGAATGGAAAATCAAGCGCACGCTCGAAATGGTGAGGGAAATGGGGGCATCCTGGATCGTCGAGTATTTCCCCTGGGCATACTACGAGCCGCACAGAGGATATTTCTCCTGGCACCATGCAGACATCGTGGTAGATCACGCCAACAGGCAGGGGCTGAAAGTCATTGCAAGGCTTGGATACGTGCCCGGCTGGGACAGACCAAAGGACAGCTCGCCAACCTATCTGACTCCATCACATTTCGATGATTTTGCGGAATACGTTGGAGCTTTCGTCAGGCACTTCAAAGGCAGGGTGAACTACATCATCATCTGGAACGAACCAAACCTATCGCTGGAGTGGGGTTATCAGCCGGTCTCGCCTGATCGATACGTAGAGCTCCTGAAGAAATCCTACTTGGCGGCAAAGGCCGCCGACCCAAACGTGAAAGTGCTGGCAGGGGCACTGGCTCCCACCCTGGCCAAACCTGGCAGCGGCTGGGGGTGGAACGA
>CAZEXY010000087.1:1837-8045 GCA_964516345.1 uncultured Anaerolineae bacterium
TTCTGGGCGTTCAGATTTCCAAGGCCAACCCACACTTACCAGGATTACTTCACTTTCGTGAACGTGGATTTCACACCCAAATTGACCTATCTGGCCGTGCAAGCGTACGCCCACGGCAAGAATCTGGATTTCCTCACCGGGGTAAAATGATGCGCAGGTTCGACAAATCGAAACTGGCCGGAGCGACGATCCTGATCCTGCTGGCTGCAATCGCTTTCTTTCTGTGGCACAGGGGAGGCCCCACCACTCGCGACGCCGCGTGGAAACGGGTACACGAAACCGGTATCCTGAGGGTTGGGATCGATCCGGAATTTCCCCCGTTCGAAGGGAGATCCCCGGACGGGAAAATCGCCGGCTTCGATGTAGACCTGGCGCGAGGAATCGCTTCCTCCATGAACGTCACCGTCTCTTTCGAAATCATCAGCTTCGACGGTCTGTTGGATGCCGTATGGACCGGTAAAGTCGATGCGGTAATATCGGCCATGCCGGCCGACGCCCTCTACACACAGGATCAAAGTTATTCTTCCCCGTATTTCGACGCAGGCACTTACCTGGTCGTCAGAAAAGACGAACCGAACATCAGGAAGCTCGAGGATCTGGCAGGGAAGAGCGTGGCGGTGGAGCTGGGATCTTCAGGAGACGCAATCATCAGGAAAGAGATGAGGAAGATCGGCGGAATTCACCTCATCCTGAAAGAAGATCAAAAAGCTGCCCTTCAAGCACTGGCGTCGGGAGAGGCAGACGCTGCGATATCCGACGGAGTCTCCGCCCGAATGTTCGACGGCCCCATATGCCTCGTCAATCCCCCGCTGGAATCGGTACCTTACGTGATAGTCCTGCCGAAAAAATCTCCGGTGCTGCTGAAAGAAGTCAACCTGGCCCTGGAGTCGATGAAGGATTCGGGGAAGCTACAGGCGCTTTACCGGAAGTGGATAGTTCCTCCTGGCGCAGATCCAGAAAGGTCGTGCCGCCAGCCTCGATAGTGAACGGTATCACTTTGCCCCAGGGAGTTTCGAGCCGGTAGCTTCCAGCCGGAGCATCTGCCCACAGGAAATTCTCTCCCCACTGATCGTCCGGATGTATCTGAGGGTCGTCCAGATAAGTGTAAAGTATCTGGTAGGCTTTTCCATGGCCTCCCCGCTTCCGTACCGTCAACACCGCGCCAGGCCAATCCCTTCCATCAGGGGTGAGGAGCCTGCCGACGAGGGTTCCTCGTCCAGGAAGGAGTTTCAGCCAGAATTCAGGATTTCTGGTATGAGAGTAATCGTTCTTCCCGACCCTGACTTCCAGATGCAGATGCGGGCCCATCGCTATCCCGGCGGATCCCACCATCCCGACCACATCTCCCGCTTTCACTCGCTGCCCAGGTGCACACTCCACTCTGGAAAGATGGCCAAATAGTACGAACACCGGCCTGCCTTCGTATTCTCTATCGAGTTTTTCCACCACGAGGTTACCGTAGAAATTCCTGAATTTTCCGTACACATGTTCCCTGTCGCTTCCAGCCACCACAATGACGCCGTCCCCTGTAGCATGTATCGGGGTGCCGTATTTTGCCTGGAAATCGGCTCCGTGATGCACGAGATATGCCCCCATCCCGTTGGTACCGTACGGATAGAAAGCACTGGCTATGCACCGGGCAGGAGGCCAGAGTGGACGCTGGAGCCAGTAATGGGTCTTCGCACGGGTCACGTCAGGAGTCGGCCACGGCTTCCCCGGCGCAAGAGGGGTAGGCAGCGGCGTCGCAGCAACTCCGGGAGTGTCGGTAGCGTTCTTATCCAGAACCGGAACGACCGGCGTCGCTGTGGACGTTGGAAGGGGTGATGGAACGTGAAACGGCGTATGCGTGGCAGTGGGCGCAACAGTAGGAAGGGCGGCAGGCGTTGCAGACGGCGACGGGAAAATCTTCGGCGTCGGAGAAGCAACCATTCGACCGGTGGTGGTCCCGGTCGCAAAAGCATGGGTCACCGTGACAACATTGCCGCCAGCTTCGGGATTCGAAGCAGCAGGCGGCCGGCGACCGCAGCCGGATACCGAAATCAGAACGGCAAACATGGCCACAAGCAGGTATGAGCGCACTTTCCCCAACTTTCCACCCCCGAATCCACTCTGAAGTAGTCAGAAGGCTATCACCCACCGATGCGCCTTGTCAAACGTGGGAACACAAAGCCACCCGCATCGATCCAGAGGGCTTACACGAAATGAGATTTTGACATATCAGCAGCCGCTTGGTACAATTTTTGCGCAGCAAATTGCTTAAATTAAGCAAAGGGGGGACTTTATGTCCAAATCGAAGCCTGAGGTGCTGACTGTGGACGACCGCACGTTTCCGCACGTGGTCTTGCGGTCCGAACTTCCCGTAATCGTAGATTTCTGGCTGCCTCAATGTCTGAGCTGCATCACGATGGACGTCGTCGTCCAGGAACTTGCCGCATCCTACGAAGGGAAGGTTACTTTCGTGAAGGCAAACCTCCAGCAGACGGCTTCGTGGGGCACGGCTTACGGAGTATTCGAAGTTCCCACCATACTCCTCGTAAACGAAGGGGATGTCAAAGAGATACTCACGGGCACCTATCCATATTCGTCTCTCAAGAATTACCTCGAAAATTTCCTTCGGGTGATTCGTCCGATATAAAAGCAAATCAGGAGGTGAGATCTTGTTAGGACTGTTCAAGAAAAAGAAAGAAAAGGTGGAAGATTTTCTCGAACCAGAAGTGGCCGAAGTAGAACCGATACACGTTACCGACGAGGATTTCGAGGAAAAGATACTGAAAGCCGACAAGCCGGCAGTGGTGGATTTCTGGTCGGAATATTGCTCTCCGTGCCACGTAATGGCCTACGTCATGGACGATCTGGCAGAAGCGTTCGACGGAGAAGCAGTGATAGCAAAGCTGCAAGTCGACGAAAATCCCAAAACCCCAGAAAAGTACGGGATAATGGGAGTCCCAACCATAATCTTCTTCAAAGACGGCATCGAAGTGGACAGGCTTGTAGGAGTTCATATGTTCAACACGATGGAAGAGCATCTGAAAGTGCTGCTGGAGGACTGAAGCGCTTCTTAGACGTTCATTCCAAAAGGCAAGCGGAGTGCGGGAATCCGCTTGCCTTTCTTTCATCCAGATCTACCGCACATGATCATCCCCGGTCGGCTTTCTCATCGCCAGCCGGGAGATCGGAACTTTCCTTCCCACCGACCGACCCCGACGCAGTCTGCGGCACAAGCAGCGAATGCCTGGGTACTCCGTATTCCTTCGTGCCGAACCTGGTCAGGACGACCGCACCGGTACCGAGCACAACGGCCACAAAGGATATCATCCACCCTACGCAAGGAACCTTACCGAGTAAAATCAGCAATGCCCCGCCGACCACTACGGAGAAGATCGGCGTCGGGTTTTCCACGTTGAACCCCAAGAGCAATTTCTCCCCCGCCATGAGAGCCACAGAGATCCACCCCACAACCATAGCAGCCATCAGGAGGAGCAAAAGCAACAGACCGAAAGGCAAGGTTATCAAAAGTATCACGAGGATCAAAGCAACCGGGAATCCGAGCAAAATCACCACGAACCCCATGGCGAAACTGGTTACCACCTCGGAGAGCGCCACACTCCCCATAGCCCTCACTTCTCTCGGCCATACAGCCACGACGGCCACGCCAAGGAGAAGTATGAGGAACATCGCCAGCACAAACTTGTAAAATCCAAGCAGCATTCCTACGAACACCGGGCCATTGTAAGCGGATGGGGCGATCGAAAAAGGGCCCCTGCCCCACGAAAAGTAATTTTTCTTGCCGAATTTGAACGGCAGCTTGGAACTCTTCATGACAGCGCTGGCGTGGAAGGAATTCCCCTTGAGGGTGCACCCAGGCCCAAGGTATACCGTACCGTTGATCTTCGTGCCGCCGGAGAGGTCGATTACGGAACCGGTTCCTCCAATGTCTCCATTGACCGTAGCTCCATCTGCATCCAGATTCCCTCCAATCAAAACGACGTTCCCGTTGATGCGAGACCCTTTTCGAAGCTCAAGATTCCCACCGGCGACGGTGACACTTCCGTTTACCTGAGCATCTTTGTCGATCACCGCATTGCATCCGACGAACACGAGCCCGTGATTCACAGACTGACCACTTTCCAGGCGATAGTTCTCACCAAAAATCACCTGATCTCCCGAATCATCCCCATACACAGGGAACGCAGCTTCCACCTTCGGTGCCAAGGAGAGCAACAGAACCGCTACCACGAAACCCAACGAAACCCAGGCTTTCTTCATCTCCCCCATCTCCTATGAACCCGCAAGTATCTTCCCCAGCGATTTTCTCCCAAACGAAAGAAACGCGAAGCACGCTACTAAACAAACGATGGCAGAAAACGCCACAACGACTCCAACTTCCGTCCAAGCCACACCGAACAACGATTTTCCCAGAAGGTAGAATATGTGCAGGATGATGCCCATATCGACCACCACGCGCACGCCGATCCAGAACGCGATGAACAAAGAATCGAGATGAGAAGCAAAATAGACCAAAGCCATCAGAGCAGAAATGAAGTAAAATACTGTAAAAGCGAATACGGTTCTCTCTGCCCGAGAGCGAGAAGCTTTGACGGCATGAATCCGATCCACTATACTTTGATACAGGTAGGGAGGAGTTTCGATCGCAGGAGCGGAGGAGAGCATATCATCCACCTCCACCCATCTTCTCCACTCCTCCGCAGCGGAAGGATCGGATTTCAACAAGGAATCCAGACTGGCCCTTTCTTCAGAGCTTGCCTCGCCATCCAAGACTTTCGAAAAAAGGCGATATCTTTCATCCGCGTCCATTCTATTGCCTATCCTTCCACCGCGTCCTTCAAGTGCTCGGCCAGAGCTTTTCGCGCCCTGTAAAGCCTGTTCCTCACAGAACCTTCGTTGACGTTCAACACTTCAGCTATCTCTTTGTAGGACATTCCTTCCCAGTACTTCAACACCACCACAGCCCTATCCTCTGCAGAAAGTTTCCTAAGTGCCGACTGGACGAGTTCGCCGACCTCCTTACGGATCACCCAATCCTCGACACCCACTCCCGTGTCCTCGAGCGTCTCAAGGCCGTATGTCAGCCTGCTTCTCCTCAGCCAATCCACACATTTGTTGTGGGCTATGCTCAAAAGCCAGTTACGGAACGGCCATCTTCTATCGTATTTTTTCAGATGTCTGTAAGCAGATAGAAACGTCTCCTGGGCAATGTCCTCCGCGTCCTCCCTATTGCCCATCATCCTGTAGCCAAGGTTGTACACGCTTTTGTGGTGACGTCGGACCAGGGAAGCAAACGCTTCCTCGTCACCGGTCAGGGTGCGCTGCACGAGATCGAAATCAGATTCCTCCACATTCACCTTCCAGGAACGAAGCCTGGCTTTATTCTACCCGACGTGTAATCACACAGTCAACACCCGCTATCACTTCCCCGTGCAGCGCACCCCTGCAAGCATCACTGGGACGGCTTACTGATCCAGATTATTTCCACCTCGGTATCTCCTTTCTTGGCATTCAATGAGATAACCGAAGAGATGGGCATCCCTTTGATCCACACAGAGGTGAATTCATCACCTTCAGAAGAATTCATCATAGATGTATATCCCTGCTTCGTGATCTTCTCGGAGATAGCGCTCAGGTCTTTGGCTGTAAACGACCTCTTGACGACATAGGTCATACCGCATCCTTTACCACCGGGGACGGTAACCCCCATAGCAGCCCCCTGCACCACGCTGGAACTTTTCAGCTTGGCATCCCCGAACACTTCCTTCAATACAGGTTTGATCAGCTTGTCGACTTCTTCACACCCCTGAACGACCGGAGACTCGTTGATGGATGCAAAATCAGTACCAGCCCCCGATGACGGAGTGGTAGGAGATGCCGATGAGCCTTCTCCTGGCTTAGGGGTGATATCGACTTCGCCCCTCTCGCCGCTCCATTTTCCTTTGTCTACCCCGCCCTGGAACTCCCAGGTGCCGGACATTTTGTCTCCGGAGATAGTTCCTTCGAACGTGACATGTCCCGCCACCCATCCAATCTTGATCTTGTTTCCAGAAACGGTCACTGCTATGGGCAAGTTCTGTCCCGAATATGTGCCCGTAGTGGTTAGATGCCCTACGTACCCCCCGTCTTTCTTCTGGATCACCCAGGCCCATTTTCCCTTGCCCTTCATACCTTCGTAAGTACCGTGCCAGGCGCCTTCGAT
>CAZEXY010000088.1:0-3640 GCA_964516345.1 uncultured Anaerolineae bacterium
CCAAACCATTTGACAACCAAAGCCGATCGACCTACAATTCTTTTGGCCCTGTATTGGGTTTTGTGATCCATCGGGCAGGGACTCCCAATAAATGCGGAGAGAGTTCCTAAGACTTCAATCACTTTACAAAGGAGGGTAGAAAGATGAACAGACGTTTATTTGTCGTCGTGAGCCTGTTGTTAGTGGTAGTGATGGCGGTAAGCGGATGCGCAAAGCCATCCCCAACACCCACACAGGCACCACCTACATCTGCTCCACCAACCGCCACAGCTGTTCCTCCCACAGCCACAGCAGTACCGCCCACACCCACTCCTGCGCCTCGTAAAGGTGCGTGGGCAGACAAACTGGTGTTTACGGTGCAAAAGCAAGCAGATGTCGCAGTATCCCAGTTGAAGAGCAAGGACATCGATGTCTACGCTTTCTCGGTAAGCGACCCAGAGCTCTTCAAGAAAGTCAAGAATGATCCTGACTTGAAGTATGCGGAAGGGTACGGCGCTTACACAGAGCTTACTTTCAACCCAGTAGGCCCCGAGTACGGCAAAGGCGAGCTTAACCCGTTCTCCGACCCCAAAATTCGAGAAGCTGTGAACTGGCTTGTCGACAGAAACCACATCGTTCAGGAAATCTACGGAGGCCTTGCCGTTCCCAAGTATCTGCCGATCACCAGCGCGTTCCCCGATTATGCAAGGTACATAGACACAGTCCGTGCATTGGAGCTCAAATATGCATACAACCCGGACAAAGCAAAGGCGGTCATCACCGAGGAAATGAAGAAGATGGGCGCCAAGCTGGTGGACGGCAAGTGGATGTACAAAGGGAAACCCGTCACCATCAAGTTCATCATCAGAACCGAAGATGAACGTAAGGAAATCGGCGATTATGTAGCCAACCAATTCGAATCGCTGGGCTTCACCGTAGACCGCATGTACAAGAACATGAAAGACGCCGGTGCCCTGTGGATACGTACCAATCCTAAGGAAGGGAAATGGACCGTCTACACCGGCGGATGGATTACCACAGCCATTGACAGAGATCAGGGAGGGAACTTCTCCTTCTTCTACACTCCGCGCGGCATCCCTGTACCTCTGTGGCAGGCTTACAAGCCTTCCAAAGAATTCGACGAAGTAGCCAAGAAGCTGGAGAACAATGATTTCACCTCGATGGAAGAAAGAGGCAAACTGTTCCGAAAAGCTCTGGAACTTGCTCTGAAAGACAGCGTAAGGGTATGGATCGCCGACCAGAAAAGCTTCTCCCCGTACAGGAAGGACATTGATGTAACCTCCGACCTGGCTGGCGGAATCGCTGGTGCACAGCTTTATCCATTCACGATCCGACGCACAGAAGGCCCAGGCGGCACGATCAAGATCGCACAGCCGAGCATCCTGAACGATCCGTGGAACCCCATAGCTGGATCCGATTCGGTCTATGACACCATGCCGCAGCGGGCTACAGGCGATTGGGGAGTGATCAGTGACCCGTTCACCGGGCTTAAGATGCCTCAGCGGATCGCTAAAGCCGAGCTGGACGTCAAGAAAGGCTTGCCGGTCGCTAAGACCATGAACTGGGTCAACCTGAAGTTCGTCGACAAGATCACCGTACCGGATGACGCATGGGTAGATTGGGATGCCAAAGCCGGGAAGTTCATCACCGCCGGCGAGATGAAAGTTCGCATACAAAAGGCGAAAGCCAAAGTCAAAGAGGCCAAGGACAAAGCCACAGAGCTTGCAGCCAAGACCAACGCCAAAGCGCTGACCGGAGACGCTCTGGTCAAGTACCTGACCGATCTGACGACGGCCTACGGCCTGAAAGTGGACGTGGCAGCCCAGTTCAAGGGCGACAAAGGTCAGAAGAAACTTGCCGGCGACGTGAAAAGTATCACCGGAGCCGACGATCCGGCCAAAGCGCTGGCGGATTACGGCGTCCAGTTCCTGCAGAACCAGGACCCGGACACTTTTGACATCGCCAACAGAGACTACTCCACAGCCAACACTAAATCCGTTGTCTATTACCCGAAGGGCATGTTCCAGAAAGTGACTTGGCATGACGGGAGCAAACTCTCCGTCGCCGACTTCGTCATGGACATGATCCTCACATTCGACCGAGGCAAGAAGGACAGCCCGTACTACGATCCTTCCGCCGCACCCAACCTGGAGTCTCTCTTGAGCCATTTCAAGGGCGTCAGAATCGTCTCTACCGACCCTCTGGTAATCGAGACCTATGACAACCAGTATGCGCTGGACGCTGAAAATAGCGTCACCACCTGGTGGCCTTACTATAGCTACGGCGAAGCACCGTGGCATACCATCGCCGTGGCGCTGATGGCGGAGGGCAACAAAGAGCTTGCGTTCTCCCAGGACAAAGCCGACAACCTCAAAGTCGAATGGACGAACTTCATCAGCGGGCCGAGCCTGAAAGTCCTGAAGAAGTACCTGGACGAGGCGACCAAGGAGAACTTCATCCCGTACAAGAACGTACTCGGCAAGTACATCACACCGGATGAAGCCAAAGCAAGGTATGCCAACCTGAACAAGTTCTACGCCAAGTACGGGCACTTCTGGATCGGAACCGGGCCTTACATGCTAAAGGCAGCTCACCCGGTGGAAAAATCCATCGAACTCGCCCGATTCGACGGATATCCCGATCCGGCCAACAAATGGCTGAAGTTCTCGGAGCCCAAGATTGCAACGGTATCCGTTGATGGTCCTGGGCGCGTGAAGAACGGCGAAGAGGCCACGTTCAACGTTACCGTTACGTTCAAGGGCAAACCCTACCCTGCCAAGGAACTCTCCGAGGTCAAATACCTCGTCTTCGACGTAAACGGCAACGTGGTGGCCACCGGCGATGCCAAGCTCGTGAAGGATGGGCAGTACAAAGTCGTCCTCGGCAAGGATGTTACCTCCAAGCTGGAGGCCGGCACCAACCGAATCGAGATTGCCGTGTCGCCTCTGGTCGTAAGCGTCCCGTCCTTCGCCGACATGCAGTTCGTCAGCGTGCCCTGACGGGTAAAATCAGGTAAACTCCGGGATGGCAGGGAATATAACCCTGCCATCCCTCTCTATCAGAAGGAAAACCTCATGCCAGACCCAAAACAAAAAAAGATCTCCGCCAAAGCCAGAACCGATACCCTTTTGAGGATCGGCAAGTACACCTTAGTTCGTTCCATCACCCTGTTCGCGGCCGTGGTGGTCGGGCTGTACCTCACGATATTGATCGCCAACATGGGCGGGTACGTAGACCAAATACGTGAGTCGGAGATTCGCGAGAGAATTGCCGTCAGCGTCAGCCAGAACCCCCAGTACAAAAAACTGAGCGTCGACGAACGCAAAAAACTCCAGGAGCAACTGGTCAAACTCGAAGAACACCGCCTCGGACTGGACAAACCGTTCCTTGTGCGCAGTTTCCACTTCCTCGTAAACGCGATGGAACTGAAGCTTGGACGTGCCATGAACATGACCAGCGACAGCGGTTCGAGGCAAGTCAGGCTGATTTTGCTCGAAAGGTTGCCAGCCACATTGCTATTATTCGGTACTTCGTTCCTGATAAATTTTTTCATCACCCTTTTCTTCGCCTTGATGCTATCGAGAAAATACGGAAGCTTCTGGGACAAACTCATCGTTACACTCTCACCAACATCGTCGGC
>CAZEXY010000088.1:3740-7807 GCA_964516345.1 uncultured Anaerolineae bacterium
TCCCTGATAACGGTGTGGATGGGAGCCATCATCCTGGAAACGGTCTTCAACTGGCCTGGAATTGGTAGCGTTTACTATCAAGCCATCGGACTGTTCGATATCCCGGTGATCGTGGGAACCACGGTTCTATATGCCTATCTGCTGGCGGCAACAGTATATCTGCTGGATATCATATACGCCTTCGTAGACCCGCGGGTTAAAATCGGCTAAGGAGAAAACTACAGCATGAACCTGAATCAACTCAAAGAGATCACCCGCTACCCATCTGCCATAGTTGGGATACTCCTAATAGCCTTCCTGGTGATTCTGTCGATCTACGTGGTGATAGCTCTGCCGTACCATCAGACCATCATGAAATGGCAGGGGGCCGGCGGAATATGGATGGACAACCCAAGGACCGCTCCACCGGAATGGGTAAACTACTTCCGCAGCAAGAAACTACCAAAGACGATCATCCGGAAATCCGCCAACGGGGCAGTGCAGAAAAAACGCACTCCTATCAAAGGAGACATTTCCGACGAAGATTTTGTGTTCAGCTTCAACTACACGGCGGACGAATTTCCACAGGAGATCGTTGTGGACTTCACCTCGAAGTACAAGAAGAAAGCTCCTTACATAACACTCACCTGGATCACACCGGATGGGAGGAAAATCGATGTCGGGAACTTCGCCCTGCATGAAGAGACCACCAGGAGAATCTCCCAGGACAAAAAGCTGATTGCCAAACTAAACGGGAAACCGCCCGAGGTAGCATTGTTCGCCGATCCAAAGAGCAAAGAACTCAAACCGCTAAAAGGGACTTACAAGCTGGACGTAGATGGGATCATTTTCGAACCTAAGAGCGATTTCGATGCAAAGCTGGTAGTGTACGGAAAGGTCTACGGATTGGCCGGGACCGACCATCTGAGACGCGATCTGATGTTGGCGCTGCTCTGGGGGACTCCGGTTGCCTTGATTTTCGGGCTACTCGCAGCACTGGCGACCAGCATCCTGACAATGATCATTGCAGCGATCGGTTCGTGGTATTCCAGCTGGGTGGACAGCATAATCCAGAGAATCACAGAAGTGAACATGATGCTTCCCGTTCTCCCCATCTTGATAATGATCGGCGTGTTCTACTCACGAAGCCTCTGGGTGATGCTGGGGGCTATCATCTTGCTCAGCATCTTCGGAGCAGGGATAAAGAGTTACCGATCCATCTTCATGCAGGAAAGAGAATCCGGGTACATAGAAGCCGCCAAAGCCTACGGGGCGAGCGACATAAGGATCATTTTCTTCTACCTGATCCCACGCATCGTCCCGATATTGATCCCTTCCCTAGTGGTGCTCATTCCCAGCTTTGTGTTCCTGGAAGCATCCCTGGCCGTACTGGGGCTCGGTGACCCGGTCATGCCCACTTGGGGAAAGGTGATAAACGAGGCCATCACCAATGGGGCGCCCTACAAAGGGCTATACTACTGGCCTCTGGAACCTGCATTCATGCTGATGCTAACTGGATTTTCGTTTGCCATGTTGGGATTCGCTCTCGACAGGGTGTTCAACCCAAGGCTCCGAGGGATGTGATCATGTCAGAAACGAGATTGTTGCAGATAGAAGACCTCGTACTCTATTTCAAGACGAGGATTGGGAACGTGCAGGCTGTGGACCATGTAAGCCTGTCGTTGGAGCGACACAAAGCCATGGTAATACTCGGAGAATCCGGGTGCGGAAAGACTTCCATGGCCAGAGCCATCCTCAGGCTCCTCCCCAGAAACGTAAGCAAGTACTCGGGCAAAGTGATCATAGATGGAGAAGACGTAATGCCCATGGATGACGAAACATTCAGGAAAAATGTCCGCTGGGTTCAAGTTTCTATGGTGCCACAGGCAGCGATGAATTCCCTGAATCCGGTCATACGAGTGGGCGATCAGGTCGCCGAGCCGGCTATAGTCCATATGGGGATGAGCAAAGAAGAAGCACTGGCAAAAGCTTCTGAAACATTTGGGCTTGTGGGAGTCCCGGAGGATTTTCTCGTGCGGTACCCGTTCGAGCTATCCGGAGGAATGAGACAAAGAGTAGCCATAGCCATGGCTCTGATCACCAATCCCAAGATCATCATCCTGGACGAGCCCACTTCAGCCCTCGACCTGCTGACGCAGGCCAACATAATGAACGTGCTGAAGAAAATCAAGTGGGAACACGGAGCCAGCTACGTGTTGATAACCCACGACATCGCCACTTCCAGCGAACTTGCCGACGTGGTGGCAGTGATGTACGCGGGCCAGATCGTGGAAGTCAACGACGCAGAGAGCTTCTTCTCTCAGCCGTTGCATCCGTATTCGCAAAAGCTCATGGCCAGCGTGCCGCGGCTTCGATCCGACAGAGAGCCTGAATTCATTACCGGTCGCCCGCCAAGCCTGCTCAACCCTCCAACCGGATGCAGGTTCGCCGATCGCTGCCCGTTCAGGTTCGACAAATGCAATGCCGAGCCGCCAGTTTACGAAGT
The DNA here is from genome assembly GCA_964516345.1 of uncultured Anaerolineae bacterium. Classification (GTDB taxonomy): domain Bacteria; phylum Chloroflexota; class Anaerolineae; order S016-19; family S016-19; genus S016-19. Next base: position 6,226 of record CAZEXY010000088.1, read on the forward strand.
GGACGGCCACCTCGTGAAGTGCTGGTTGTACGAAGACAAAGCCACAGGAGATGTCTCATGAGCGTCGCACTTACAAAGGATCGACACGCCCACCCCAATGTCGAAGCGGACGAAATATTGCTCTCCGTGAAAAACCTCCGCGTATGGTTCGAACTGAAAAAATGGGGCTTCTCCCACGTCGGGTGGGTTCATGCCGTTGACGGTGTGAGCTTCGATCTCAGGAAAGGGGAAGCCATAGCAATCGTCGGGGAAAGCGGATGTGGGAAATCGAGCCTGATGAAAACTTTTTTGCTGCTCAACCGTCCAACGGAGGGAAAAGTTTTCTTTCGAGGAGTGGATATCAGCACACTTAAGGGAAAAGAACTCAAGAAATTCCGCTCACACGTAGGATACGTGCAACAGGATCCCTACGGAGCTCTTCCTCCTTTTATGACCGTCCGCAGAATCCTGGAAGAGCCGCTCATCGTCAACGGAATCAAGTCCAAAACAGAGCGGGAAGAAAGAGTCCGCCGGGCAATGCACGAAGTCACGCTTACTCCTGTAGAGGATTTCCTGAACAAGTACCCGCACATGCTCAGTGGAGGACAGCAGCAGCGTGTTGTCATCGCCAGAGCCATGATCATGGAGCCGCTACTGCTGGTGGCCGACGAACCGGTCTCGATGCTCGATGCCTCGGTGCGGGTAGAAATCCTCAAGCTCCTGCGTAAACTTCAGGAAGAGCACAATCTCTCCGTGATCTACATAACCCACGATCTTTCCACGGTGAAGTACTTCTCGGAAAGGATATTCGTCATGTACGCAGGTAAGCTCATCGAGAAAGCCAGAATCGAAGAGTTGCTCGATAACCCGCTCCATCCCTACACCGAAGCCCTTCTCACTGGCACCTCAGAACCGGATGCAGCGAACGCAAAGGTTCTGAAGGACATCCCTCCGGGAGAACCTCCGAGCCTGGTACACCCGCCGGCCGGATGTAGGTTCCATCCACGCTGTTCCAGAATGATAGAAGGGCTGTGCAACACAGAAGAACCGCCGGAATTCGAAGTATTTCCAGGCCACGTGGTCAAATGCTGGCTGTACAAAGATCAGGCCGAAAAATTGGAACAATGAGCAGAATTCCCATCTGGACAGAGCTGTGGATAGCAGGAGGGGCGCTCGTCTTCATCGGAGCAGGCGTCCCTCTGCTAATGATGCTGCACATGATCCCATCCACGTTTCTTCTTGCGGGGATCTCTTTCGTTTCCTCATCCGTAGGGATCATGCTCGGGTACATAGCTCTGGCAGTCTACCTGAAAAATTCCAGAAACAAGCACGACAACCTCAATCGGTGAGCCAAGCGCAAACCAGCAAAGCAAAAGCCCCAACAAAAAAGGACGCCCCCGGCAGGACTCGAACCTGCAGCCTACGGATTCGAAGTCCGGCGCTCTGTCCTTTGAGCTACGGGGGCGCGCCTCGAAGCGCCACGATTGTATCACCGCCGACCAACGGTGTCAAAGATTTACACCCCGAGGTATGGACATGCATCGATAAAACCCGTATTCCGCACCTTCAAGATTCGAATTACGTGAATTTCTTCTTTGCACAG
>CAZEXY010000089.1:0-4699 GCA_964516345.1 uncultured Anaerolineae bacterium
ACGGGCTGACAGCCCGTCCTACAAGTTACGCTGCGCAAAGAGTAATTTCAAAAAAGCGGATTCTGGGTGCGGAATGCGAGTTAGAAAAAAACTTTGCGTCTTTGCCCCTCTGCGGCTTTGCGTTTGGGTTTTCTCTCGCGAGAGGATAATTCCCGTTGGCCTTTTGCCAAAAGAAGGGGCCAAAGGTTATACTGCCTTTGGTGGACAAAACCAACAAGAGCTTCTGGAGGGGAAAATGAGACATTTCATTTCTGTGGCCGACCTGACCCCTGAGGAGATTCAGGGAATTCTCGATTTCTCCATGGAACTGAAGGAAGAGTTCAAAGGAAAAGGGGAAAACAAACCGGTACTCAAAGGGAAAACCCTGGGGATGCTGTTCCAGAAACCATCCCTCAGAACGCGCGTTTCGTTCGAGATGGCAATGGTTCAGTTAGGGGGATACGCTTTCTACCTTTCTCCCAACGAAGTGAAGCTGGGGCAGCGTGAAAGCGTGGCAGATGTGGCCAGGGTTCTTTCCGGATATGTCGACGTAATCATGGCAAGGGTCTTTGCCCACAGGCACATCATAGAACTAGCCAAGTACTCCAGCGCCCCCGTGATCAACGGGCTTTCCGATTTCAACCACCCATGCCAGGCGATCGCCGATTTCTTCACCATTCAGGAAAGCAAAGGAGCGTTAAAGGGCCTGAAGCTGGCCTTCGTGGGAGATGGGAACAACGTAGCAACATCGCTAATCTTCACTGCCGCCAAACTCGGCACCGATTTCTCCATCGCCACTCCGGAAGGCTACGAACTCGATCCCGCTGTGGTGAGGCTGGCGCAGGAATTCGCCCGAGAATCCGGCAGCAAGATCGTGGAAACGCACGATCCCTACGAAGCAGTCGAAGGGGCGGACGTGATCTACACCGATGTTTGGACGAGCATGGGGCAGGAGGAAGAAACCGAAAGACGGCTCAGGGTGTTCCCACCATATCAGGTGAACCAGAAGCTAGTAGAATCTGCAAAGGACGACGTAATCGTGATGCACTGCCTGCCAGCTCATCGGGGGCAAGAGATAACGGACGAAGTGGCCGATGGCCCTCACTCCGTTCTGTTCAGGCAGGCGGAAAACAGAATGCACGCCCAGAAAGGTATCCTTGCCTGGGCTCTGGAGGCAATTTGAGCAACGGTAGGCCTGGAAGGAGCTTAGCTCCTTCCAGACTCCGAGGTTTCGAGGAGAGAGGATGTCGGACATACTGGCGGCGTTCAGCCGGTTCACGTGGGTAAGCGCAATAGACGTACTGATCGTGACGCTGATCTTCTACAGCATCATCAGACTGCTGGAAGGCACCCGCGCGATTGCTCTGCTGCGAGGGCTACTCGTCGTGTTCCTGGCCGCCGCCATTCTGACCAGCTTCACCGAACTCACGGCGCTCAAGTGGATACTCAACCAATCGATCCCTGCCATTTTGATTTCGATTCCGGTCATATTCCAGCCGGAACTGAGGCAGGCGCTGGAACGTCTCGGAAGGACGACCCCGCTGCTCGGCAGGCAAACCGTCAGGACAACCGAAGCTAGGGTGGTGGAGGCGCTGGTACAGGCAGCCGAAGAGCTTTCCGAAGACAGACATGGCGCTCTCATCGTCCTGGAAGGAGAAGTGGGGCTGCAGGTGTACGTGAACGCAGGCATACAGATGGACGCCAAAGTGTCGGCACCGCTCCTACTTTCAATTTTCTATCCCAACGCCCCATTGCACGACGGTGCCGTTATAATCCGGGGCGATAGGGTCGTTGCCGCAGGGTGCGTCCTCCCGCTGACGGACCGTCCCCTCGACATACAGCTTGGCACGAGGCACCGGGCGGCCATCGGGATAACCGAAGTGAGCGATGCCATTTCCATAGTGGTGTCCGAGGAGACCGGATACATCTCGGTTGCCCGGAACGGGCGTATGGTAAGAAGGATAGACGGGCACAAGTTGAGGGAACTCCTTCACAATTTCTTCCACCCACACACGATCTTCCGATCGACTGAGCTCAGGGAGAAAGAAGCAGGACAAGCGGCGGGGAAAAGATGAGAGGAAAGTTTCTGAACAACTTGTTTTCCTTCCTGATATCGTTCACGCTCGCGATGGTCGTGTGGCTGGTCGCTACCCAAGGGCAGGACCCGATAATCACCGATACCATCTCCATGCCGGTCCCCATAGAGTACACCAGCCAGCCTCCCGGAACCGTGGTCGTTGGGGATCTTAAGAAAAAGATAACAGCCCTGAAGCTGCGTGCACCCAAGAGCAGTTGGGAAAGCCTGGACATCTCCAAGTTCCAGGCTTCGGTGGACATCAGTAATCTGAAAGTCGGCATCAGCGACGTGCCCGTGAAGGTAGAATGTTCCGACCCCCACGTCAAGATATTGGAAGTAACTCCCAGGTCCGTCACCGTGCGAATAGAAAAGCTGGTGGAGAAGAAAGTGCCCGTTGAGGTACACGTTTCCGCCGATGTGCCTTTTGGGTACGAGCTCAACAAAACGGAGTTCTCACCCAAAGAGGTGGTGGTGAAAGGACCAGAATCGCTCGTAGCGAAAGCGAAGAGCGCCGAAACGACTATTGCTTTCGGCACGATAAAGGAAACCATAGTCAGGAAGTCGCCGTTGCATCCGGTTGACAAGAATGGCAAAGCACTGAGCGGGCTGGATCTCCAGCCGCCGAGCGCCACCATCACTGTCACCGTGAAGCAGCTCGCCGGGGTAAGAGAGCTACCCGTGGTCACGAAGATCACAGGTCAGCCGGCCCCTGGATACAGGGTAAGCGGCGTCTCTGTCACTCCGCAGGAAGTCAAAGTGCTCGGGAGCCCGAAGGAGATAAACAAACTTCCCGGGTACGTGGAAACGCCTCCGATCGACGTTTCCAAAGCAACTTCGACCATACGCAAGACGGTACCATTGAGCCTGCCGAAAGACGTGACGGTCTGGGGACCGTTGAACGTAACGGTTTCCGTCGATATATCGCCGATAGAAGGAAGCATGAGCCTTCAACTATCTCCCACCGTGATAGGACTCGGCCCGGGTCTGAAGGCAAAGCCTTCCCCGGACAAAGTGACGGTCTTGCTATCAGGGCCGCTGCCTCAGATCAACTCCCTCAAGCCCGATGACGTCCGGGTGGAACTGAACTTGACAGGAAAGGGAGCAGGAAGGTACAAAGTCGAACCGAGGGTGATACCACCGGTGGGCATAAACGTAGATAGCGTGCTACCGAACGTGATAGAGGTCGTGGTTTCCAAGGAAATATCACCCACTGCCACGATCACTCCCACGATTACGACGACGAAAACCAAGTAGGCGACGAGGAGCTATGGGTAAGAGGAAGAGAAGAAAGCCGATCGTAGCAATAGTGGGCAGGCCGAATGTTGGAAAATCCACCCTGTTCAACCGGGTGGTTGGAGAACGGCTGGCGATAGTGGAGGACATACCCGGTACCACGAGAGATCGCCTGTACGCAGACGCATCCTGGATCGATACCGAATTCACTCTGGTGGATACCGGTGGGCTCGACATGGGACGGGAGAAAATCCGCAGAAAGAGGAAAAAAGTGGAGCCTCTGGCCGTCGGATCGGCCGAGTTGATCGAGGAGGTTCGAGAGCAGGCCACTCTCGCCATCGAGGAAGCCGATGTGATCGTTATGATGACCGAGGTAAAGGGCGGGGTAACGGCAATCGACGCCGAGATAGCGGACATGCTGCGACGATCTCGCAAGCCGGTGGTACTGGCCGTGAACAAGGCAGACAATCCATCCCGCCAGGAGGATGTGGTGGAGTTCTATCAGCTCGGTCTGGGCGAACCGATCCCGATTTCTGCTATCCATGGGCTCGGGGTGCCGGATTTGCTCGACGAGATAGCTTCCAGGCTTCCACGCTTCGAGGAAAAAGAAGAAGATTCAGACACCCTGCACCTGGCGATCGTTGGGAGGCCGAACGTGGGCAAATCCTCGCTGCTCAACGCCCTGGTGGGGGCAGAAAGGGCGATAGTCAGCGAAATCCCGGGAACCACCAGGGACGCCGTGGACACGGAAATCACGTGGGAGGGGAAGAAAGTGATCCTGGTGGATACGGCCGGCATCAGGAAGAGGGGAGCCATCAAACCCGGGCTGGAGAAGTACAGCGTGATTCGATCCATGCGGGCAGTCCAACGGTCGGATGTGGCTCTCGTGCTGATCGACGCCACAGAAGGCATCACGGCCCAGGACACCCACATCGCCGGATATGTGGTCGAAGAAGGCCGGGGGTTGGTGCTCGTGGTGAACAAGTGGGACGCAATAGAGAAAGACGCATACACCATGGGCAGGTTTCGCGAAGAAATCCGCCAGAAATTCGATTTCGCTTCCTGGGCTCCGGCGCTCTTCATTTCCGCAAAAACCCGCCAGAGGATACATCAAATCCTCCCAACGGCTTATCGTGTTTGGGAATCCGCCAACTACAGGATGTCAACCTCCGACTTGAACAGAGTGGTGCAGAATGCAGTGCTGTCCCATCCTCCGGCGATCAAGCGAGGGAAGCCGCTCAAGTTCTTTTACGCAACGCAGGTTGGGGTGCAGCCCCCGACGTTCGTGATCTTTGTGAACAGGCCGGAAGATGTGCATTTTTCCTACCAGAGGTACATAGAAAACAAGATAAGGGATTTCTATCCTTACGAAGGTACCCCCATACGGATCATCTTCCGGGAGAGGTCGGG
>CAZEXY010000089.1:4799-7788 GCA_964516345.1 uncultured Anaerolineae bacterium
AAGTCGCCGTGGATGATCTGAGGGCCGCGATTGCTGAGCATCCAGGAGCCTGCAGCGCCCGCGCTCACCGCCTCCAGCACTCTTTCCAAGTCGAGGCCCGCTTTGGCCGCGAACACCAACCCTTCGGCCATGGCGAGAGTATTGCCCACCACTATGATCTGGTTCACCAGCTTCGTGAACTGCCCCGCTCCATTCGGTCCGACGTGGGTTATACGCTTCCCCATGGCTCGCAGGATCGGGAGGCACCGCCGAAAAACATCTTCTTTCCCACCCACCATTATGGAAAGCGTGCCCTTCTGAGCTCCTACATCGCCCCCGCTCACCGGAGCATCGAGCATTTCGATCCCAGCTTCTCTGAGCTTTTCCGCTATCCGACGTGTGGCGTGCGGGGAGATCGTGCTCATGTCTACCACCACCATCCCCTCATGAGCTCCGTGTACGACGCCTTCAGGACCAAGAACAACTTCCTCCACATCTGGAGTATCGCTCACGATGGTTATCACCACGTCCGATCTGCGGGCCACGTCAGCGGGAGAATCAGCCCATGCAGCTCCAGCTTCTCTAAGCTCTTTCCCCTTGGAAGCAGTGCGATTCCACACTGTGATGGGATACCCGGCTTTCAGGATGTTCATCGCCATCGGGGCTCCCATGATACCAAGCCCTATGAATCCAACCCTCGTCCTTTCTGCCATCGTCTTACCTCCTCATTTCGCTCCACACTTGTCCGTAATCCAGGAGATTCCTGCAGGTCTGCCCTGCCGGTCCTTCATCGCGAGGTTCTGGAAAGAAGGATTCAGACGGTAAATCCCTATCTCGAACCTGGATGCGTCCTCCACTCTTGCACTTCCCTTCGGAGAAAGCAAATGCCTGTCCGGGACTATCTCCCCCGGTTCCCATCTGCTGGTAGGTGAGAAACTTTCGCACGGGGGACCATCGTGCTGCGCGACGATCCGTCCTTTTCCATCGTCGGCGTGAACGAACGTCGTGAGATTCTCGCCAGTCGGCCTTGTATCCATCCAGTACGCAGTAACGTAAAGATGTCCGTTCTGGCGGTATGCGTCACACCCAAGCAGTGCGAAGCTGTCTTCCACCGTTCTCCACGTGCGGGAAGGGGTAGTGCAGGTGGAATGAAGCGTGTTCTGCGCTCCCCACAGTGCCAACCACGCAATCAAAGCAAGGACAAGAAAACCGAATTCCCTTCTACCCCCGCTTCTCCAGAGCCAATACAGCAGCAACAAAGCGGCCGCTGCGCTCAGCACGTCCCCCACAAGGCGGTGAGTGGTGCTGCCAAACCATATCTTTACGCTGTGCTTCCCCTTCGGAATCGGCACGGTAACAAGGCCGAGTTGCGGTGAAGGCGAAGTTTCGACGCTGCGACCGTCCACGCTGGCGTGCCACCCAGGGAACCAGAATTGGTGCCATCGAATGTACGTATCGGATGGGGCGTCCACCACAAGTCGGTGGGAAAGGGGACACTGCCTCCCAAGCGATACAGACTCAGGGGGCTCGTAAGCCCGGTTCCAGGGAGATGGACCTTTGCGCGGAAGCCAGAACTCCTCACGCGGCACTTTCTCGGTGACCGGAAGGTACTCCAGCAGCCACGGTCCTCCCCACAATCTGGCCCACAAAGCGGTCTGATAGTCGTACTGCGCCATCGAATGAAAGTTGACGTCGTTTTCGTTCACCACAGGTTTGCCCGTCTCGGGCCAGGTAAGCGGTTCCAGGTGCAGCCCCAGCATGCTCGTGGCAGCCCACAGCAATGCAACCAGGGCAAGCAACGTTGCCCTCATCCACTTCCTATTGCCGAACACCAGCTTCACCGCCAGCGGTATCACCCCAACGACCAACGAGCTGAAAACGCCGGCGACCCCCTGAAATCGCCATGGGAACTGCAGGAAGACAAGCGGGTGGAAATGAACCCACAGCGGGCGGGACGGACGTATCATCAGGAAGAAGACGAGCGACTCCAGCAGCATGGAAACGATCAGGACGACTTTCTGCTTCCTTGTGAGTTTCTTCCATGCCAGCACACCGGCAAGAAGTCCGGCAAGCATCAACAGCACCTGCCACTGGCTGTAAGGATGTTGGAAGAAAGCCCCTTGATCAGGGGTGTATCTTTGGATGAGAAACGGCGAGAACATCCCGGAAATTGGCGAAAGCAGTTTCAGGGGCTCTGTGACGGAAAGCGCCACCCGGCCTGCACGTATCCATCCGGTCTCCATAATCGCCGGGAGCCAATAGAACGAACTCAACAACCCTCCGCCGAGGCCACCTACCACGGGCAAAAGAGTTTTCTGCCACCCTACTTTTCCCTCTCCCACTAACAGTCCAACGAGATACAACACTGCAAAAGGAAGGAACATGAAAGCCGATAGGATGTGAGTTATCACAAGCCCCGCCACGGCGATGGAAAGCCACACGACATCCCTGCCTTTAGGCTCTTCTTCCTCCACGATCCTATGCAAAAGCCACAGAATCAGAGGAAAGAACACAAAAGCGAGATGCTCTGCTATGGCGCCGCGCACGTACGCATTGGCAACGTGGTAAGGGAAGTACGTGTAGGCAACGGCCACCCACAGTCCCCCCTCTACTCCCCAGATCTCACGCCCCCACAAGTAGGCTAACCCAGATGCTGTGAGGAAAGAAACGACATATACCCATTTGATAGAAGTAATGAAGCCACTCCCAAGCCAATGTACCAACACGATGAGGTAATACCCCAGAGGGGCGTAGAAGTTCAGGACCGGATATCCGTAGAAGAAACCGAGGTTGGGGAGCCAGCGCGGGTACAGGTTTCCACCCCTCAGAGCGTAATCGAGATCGAAAGATCGGAAGAGATGGTGAAAAGTGTCATGGGAAGCCCACAAGCCAGGGCGCAAAAGCGGGAGGAGCACAAACACGGCGAACAACATCCACGCCCATGGGAAAAATCTCCTGATACGAACCTTCATCTCGTCACCCTCACTTTTGCAAGGATCACACTATTCCC
>CAZEXY010000090.1:0-7677 GCA_964516345.1 uncultured Anaerolineae bacterium
GAGCAGCGGTTTCCTAAACCGCGTGCCGCAGGTTCGAGTCCTGCCAGGGGCGCCTGAGCGGCGGGACGAGCCAAGGTTCGCAATCCCGCCATTTTTTCTTCCTCCATACAAATCCCCACCGTGCATTTCGTCCCTGGCAGCGGGGCTCGAGCTGTGCTACAATGCGAGCGTATCGAAATCCGTGCACATTTCCGGACACGGCCGAAACGAGGGATACAAGGGCCAAATGCCGAAAATCCTGATAGTGGACGACGAACGGAACATCATCGACCTGGTAAGCGCCTACCTGCGCCGAGAGGGATACGAAGTCTACACGGCCTCCGACGGGACCTCCGGGTTGAAAGCGGTGCGAGCCTTCAGGCCGGACGTGGTTATCCTGGACATCATGCTTCCTGGCGTAGACGGTCTCGAAGTTCTATCCAGGATGCGGCGTGAATCCAACGCTTACGTGATCATGTTGACGGCCCGGGCAGAGGAAACCGATAAGATCGTGGGGCTTTCCGTCGGGGCAGACGACTATATGACCAAGCCGTTCAGCCCTCACGAACTGGTAGCACGGGTCAAGGCAGCACTCCGCCGAATGCGAAGCCTGGGCGCCGATCAGCCCCCGGACGTCCTTTCCTTCGAACACGTTCGGATCGACGCCGGCAGCCGGGAGGTGTGGTCGAATGGTAATCCGGTGGATCTGACCACAACGGAGTTCGACCTGCTGCTTGCTCTGGCGGAACACCGTGGGATGGTACTGAGCCGAGAGCAACTCCTGGAAAAGGTCTGGGGGTACGACTACTATGGCGAAACCAGGGTTGTAGACGTGCACATCGGACACATACGGCAGAAACTCGGCGATCCAGATCTGATCCAAACGGTTCGGGGCGTCGGATATCGCTTCGTGGACGAGGCAAAATGATGCTCAGGCGAATCCGATGCCACCTGAGATGGAAGATTTTCCTTTCATACATGGCGGTCATCTTCGTAGGGGTGATAGTTCTGGCCACAGCCACGGAATTCGTTGCACCGGCGGCGTTCAACAGGCATGTGGTAGACATGGAAACGGCAATGCGCCAGGTCGCCGCCGGGCAGATTTCATCCATCGATCTGAACAAAAGCCTGTTCGCCAGCTTCCACGCCGCCGTCAGCGAAGCGATAGCTTTCTCGGTGCTGGCCGCGTCCATCGCCGCGATCATCGCAGGATACCTGGTCACGAGTCAGATCGTGGCACCGATCAAAGCGATCATGGAAGCAAGTCGACGGATAGCCGACGGGCACTACGACGAACGCGTGGAGGTGCCGGGAAATCCGGTCACCGGGGAGATGGACGAACTCGCACAGCTCGCGGTCAGCTTCAACCGCATGGCCTCGACCCTGGAAAAGAACGAAGACCTTCGGCGCAGGCTCATCGGGGACGTTTCCCACGAACTCCGCACCCCTCTCGCCACCATCAAAGGGTACATGGAAGGCCTAATCGACGGAGTGCTCCCACCGGACGCGGAAACCTTCCAGAAAGTCGGGGAAGAAGCATCGCGCTTGCAGCGCCTCGTGGACGATTTGCAGGAATTGAGCCGGGTCGAGGCCGGGAGCTACGTGCTGGAGAAAAACAAAACTTCCGTACGGAACATAGTGGAGGCCACGGCATCCCGCCTCGCTCCACAGTTCACCGAGAAAGGAATAAACCTCAGAACGGAGATTCCCCCAGGGCTGCCGCCGATAGAAGTCGATGAAGGCAGGATCGAACAGGTGTTGCTGAACCTCGTCGGGAACGCTCTGCAGTACACTCCCCCTGGCGGCGAAGTGACGATAACGGCAAGTCGGGCAGGTGACGAAATCCTCATCTCCGTGAAAGACACCGGCGTCGGCATCCCGCCGGAGCACCTTCCTCACATATTCGACCGATTCTACCGGGTGGACAGATCCCGATCACGTGCCGGAGGAGGTAGCGGAATCGGCTTGACCATCGCGAAACATCTGGTGGAAGCGCATGGCGGGCGCATCCGGGCAGAAAGCGAAGGCGCAGGGCTCGGGAGCACGTTTACCGTTATTCTGCCGATCCGCTCCCGGATCGGAAACTGACACAACGCCCCACGGACGATCCCGGTTCAAGAAGAAAGTCTTCCGCCCAACACCTTGGGCCCTGTAGGCGAACGGCTGCCGCCTTCCGGCTCCAAAGTCACTCCAACACCCACGTATTCAGAAAGCGGTCTCGGGGCATGGAAGATCACAACGCCGTTCCCGTTCTCCTCAACCCTGAACACGGCACCGCTATCCCGTTCCTGATCCGGCCTGATGAGCCAGAGTTGATAGGATTTCCCCTTGGGGGGAACAGGCATGCCGAAGACCTCCAGCAGCCCAACATTGCTCTCCGGGTCGTAGTGCATCATCCCTTCTGCCTGACCGTGCAGCTCCACCACATGGTTGCCAGCTATGAGCGCAACCACCGTGGACCTGTAGGAAAGCTCTCGTTCGGTTCTGTGGAACGTCCTCACCCAGTACAGGTTCGACGCCAGCAACAGCAAAACGGCTATCGCCGCCAGCACCCACGCAAAGCGCGTGCCCGCCCAGTTTCGCCTTTCCTCGAACCGGCTATCCTTCGTCCCGATACGATCCATGATGGATTCGCGAACGGCCTTCGGCGGAACCACCAGCGGGACTGCGTACAGCAGCGCATCGGCGATCTCCTCGTATTCGCGCAGCAAAGATCGAGCTTCAGGACACTGCTCCAGATAAAGCTCGACCTCTGTCATTTTCCCCTCTTCCAGTGCCCCAAGGACGTATTCCGGGATCAAATCTCTGACTTCGTTGCAATCCATAGTTCCCTCAAATTGATAACGAAACCCGCAATCGGTTTGGATTCAAGAATACTCGCAACTGCTCGGCCCTTTACGTCAGTGAACGGTTACGCATTCTCCTTCTTCCACATCTCCCTGAGTTTGGACATCCCCAACCTCATCCTGGTCTTGACCGTTCCCAGCGGGATGCCCATCCGTTCTGATATCTCCTGTTGTGTGTACCCTCGGAAAAACGACATCTCGATCACCAATCTTTGCTCCCGAGGAAGCCTTTCCAGCATGGATTCGATCAAGAGAGATTCCTCCAGAGCGGATATGAGCCCTGGGGAATCTACTTCTTTCCTGAGCCGCTCGCCGAAGTCGGCGAAAAGCGCCTCCGGGTCGTATTTTCGCTCACGGCGGAGCCGGTCGATGGAAGCGTTCTTGGTTATCGCCAGGAGCCAGCTCGTGAACTTTCCCCTGGTGGAGTCGAAGCTTGCCCCCTTGTTCCACAGCTTTATGAACACATCCTGGGTGACTTCCTGGGCGAAAACCACGTTCTGGAGGACTTTCAATGCCATGCCGTACACCAGGCTGCCGTACCGATCGTATATCTCGGCCAGCGCCTGCTGATCCCTTTCCCGTATCAAGGCAAGCAATTCGTCGTCTTTCAGATTCTCGTACATCGGGCTCCATTCCGCAGGACAAATTACCGTACCAAAAGTATAATACCAGATGAAGGGATGTACAAAGAATCCACGGAGCCCCTGACCGACGTATACTCATAACGAACGGGGTAGGTAGCCCCGTGAGAAACAGTTTCCGAGGGAACACATTGCAGGCATATCGATCGGAAAATGGAAACGAAGACCGCCGAAAGTCACAGGAGCAAAGAAGGGATTCCCTTGGGAATCTTTTCCCAGACCTTGGATTCTGGCTGGCATTCCTGATCCTCGATTTCATGCTCTTCTTACCGGCTTACATCCTGACCAGACATCAATCGCACCTCTGGCCCCTGGTCAGAAAGGAACACTCCGGCATAGCGCGATGGATACTGCATCGGGAGAATTACGATCCGTTCCGCCTGAACGCCGAAATCGTCCTGCTCCTCTCGCTGTGGGTCTGGGTTCGGGGTCTGTGGAGATCCAGGTGGCGGAGGTGGTACCGCCGGCTCTTCCTGATCCTGTTCTTCGCATCGTTGTCGTACCAGATCTACGCCGGGGTGGACATATTCCTCTACCACACCGAACCGGCCATCTACAACGATTACCCGTTCATGGTAGGCGGGCTGAAATTCGTGCTCGACAGCCTGCAGGTGCCGACATGGTACTATCCGGCATTCATCGCAGCCGCTGCGGCGTCCGTCGGCGCGATCTACGCCATCGCCTCTGCTCCGTTCCGATGGATCCCTGTGGAAAAACTGAGCAAGTCGACCAGATTGGCGATGGCGCTCCTTGCGGCGGCGTCCATTGCGCTGGTCGTACGGTACGGCAGCGCCGCAGGCGAACCGCAGGCAGAGGTCGAAAGCCTTGCCGTCCAGGCCGCTGAAAACCTGCGCCGCTCCATCGACGCCCATCGCGCTGCACAGGCGATGAACCGCATCACACCGTACGAGTTCTACGACTACTCCCGGTATCACCTGCGGAAAAAGCCGAACATCTACCTCTTCTTCGTGGAATCCTACGGCAGCGTCCTCTACACCGATCCGGATTTCCACGATGACTACATCGACCTCATGGAGAGGATACAGCAAAAGCTGGATTCAGCAGGATTTCACGAATCGACGGCTCTTACCGTATCGCCCACGTGGGGCGGCGGCTCCTGGATGGCGTACACCTCCGCCATGTTCGGGGTGCGGGTAAGCAAACAGCCGCAATATCTGGCGCTGCGGAAGAAATATCAATTCCTGCCGTACCCGAACCTCGGCCGGTATCTGCACACCCAAGGATACGAATACATCTGGCTGGTTCCGATAGCCCGGAGCCTGACGCCGAAGGAGCAAGAGGAAAACAACCGCTTCTACGGGCCGGACCGGTGGATCACCTTCGAAGATCTGAACTATCACGGACCTATGTACGGCTGGGGGCCGTCGCCGCCGGACCAGTACACCCTGGGATTCGTCCAAGATTTCCTGCGGCGCAACGCGCGGAAGCCGGTGTTCCTCTTCTTCCTGACCCAGGCATCGCATTTCCCGTTTGCTCCGCTTCCGCCGAAAGTGAAAGACTGGCACACCCTGAACGATCCGAACATAGATCGTCCCAAACCGCTGCCGGAGCCGGTCTCCTACGCAGAACGGGCGAAAGATTACATGAAAGCCATCCGATACGAGCTGAACCTGCTGACAGACTTCGCCGTGAGAATGGCTGATCCGGACGATGTATTCGTCCTCATCGGCGACCATCAGCCTCCTGCCGTATCCGGCCCGTGGGAGGGATACGCAACGCCGATCCACGTCATCAGCAAGAACGCCGATTTCGTGAGAGGATTCCGGCAGTACGGTTTCGTCCCGGGAATGGTACCCGGAGATGGAACGCCGGACATGCACCACGAGGGTTTCTATTCCATGTTCGTGCGGCAACTCCTGGCAACCTTTGGCGAGCACCCGGACCGCCTGCCGCCATACCTGCCAAGAGGTATAGGCGAACAGTGAAAGAAGCTGCTTGTAGATTTCGCACCGTCAATTCGTTTGCTGGAATGAATCCAAACGAGCCATCAAGCTCGTAACATACTTAGAGGACAGAAAGCCCGCGCGGATGCGCTGGCCACGGAGAACAAGTTAGCGAATGCAAAAGCCAAAAAGGAGGCGTATCATGGCAAAAGTAACACGAGAGGTAGTGGAACGTGCAGGGGTCGATGTCGACCAGCTGCTGGAGCTTCTGGTGAAGAACGCGTCGGCGGAGATCACCACCTATTACTACTACACGATTCTCCGGTTCAACCTGATCGGGCTTGAGGGGGAAGGAATAAAAGAGATCGCCGAGACGGCGCGAATCGAGGACCGGAACCATTTCGAAGCCCTCGTGCCCCGTATCTACGAACTCGGCGGCAAGCTCCCGCAGGACATGAAGGAATTTCACGACATGTCGGCCTGCCCACCGGCCTATCTTCCGTCCGACCCAACGGACGTCAAAGCGATCCTGAAGGTTCTTGTGGAGGCGGAGCGATGCGCCGTGCGCGGCTACACACAGATCTGCAACATGACGGCGGGTAAGGATCACCGCACTTACGACCTTTCCCTTGCCATCTTGAATGAAGAGATCGAACACGAGTCCTGGTTCTCCGAGTTCCTCGGAGAAGGGCCTTCCGGCCACTTCCTACGCCGGGGAGAGACGTCTCCGTTCGTCTCCAAGTTCCTGAAGTAAATGCTCGAGTTAACGCTGGACGAACTTGCCCGCTACGACGGAACGGATGGGAAGCCGGCTTACATAGCCTACGAAGGGAAGATCTACGATGTATCCGAAAGCTTCCTGTGGCAGGGCGGTAAGCACCAGGCACTGCACCGGGCGGGTGCGGATCTGACCGAGGCATTGGCCGACGCCCCGCATGGCCCGGACCTGCTGACGAGGGTTCCGATCGTCGGCCGCCTGCGGGATTACGATTGAATAAAAAAGGAACCGGGCCGATGGGAGGGGCATAGCGTCCCTCCCATCGGTAGTAAAAGCTGGCCGGAAAGAGGAGCCAAGAGGAATGTGGGAAAAGGAGCATTTGAAGTTGATCGGGCTGGCGATCGTTGCTGGAGTTGCCATTTGGGCAGTAGCCTCGATTCACCCCAACCCGACGGCAAAGAAAAAGGTGAACGAGATGAACCAACAGAGATACTCCATGACAAACGTAGGTACTCCGGCGTCCGAAACCCAAACGAAAGAAGCGATCTTCGCCGGGGGATGCTTCTGGTGCATGGAAGCGCTCTTCGAGCAAATTCCGGGCGTGCTGGACGTAACATCGGGGTACACCGGCGGCGATGTGCCCAACCCAACCTACGAACAGGTCTCCACCGGCA
Source organism: uncultured Anaerolineae bacterium (assembly GCA_964516345.1). Classification (GTDB taxonomy): domain Bacteria; phylum Chloroflexota; class Anaerolineae; order S016-19; family S016-19; genus S016-19. Next base: position 6,763 of record CAZEXY010000090.1, read on the forward strand.
CCACCGGCCATTTCGAGGCCGTGCTTGTGCGCTACGATCCCGCGAGGGTGTCCTACAAGCAGCTTTTGAAGGCTTACTGGAAACACATCGATCCCACCGATCCCGGCGGGCAGTTCTACGATAGGGGTAGCCAGTACCGGACGGCTATTTTCTACCTGAACGATGAACAGAAGCGCCTCGCCGAGGAGTCGAAGCAAGCACTGGAGAAATCCGGCATATTCGACAAGCCCATCGTCACCATGATCCTGCCGGCGAAGCCGTTCTATCCCGCGGAGAAATACCACCAGGACTACTACAAGAAGAACCCGGCGCGATTCAAAGCCTACGTGGCAGCTTCGGGAAAGGAAAAGTTCTTCAAACGTGTCTGGAAGGGACACGAAGATTTCTCCTTCTTCCCGAAAGAGGAAAAGCCGTGGACGCATTTCCAGAAGCCCTCACAGGAAGAACTCAAGCGCATCCTGACCCCCTTGCAGTATGAAGTTACGCAGGAGAACGGGACAGAACCGCCGTTCCGGAACGAGTACTGGGACAACCATCGGCCCGGGATCTACGTGGACGTGGTTTCCGGCGAGCCGCTCTTCAGCTCCACGGACAAATTCGATTCCGGCACGGGCTGGCCCAGCTTCACCAGACCTCTGGAGCCGGAGAACATCGTCGAGCGAGAAGACCGGAGTCTTGGCATGGTGCGCACCGAAGTGCGCAGCAAACACGCCGACTCCCACCTGGGGCATGTGTTTCACGACGGACCGCCGCCGACCCACCTGCGGTACTGCATAAACTCCGCCGCCCTCCGGTTCATCCCGGCAGAAGACCTGGAAAAAGAGGGCTATGGGGAATACCTTCATCTGTTCGAGAACAAATAGGAGCTACGCTGTTGAGCCGGTTAGCTGTCGTTTTCGCACTCTTCTTCGTCAT
>CAZEXY010000091.1:0-7642 GCA_964516345.1 uncultured Anaerolineae bacterium
GAAAGTTGAAACAGGTTACCCATGACGACGTTTCCGGGCAACCTCAGATCTGGGGGAGGTATATGGTATGGAGACAAGGTTTTTATGATCACGGCCCAATAGTTGTCGAGGACAGGAAAACTGGCCATAGGTATAAACTCTCAATGAGAGGGCGTTGGCTACGCTTAGGCGATGGGCTACTCCTCTTTGTCGGCCAAGACGAAAAGGAGCACGTGTACGACTTGGATAAGAACACAATTCAGCCGATGCCTTTTCTTGGAGCGGGAATTTCTCAGCGCAATGTCAGTTTTGCTGTTTTCAATGAACAGTCAGTAAAGGATCCGGTTCACTATCATGGTGTAATAGAAGTGCGTATATATGAAAAGTAACCAACGGAGGTGTGACTTTGCTTTTGCCATCAGCCAGCCTCTGGGCCCTCTTTGACGCACCACTTAACTGGATGGTGAAAGTCCTGCGCAGGGCCGGAACGGAGGCGGGTTGAGATTTCAAGTGTCGAGTCAAATGATGAAAGGAAAAACTGTCGGTATTTCTACTTTGATTGTGGCTGCCATACTGCTTGCTGTCGTATGGACTTCCATAGGTGGTGCGCAAGGAATAGGCCGGCACTTGGCCGAATTACAGAATCTTCATTCACAGGCTGGTGATGATCCCGTGGTCGCGACGGTAAACGGCCACCCCATTACGTTGCACACGATCGAGGTCTCCGCACAAACTATTCGCATTACCGACCCCGAACTAGACGAACGACAGGTATTCAAAATAGCACTGGCCAGGACGGTGCTCAACACGGCTCTATATCGAAAAGCGCGAGAAGCAGGTATCACCGTCAGCCGCAAGGAAGCAGAGGCCGTTTACGAGAGAACGAAAGAGATGGCCCGTCAGAACCCGATAACCAAGGAGTACTTCGATACCTTGGACCGACTACCGCCAGCACAACGGAAAGCCATCGAGGATATGATGGTAGAAGGCTACCGGCAGGCCATCGCCGTATCTCGATGGTGTGAGCGAATGGTCCAACAGTACGTTCCTCAGCCCACCCAGGAAGAGGTAGAAGCGTACCTGAAGGCTCACCCTCGAGATTTTCGCAACCACCTTGTCCTGAGCACCATCTACTTTGAGGATGGATTGGCGGCCAATCAGGTCTACGCAAAGCTGCAAAAGGCTCAATCTCGAGTAGATACGGACGTCGAAGCCCTTTTGCGGCAAATAGCACGCCAATACAATCCCCAGCGTGGAAACTTCACCGAAGCGTTCACTTTTATCACTCCCGACCAACTGCCGGACTATGCTCGAGACGCTCTGCACCGGAAAGCAAAGAGCATTCACCTCTTCCGGCGTTCTGATGGAACGTATGTGGTATATCGGATCGAGCACGTCGACTACGTTCCCAAGGAACGCATCTACGAACAGGTGTCGGAAAAGCTATGGCAGGAAAAGAAACAGGCTTACGTCGATCACCTCATGAGAAAAGTTCTGGAAAAGGCAAACATCCGGATCTATGAGGAGAGATTGCCGAAAGGCATCCACGTGACCAAGGAGGATATCCTAGAAGGGAGGAACCGGACGATAACACAAACCGGTTCGCATGGAGGAGAAAGATGAAAGACAGAGAAAAATCGGTAACACATCTACTCTCGGTAATCCTGTCGCTTTTGGTGATCGGTGTCGTATTGTCCGGATGCAACTCCGGCGGGAGCGCCCATGTGCAGACCGTCGCCACGCACCTATCCGAGCTCCAGAAGCATCCCTTCCCACCTCACTCGGTGGGGAAAATTTCCATCGATTTCCCCTCTGTGTATCAGAAGCTCGAAGTGGAGATATGGTCGGATTGGCACGGCAGAACCCGGATGGAATTCAAGAGCGGCAAGAGAAAGGGAGACTACATCGTGGCCGACGCCAGCGCAGGAAAATCGCTGTCGTACCACCACGCCGACAACACCTACACCATCCTCTCCATCGGATTATCAAGCAAGACGCAACCCTTGAGCGAGATGGTGGCATTGGTGAATAAAGCAATGGAATCCCACGAATTCAAGTACAAAGGTACTACCAAAGTGGCAGGGGAGGAGGCTTACAAAATCGAAATAGTTCCCAAAGATCCATACCTGATCGGGTTCAATAAAATCACTTGCTCTGTGGATGTGCGCCACTGGGTGTTGCTATCGCTCGATGCCAAAGCCCCCGAGGTGAGGATGGCATGGCGGGCCGAGATAGTGGATTTCGACTTCCATCCGGATGAGTCTCTGTTTGCGCTTACGCCACCGTCAGGAGCGCGTGAAGTCCAGCCCGCCTGGCAAAAGGGAACCCGTGTGGTCGACCTGCAAACCGCAAAGAAGATACTGGGACGCAAGCCCCTCGTGCCAGGATGGCTCCCCGATGGGTATGTGCTCTCGGAAATGCGGGCAGGCTCGGGCGACGTCCCTTCCATTGGTTTTCTCTACAGCAAGATGTATCTGATGGGCGTTAGGGAGTTGACTATAACAGAGACGCCGGTGCACGGGAACAAAGGCCCTCTCGGGATCGACAATTGCAAGAACGAGACGGTACAAGTGCACGGTACGAGAGCCGTGTATTCGAGATGTGGCCTGAACAAGACGCTGATGTGGTACGATGGAGATTTACAGATCATCATGTCTGGCTTCGAGGACAAGGTAATACTCCTCAAGATTGCTGAATCGATGAAATGACACTGGTGACCTGAGGCATGAAGTTCTGTCACGAAAGGAGAGCTCGAAAGATATGACGATAGACTATCAACCGATCACGTTGTTTTCATTGCTGTGGGTTGTTGTTCCGCTGCTGGCTTTGGGGGAGGGGATGAGGAGATGGCGATCCAAGAGCACCCGTCAGGATTTCTTCCTCTACACCTTCCTGGCAGGATTGGACTTGTGGGCGTACATCCTCGCGAACACCATCCACGGGAAAGCCTTTGCCACCCTTGGAACTGTCCTTACCGTCATTCTTTTCCTCGTTAAACCGAGTGCACGCCGTTTGGAGACTGCAGTCTTGTTCGGTCTCGGCGTTCTGCTGATGGTACGATCGTTTGGGCTGATCGGTTTCTCGACGGCGACGATAGCAATTCCAGCTTATCTGACGCTGATGTGCCTTTGGGCTCTGTGGCGGATGATGACGCTTGTTAGAAGCGGGAAAGGAGTCAGCGCAGAAGGAATCGCTTCCGTCGCTGCACTGCTCGGAGCACTGTTCCTGGCCTTAGGCGCAGAAGGTTTCCTCGCGGCAGCCTATACCATCGGAACGTTGTCGGTTCTCGCAAGCGCCGCCGGATTCCTGCGCTCCGAAGGAGACAAAAGCTCCAAAGCCGTGATGCTGGCCGTTTTCATCAGCGATGTCCTGATCTTCCTCGTATTCACGAATCCACACGGCTAAGTCCATCGCATCGGCGAATCGAAACGCCGGCTACGCAGAGAATCTGATTGACATAATGCGGATGCAGAAATACACTATCGACCGGTTCGACCACCGGTCTGCAACCTTCGCACCACGGCATTCCAAGCTTCGTCCACCTGCTCGTGCAGTTCCTCGATGCTCCCGTCGTTGCGGATCACCACGTCGGCCCTCCGCACTTTTTCCTCTTGAGGCGGTTGAGCATCGATGCGCAACCACGCTTCTTCCTCGGACAGTCCTCTATCTCGCATCAGCCGGAGTGCCTGCTGCCGGGGTGGGGCGGTCACGACCCAAACCTCGTCGCAAATCTCGTCGGCAAGGCCGTAATCCAGCAGCTTTATGGCTTCCACCACGACCACCCGATCACCAGCATGCGAAATAGCCTCTTTCAGACGCTTGCGCACGGCCGGATGGACGAGCTTCTCGAGTTTTCTCAGCTTTGTCGGATCCCCGAAAACGATCGCACCGAGCTTTCGGCGATCTATCGAACCGTCGGGGGCAAGGATTCCTCTGCCGAACTCCTCCACGACGGCATCGTAGGCTTCTCCTCCCGGCTCCATGACCGCGTGGGCGACTTCGTCTGCGTCTATCACCAGCGCCCCATGCTGCCGCAGCCTCTTCATCACGCTGCTCTTTCCGGTGGCAATGTTTCCGGTGAGCCCTATGACGTAAGGTTCATTCTTCATGTTCATCCTCTCCAATCTGCTGAAGAAGCTCCTCCCATCGTCCCATCAACTCCTCATGCTTCTCCTCCAGCCTGCCGTATTCCACCGACATCCGTTCCAGCTCCTCCGGAGGCTTTTCGCTCGCCGAAGCAAAGAAACCCTGAAGCTCCTCGATCCGCTTTTCCACTGCCTCTATCTCCTGTTCCACGGATTCGAGCTTACGGCGAATCTTCTCCCGACGCTGACGCTCTTTCCTTGCCAATTTGCTGGCTTCCCATGGAGTCCTGGACGGAGCGTCCGGTCGTGTGGCTTTCTTCTCCTTCCGCATCTCCCGTGCTGCCACATCCTCCAGGTATTCCCGGTATCCTCCGAGCACCACCCTCATGGTTCCGCCATCCACGACCCACACCCTGGAAGCGATGGCGTCGATCAAATACCTGTCGTGGGAGACGAAGATCACCGTCCCGTCGAACTCGGCAAGCGCCGATTGAAGCTCCTCCTGAGACGAAAGGTCGAGATGATTGGTTGGTTCGTCGAGGAGCAGGAGATTGGCGCCTCGCAGCGTCAGCACAGCAAGAGCAAGCCTTCGCTTCTCGCCGCCGCTGAGCTCGTCCACTCTCTTGAACGGAGTTTCCCCCGTGAACAGGAATCTGGCAAGGTGGCTCCGGGCTTCGGCAACGCTCATGGAAGGGCGTGAATCGAGGAGGAGTTCGAGCACCGAAAGCTCTCCCTTATCTGGAAAAGGATCTGCCTGAGGCATGTAGCCGATCCTCACACCGGCGCCTGTGCTGAACGATCCCCGGAGCGGTTCTATCTCCTTCGTCAACGTTCTGAGAAAAGTCGTCTTACCGGCGCCGTTTGGCCCTACGATGGCGACTTTCTCACCCTTGGACAGGAGGATTCCCTCCACGGAGAAGAGGGGTTTTCCGGGGTAGCCGACCACCATGTTCTCGATGCGAAGGACTTCGTTCCCACTTCTGCGCTTTGCCTTCAGACGGATCGACATCCTGCGATCCGATCGCGGAAAATCCACGAGCTCTTCCTCCATCATCCTTTCCAGCAGTTTCTGGCGTCCGCGAGCCTGTTTCGATCTCTGGCCGGCCTTGTACCTCCGGATGAATTCCTCTATACGAACGATTCTCTTCTGCTGGAGTTCCCATAGTTCTTGCTGCCGGGATATCCGTTCCTCCCTCAGACGTCTATATTTCGTATAGTTTCCCCTGTAGCGATACAGCTTACCCCCGTCGAGCTCCCATATCTGATCCACTACCTTATCCAGAAATCGTCGATCGTGCGATACTATCACGAAAGCTCCCTTCCACTGAGCGAGAACCGACTCGAGCCATTCCAGGGACCGCAAATCCAGATGGTTGGTCGGCTCGTCGAGCAAAAGCAGATCCGGTTCCATCAACAGGAGCTTTGCGAGCAATGCCCGGGTACGCTGCCCGCCGCTCAAATGCGACAAAGGTGCGCTGGATTCGTCGTCTCCGAACCCGAGGCCGTGCAGAGTCGCCTCTATGCGGGCGCGATAGGCGTAGCCGCCCCGCAGCTCGAATTCCGATTCCAGCCTCTCGTATTCGTCCGCCACCTCCTCGTGGCGGTCGGGATCGGCCATGGCTTCCGCCAACCGCTGCAACCGCGACTCCATCCTGATCAGAGGCTCGAACGCCGTCTCGATCTCCTCACGCAGCGTTCTGTGAGATCCTTCAGGCGGTTCCTGGGGGAGGTAGGCGATCTGAATTCCCTTCCTACGCTGCACCACGCCGGTAAAATCCACGTCTTCCCCGGCAAGAATCCTCAGAAGCGAGGTCTTGCCGCTTCCGTTGGGGCCGACAAGCCCGATCCGACTTCCCGGCTCGACGCGAATATCCACATCCTCGAAGACGGTGTGGCTCCCGTACCACTTGCTCAAACCGCTCGCTACGATGAAAGACATCCTTCCTCCGGTAAAAAGCATTGCCTACAGGATTATACCATCTCCGTAGCTGTATGGTATCATGCGAAACGAGGAAGCAGAAAGTCAATGCTTTACATAATCACTAAAGGCCGGTGTTCACATGATAGCCGAAGAACTGAAACAGCTCATGGAGCTGCTGAAAAACATGGAAGATCGAGGCGAAATTGCTTCGTTCGAGGAGATTTCCGAGAGACTCGGCATCGAAGTGCAGGAAGTGGAAAGGCTCGTCGATCTCCTGGTCATCACGGGAAAGATCGAGCCGGAATTGCTCGGAAGCACGTGCGAAGTATCGAGCGCATGCAGCAAGTGTCCGCTGAGAACGGTATGTCCGAAATCGTCTCCTGAATCCACAAACGTCGCAGCGATGAGGAAGTTCAAGCTTTCGTAAGCCGCAGGGGTCAGCTTCTTACTCCAGGCACGATAAATCGAAGCTCCTTTCTTGACATGTTGGGAGTTTTCGCTTAAATTGTAGTTGGTTAGTTTAATGTCAGTTAAACGAACCATACCGACGACAACCGGTAGGATGGAGGATGAATGTCCCACCCACCCCGGCAAGGAGGATTGTCGATGAACATACAGGATGCTGTAGACAGATTCCTGGCGGAATCGGAGCTTTCCCAGTCGGATCGGACGGTGAAGACCTACGCCACGGCGCTCAAGCGGTTCCTGGAATACCTCACCCAGGCGGGAAAAGAGCCGATTTCCACGCCTTCCACCGAGATATCGGCCGAGGACGCCATCGATTTCGTGGCGTGGCTCATAGGTGAGCACTTTCGAGGATCGGACGTCCCAAAATCAACCTTGAGGACATACCTCGCCGCAATTTCAAGGTTCTACCAGTTCCTGGTTCGGGAATCGCTTGCAGAATTCCCGGCCAACGAATACGAAAGGATGAAAGCGGCGTATCACGATTTCCGAAAGGGTTCTTTCTGGCGACTACCCCACCCCGCGTCGGAGGAATCCATCGACAGAATGATACAGGCCGCACGGGCCGTCTCCCCCTGCCCCGACGATCGAAGGTGCGAGCTGCGCAGGCTGCGGGACATAGCGATGCTGGAAACTCTGAGGTCCACAGGGATGCGTGTGGGAGAGCTCGTTGGGCTGCGTCGTGGGGATCTGGACTACCGACAGCACACGGCCAGAGTCATCGGCAAGGGGAACAAAGAGCGCATCGTCTATTTCGATTCCAGGTCATGGAACGCCGTGAAATCCTATCTGAACGCCCGGCAGGATGGAGCATCCGGGAAAGCGTTGTACCAGTTGCCGGTATTTGCCAGGCACGACAAAGGCGCCGGAAAGAAGGTTCTCCCGCTATCGACCAACAGCGTGCGGGCGGCTTTCGACAGGCTGCGGAAGCTCGCCGGCATCGAAGAGCCAATGACTCCCCACTCCCTGCGGCACTCCTTTGCCACGAAAGCTCTGGAAGTCACCGGCGACCTGGCCGTGGTGCAGGATCTGTTGGGGCATGCGTCGCCCACCACGACCAGGATCTACGCCAAAGTCAGCACGAAACGGCTAAAGGAAGCACACAGGAAGATTTTCGGGGAGGAATGACGAGATCACCGCGCCACTCCCCACAGCCGCACCGTGCCGTCACCCGATCCCGACGTCAGAAGCT
>CAZEXY010000092.1:0-4163 GCA_964516345.1 uncultured Anaerolineae bacterium
TTACGAAGCAGTTGCCATGAGCACTTGCACGCCCATGAGGATGAAAATGGGACGCTGATAACGCCGATGAACGCAGGTAATCAAGTCTATGCTGAAACGGGACAATGCGAAAGCTTTTTTAGTTCTTCGCGTCTTGCGAACCTTTGCGCCTCTGCGTTGGAATTGTCGATCGAGCTAACAGCCCGCACCATAGCGCTCTATTTACGGAACAGCATCTCACCGTTTCGCAGGACGCAGAACAGCCACGTACCACATCGCCTGTTCCAGCGGCACAGGCTCGACGTACCGCCCGGCATCGTAATCCATCATACCGCCGGGTTTCACCCCGGTCAATTCCAACCCAGTGCCTTCGAGCAACAATCGCAAATCTGCCGGGGAATAACACCTCAAGGATTGCTCTATCACCTCACCGGTATCCTCCAACCACCACCTATCCACCCAACGGCAACCTTCACCATCGAACCCATACCTCCGCACCGCTCTTCCCACACGTCCACCGTGCCCCGCAGACTTCGCAGCGTGCCACGGGGTGAACACATCCACCAGGGCGACCCCATCGGAACGCAGCCAATTGCGTATGCGCCGGAGCAAAACCCGTTGCTCATCGTCCGACCCAATGCCAAACCCATCCCAGTAGCACACCGCATCGAAAGCGCCTTCGGGCAGATCGATTTCGTAGAGATCGGCCTCGGCTACTTTCACCCGGGCTTCAGGATGACCTTGAAGCAATTTCTCTATGTGCCGCACCAGAAGGGGCTCCCGTTCCACGGCAAGAACTTCGTAACCCAGCTCCGCAAGAGCGACAGCATTCTGCCCGCCACCGGCTCCCAATTCCAGAACGCTCCGAGGCGGCTCTCCGACGATCGTTCTCACCCAATCAGCCCTGCGGCGATGCCGCTCCTCCACATCGCCCCAGTAAGCTCCGCTCCATTCGGCCTGCTTGGCGTAGAAATCACGGGTCCACGAAAGCATAGTTCTGACACTACTCCTCCCCACCTGCCTATTCTCTCATCCTACTTTCCCAAAGGCACGACTTCGACTTTGGTGACGAACCATGCACCTGTCTCATTCTGACGAGCCAGTTTCTTCAAAGTCACGATGTACTTCTTGTTCCCGCTTTCTATCTCAACAACGGCCAATTTGTTCTCCACTCTTTTCAAATAACGTGGAGCTTTCTCCACTTTCCCGAAATCGGGAAAGTGTTCGGACAGATATTCCATGCCCGTGGCAGCAGGGTCAGAAATTCTCAAAGGGAAATGTCCCTGATCCACTTCCTCCTGCTGCTGTCGAATCTGTTGCTCGTCATAAGTGACCGTCACTACAACATCCCTATTCGTGGAAGTGCTTTGCCCGGGCGTACCGCCGGCGCCGGCGAACGCACAACCGGCCAACAGAAACACCAGTCCCAGGATCAGTATGCCTCGATGAAATCTGTACATGGCTTTCCTCCTTCGTCCTGTCGACTCTTTCCGACGGGAACAACGGTCCCGGCGCGATCTTTCTCGGTCATACTAACATCCTCATTATAGCGCATCGGGCATAAAATCCTCGTTAATTCAGGGAGGAAATGGGAAGAGCAGAACGAAAAAGACGGTTACAACGGCAGGCGAACGGTGAACGTACTGCCAACGCCCGGGGTGCTTTCGACCTGTATCTTTCCCCTGTGAAGGCGCACTATATGGGCCACCAGAGCCAACCCCAACCCTGTTCCATCCCGATGACGGGATCGCGAGGCTCGACCGCGGTAGAAACGATCGAAAATCCGCCCGATTTCTTCTTTCGGAATTCCCACGCCGGTATCCTCGATCGAGACCACAGCCCAACCCGGCTCCTCGGCAAGGCGCACGGTTACGGAACCCCCACGGCGGTTGTAAAGAATCGCATTTCTCACCAGGTTTCGGAACACCGATAGCAACAAAGAACCATCTCCTTCGACCATTACGTCGCTTTCACCTTCCAGCGAAAGGCGCACCCCTCTGGCCTGAGCCAATGGACCCATATCCAGGAGCAAGTCTTCCAAGAGCGGCCACAGGAAAACCTCTTCACGGGCTATCTGCTGTTCGCTACGGGTGAGGAGCAAGAGGCTTTCCGTCAGTCTCTCCAGATGAGAGATCGTCCTCTCCAGCTTCTCGCTCATCTTCCTGTATTCCTCCAGCGTGGCATCGGGGTCCGAGCGGAGGACCTCTATGGTGGTACGCAGGGTAGCCAGAGGCGTGCGCAGCTCGTGAGCCGCGTCCGATATGAAACGTTCCTGCTGCTCCAGGGACTGCTCCAGGCGGTCCAAAAGCGAATCGAAAGCATCGGCCAGCTGTTTGACTTCATCGTTCGGTCCATACCAGGCAAAACGATCACTCAGGTTCCGAACGTCAATGCTGGCAACCCAGCGTGCCAGCTTATGCACCGGGTAGAGGGCATAGCCGGTAAGCAGGTAGATTCCAATGCTCCCAACCACCAGAATCAACAAAATACCCCCTACGGAAATCAGCAAAACCTGCCGGAGGGCCGACTTCTGCACCTGCTGCACTGCCCATCCTTTCACCAGCAGACCGGACCCGATCCCAGGAGCTGCGAACGGTATCCGGGCATGGGGAACATGGGTGCAAGTTGGCTCCGGAGGGGGCGTTGCCACGAGAGGAGAAACGACCAGGCGAGGAACCGATGCACGTGCGACGAGGTTGATGAAAATCACCAGGATCAAGCTCGTTACCAGCAAAAGCACAGCTGACCACACAGCCAGACGCATTCGAAGCGTCAGGTGAGAACGCGCCCACCCTCTCAGGCGGGATATGAGAGCTTGCATCACGAATCGTCCCGACCGGGTGGAGGCACCAGACGGTACCCCACACCCACCACAGTTTTGATGTAAAGTGGATCCCATGCATCGTCACCCAGCTTCTTGCGGAGGGAACGGATGTGAACGCGTATAGTGTTGGTGAAAGGATTCATACCGAAGCCCCATACGTGTTCCAGCAGCTCCTCCTGGCTTACAACTTTGTCTGGATGCCTCATGAGGTACTCCAGGATGGCAAACTCTTTGCGGGTAAGGTCCAGCCTCCGCTTGCCCTGCCAAACGGTATGGCTCACAGGATCGAGTTTCAAATCCCCCCATTCCAGAACAGGCTTGCGCACCTCCAATCCTTTGCGCCGGAACAGCGCACGCACGCGGGCCAAAAGTTCCTGAAAGTAAAATGGCTTGACCATGTAATCATCCGCTCCCAAATCCAATCCGGCTACTCTATCCTCAGGCCGATCCCGAGCAGTGAGAATCAAGATGAGCAAGCCAGGCCTGGAAGATCTCAACCTGCGGCACACATCGAATCCATCCATGTCCGGCAGATTGAGATCCAGGATGAGCAAGTCGTAATCGTTCACCTCTGCCAGGGACAAGCCGCTCTCACCGTCCGTGGCCATATCGACGGCGTATCCCTGCCGCCGTAATCCATGTGCAAGAGACTGAGCTAAATCGATTTCGTCTTCGATAATCAACAGCCTCATACTCTACCTCCAACAATCTATCGAACACTCTTCGATCTCACAGCCTTTCCGCAGCAGCAATCACTTTTCTCAATCGACTCTTCTGGGACGGCTTCATATCATCCATCCTGCTCTCGACAACCTTCAAGAATTCGATCTTGTGTTCCCTGTTCACCGCCGTCAATATGGCCTCCGCATCGCGGGGAACGTCCTTCGGGCGGCAAGAACTCAGATGCTCCAACAGGTACGGGAGGATTTCCCTCCGATATTCCTCACTGTGAGCAGCTACCGCCGACAGAGTCTTGATCCCCCTATCCACGGTTATCACGCTTCCACTCTCTATCGCATCCCTGATTTCTCTCCAGCGCGGATACAGAACATCTGCAGAAATCCCGGCCACCGTGGCCAGTGCGCTCATTCCGCCCCACACAAGCCTGTTGTTCTTGCTCCTCAGAAGCTCCAGGAACACCTCCACATACGGAGCAATCAACTCAGGCGCAATGTAGCCGATCTCGTACAAAACCTTTATGCAATCGCTCTGAATGCGACGATCGGGGTTATGTAGATTGGCGACCAACTCCTGGATCTCATCAGTCGCTCTTGCGTCGGCCAGTTTGTGCGCGAGCTCCTGGTTGGGAACATCGTCCCGGCGGCCCATCACCGATGCCAGATTGTCGATGACTGACATA
>CAZEXY010000092.1:4263-7569 GCA_964516345.1 uncultured Anaerolineae bacterium
GCCCTGCCTTGGGTGTACAAGGGCGATACCCCCTCCTCCCCATTCTCTTCGGAGGAATCCTGGACAGAATCAGCGAATCAACGTATGGGCAAATCGGAGAAACGAACCTTCGGAAGGAGCACAATTCGCTCGATTCGCCGATTCGTCGGTTCAAGATTCCTCACCCAGCGATAGAAGGGACAAAACTGGACGAAAGCCCCGCCAACTCTCAGAAACTCGACATTACAAATGATACATCTGGGTGAGCAGAAGTGTCAAATTTACAACGAAGCCACCGAGAAAACCACGAAGAAGCATCACCGCCTCTACTTCACTCCCCGAGGGGTGACCGATCCAACCACTCTTCCCGCAGGATCGAATAGACCTCCATATCCAGGTAGCGGTCGTAGAGCTTGCTAAAGCCCCTCAAAGTGCCGTCGTGGTGAAATCCGAGGCGCTCCGGGACGGCGCGGCTGCGGGTGTTTCCCGTCGCCACCATGATGCCGATTCTGTGCAGTCCGACCTCTCCGAACCCGTAGTCGAGTAGCAGGCTCACGGTGCGGGTGATCAGGCCGCGCCCCTGGAATTTCTCCGCCAGCCAGTACCCGATCCCTCCCCGATCGTTTTCTCGATCTACACGCAAATCGGCCAGCCCCGCCAGTTCACCTCCGACCCAGATGGAAAGCGTGACTCCTTTTCCATCGGCCATCATCCGGAGGGCGCTTTCGATGAACTTCCTCGAATCCTCCACCGTCCGTGAATCGTCCACCCATCCCAGCCAGCGCCGGAGGTGAGTCCGATTCTGGTTCACGGTACTCGCCAGCGTTTCTGCGTCCTCGTACCGGAGCAAACGCACCCAAACGCCATCCTCCAACGGGTAGGAGAACAGTGACGGGCGGGAAACCGGCTCCGGTTCCGGAGGAACCCGCACCGGAGGAGCTTCCTTGCCTTCCGGCGGCCACGGAAAATGCTGAAGTGCCACCCCAGCCTCCAGCAGGAACTGAGCGGAGTACGGATCGGGGTACTCACCGGCATACACAACACGCACCAATCCGGCATTGATGATCATCTTGGCGCAAGTGAGGCAAGGCTGATGGGTGACGTAGATGGTACCGCCTTTCACGCTGATACCGTGGTACGCCGCCTGGATGATCGCATTCTGCTCTGCGTGGAGCGTCCGAACGCAATGGCCGTCCACCATGAGATGTCCGACGTCGTCGCAGTGCGGGAGCCCCCTGGGAGAGCCGTTGTAGCCCGTAGTGAGGATCCGGCGTTCCCGGACGATGACAGCGCCTACGTGAGCCCGGTCGCAAGTGCTCCGGGTCGCCACCTGAAAGGCTATTCCCATGAAATACTCGTCCCAGGAAGGTCGTTTGTCCGCCATGCTCTCATCCTGTGCCGAATTGACGATCGCCGGCATCCCCCAGGCCAGGCACGATGTACCCGATCTCGTTCAGGTGGTCGTCTACGGCAGCCACGTAAATCGGCACATCGGGATGGACAGAGGTCAACGCCTCGACCCCTTCCGGGGCAGCTATTATCCCCACGAACTTGATTTTGTTGGCACCCCACCGCTTCAGGATATCCACCGTAGCCACGGCAGATCCGCCGGTAGCAAGCATCGGATCGAGGATTAGGCACACGTCCACCGTAGGGGATACCGGGAGTTTGTTGTAATACTCCACCGGGCGCAACGTCCGTTCGTCCCGGTACAAACCGATGTGCCACACTTCCGCCTGGGGCATCATCTCCCAGATTCCTTCCACCATCCCAAGGCCTGCGCGGAGGATCGGGATCAAGCCGATCTTCTCCTTCAGGGTGTAGCCCTTCGCCAAGCCCATCGGGGTCTTGACAGACGTCTCTTCGACGGCCAGATCCACCGTGGCCTCGTAAGCAATCAAGATGGCTATCTCCCTGACCAGCTCACGAAATTTCTTCGGTTCGGTCCTCTCATCCCTCAACAACGTAAGCTTGTGCCGCACCAAAGGGTGAGTGGAAACGTGCACTTGTGCCATATTTCACCCCCCACGATTTCAGAAGCGAGACACGCCGCGCCACCTGCCGGAACGCCGTTCGATCTCCTCTTTGCACGTCAGGCACAATCTGGCCTCCGGGAAAGCTTCGAGTCTGGCAGGATCGATCGGTTTGCCGCACCTCTCGCATATTCCGTAGGTTCCTTTGGCAATCGCTTCGAGCGCCGCCTCGATATCTCCAAGGCGCTTTTGCATGGCCGTCAGCAAAGCCTGCGCCTTCTCCCTCTCGTGAAGTTCAGGATCGCCTTCCTCTTCGTCTATGTCTACTTCCGATTTCAGGCTTTCCTGGAGCTCTGCGATGTCCTGGAGAAGTTGTTTCCTTTCCTCCTCCAGACGAACTTTGTTCTTCTCGGTAATTTCCTTCAGCCTGTTCTGCATTTTCCCCTTCCTCAATTTCTCCTATCGGGAGATATCTCACGGAAGTCGTTCTGTCTGCAAGATTGTGCGTACTTATACCAACTTTTTTATAGCTCGTCAAATGCCGAACCACCGAAATCCGGTTCCCAAGGAACTCACGCGGTTCGGAAGTCCCACTCCGAAGAGCGTAAGCCCCGCCTTGCTCTGCGATTTCCTCCAAAGGTGTACTGCGCTGATTATGTCAAGCGCTCATCTGCGCTCAGCACCTCGGAGCAGCAAAAGGAAGAAAGCGATCACCCGGGGCAGATTCGACTGCGATGGCAACCTGAAGGTCGCCGCCATGATCGCTTCTCAGAAAGAGAGGAGTGTGGGACAGGATTCGGGCACAGCAGGGAGCTTTTACCTTCATTCCAAGGCATGGTACTGTCCCAAACCCTTGAGGGCGTTTGTCAGAAAACTTGCAGCAGATCACTTACCTGCAGGCGCCCGTGCGTCAATAGGACGCCGATATCGCCGACCGTTGAAGTGACGCCGACCAGAACGATAAGGGATCGATGACCTCCGGATTACGGTGACCCAGGTTGAAAACCCCGCCGTTGCAGTGGCAATCGATGAGCCGTTTGTCGCCGGAGATGTCCCAGATGTACGGGCCTTCCCGGCGCCCCATGGAAAACTCTATGCCCGCAGATTCGAAGAAAGCCACCTTGCCGGGGGAAACACAGGGGGCGTAGAGGTCGAAGACTTCTTTCTTCCCAGAAAAAGACCATCCTTCGGACATGTTCACCTCCTCGGAAACGAACAATGGACGAACGGTCTCTGACGACCAGGGCAGACCGACACTCCATCCTACGGCGCCAATTGGCAATACCTTAGCACGAACATAAGCTGTGGGGCGGGCTGTTAGCCCAACCTGGACGGACTGACGATCCGTCCTACA
>CAZEXY010000093.1:0-7520 GCA_964516345.1 uncultured Anaerolineae bacterium
ACCTGTTCCCCTGCGTGGAAGGAAGATCGGACCAACGGCCCGGATTCCACCCAGAGGAATCCCCGCTTCATCCCTTCGTCATGCAATTTCTGGAACTCCTCGGGAGTGTAATACCTGGATATCGGAAGATGGTACCTGCTCGGCTGGAGATACTGGCCGATGGTGAGGATGTCGACATCATGCTCCCGGAGATCGTCCATAACCTCCAGGATCTCGTCCCATTCCTCACCGAGCCCTACCATGATGCCGGACTTCGTGAGAGCGCGCGGGTCCATTTCCCTGGCTATCTCGAGAACCTGCAACGAGCGTTCATACTTCGCCTGGGGGCGAACGGTGCGATACAGACGGGGAACCGTTTCCACGTTGTGATTCAGCACCTCAGGGTGCTCGTCCATCACCATCCGAAGTGCCTCTGGATCTCCCTTGAAATCCGGTATCAACACTTCCACAGTGCACCCTGGTTGTACCCGCTTTATCTCCGCAATGGTGCGGGCGAAAATATGAGCTCCACCATCCGGAAGATCGTCCCGCGTGACGGAAGTAATGACCGCGTGACGCAGTCCCATGGCTTTCACCGCCTCCGCAACCCGCAGCGGTTCCTCTTCGTCCACAGGGCCCGGCCTCCCGGTCTTCACCTTGCAGAAACCACAGCTTCGAGTGCAGACATCGCCAAGAATGAGAAAAGTGGCCGTCCCATGCCCCCAGCACTCCGGCAGGTTCGGACACATGGCCTCTTCACACACGGTGTGCAAGTGAAGGTCGTGCACGATCAGGCGAACGCGCTCGTACGTCTCCCCTCCCGGCGGTCGAACCCGAAGCCAGGGAGGCCGCCTTCCCCTGGTCAACCTCTCCTCGTGCAACCTTTCCCTGCGCGGGGCGCTCCCCCACGAAGATCGCTTTTCCCTGGTTTGTGTACTCAATTCACACCCTCCTCGAAAGTCAATCCATGTACCTGCCGGCGTTGACGTCCACGACTTCCCCGGTTACGTAGTCGTTCTCCAGCAGGAAAATGACTGCATGGGCAATCTCTTCCGGTGTCGCGATCCTGCCGAGGGGTATTATCCGTGCCAGCCGATCCTTCACTTCGGGAGAGATCAAGTCTGTATCGACCGGGCCGGGAGCCACGGCGTTCACAGCCACATCGGGGGCCAGTTCCGAAGCAAGGGCAAAGGTAAGGCCGATGATCCCCGCTTTCGATGCTGCGTAATGCGAGCCTATGGTTCCTCCCATCTTCCCGGCAACAGAACTCATGTTGACGATCTTACCTCTAGCCTGCCTGAGGAAAGGTTCGGCCGCTTTGCAGCAGTTGAACACTCCCTTCAGGTTCACTTCCAAGAGCCTATCCCACTCCTCCACAGGTATCTCGCTTAGCTTTACGTGTTCCCCGGTGATCCCGGCGTTGTTCACCAGTATATCCAGACCGCCGAACGCCTCCACGACCTCATCGATCATCCTTTCGACCTGCTCGTAATCGCTCACATCAGCCTGGATCTCCATCGATCGAACCCCGAGGCCGCGGAGAAAGCCGACGACCTCCTCCGCTCTGGCGCGCTCTTTGTAGTAATTCACGGCCACGTCTGCTCCCCTGCGGGCCAAAGCCACGGAGATCGCCCTGCCGATTCCTCGATCCCCACCGGTGACCAGTGCAACCTTTCCCTTCAGATCCATGACCGCACCTCCCGAATCGTTACGCCCTGTTTGCCCTGTCCCTCTCGATTTCGTCCAATCTGCGCCACAGAGCAGCCTTCACATCAGAAACATCCGCCGGAAGCTCCAGAGGCGGATTGGCGTACCTGGAGACCACGTCCTCCAACTCTCCCCGATGGTAAGCCATCTTGAAGTTGGTGAACTTGAGCCCGTGAGCCGTGGAGATCACCACCACCTTCTCGTGCTTTCCGATGACGCCGCGGTTCACGAGTTTGAACAGTACCGCCAGCGCCACGCCGGTGTGAGGGCAGGTATACATGCCCGTCCGGTCTGCTCTGGCAGCGGCGTTGGCAAGCTCGTCCTCCGTAGCCTGCTCGACGATGCCGTCGAATTCCTTTACGATCCTGACCGCTTTATCGTAGCTCACCGGATCGCCTATCTGGATCGCCGATGCCGAGGTCTTCCTGGCTCGAACGCTCACCTTCTCTTCGAACCCGCGTTGATAACTCAAGTAGAATGGGTTGGCATTGGCCGACTGTGCCGCCACCAGACGAGGGCGTTTGTCGATCAATCCGAGTTTCTCCATCAACAGCAAGCCCTTACCCAGGGCGCTTATGTTTCCCAGGTTCCCGACCGGGATGATTATCCAATCCGGCACCTGCCAATCGAACTGCTGCACGATCTCTATGCCAACGGTCTTCTGACCTTCTATTCTCAGGGAGTTCATGGAATTCGCAAGGTAGATGGATTTGTCCTTCGTTATCTCCTGGACTATCCGCATGCATCCATCGAAATCGGTATCAAGGGCAAGAACTATCGCTCCGTTGGCTATCGGTTGGATCAACTGCGCAAGGCTGACTTTGTTCCTCGGCAGGATGACCACGGCAGGTATATCGGCGGCAGCGGCATAAGCGGCCAGAGCAGCAGAAGTGTCTCCGGTGGACGCCGCCGCCACAGCCCTGACCGGTCGCCCCCTGCCGATGGCCTCCTTCACGGCCGATACCAGCACCGTCATGCCCAGGTCCTTGAAAGAACCTGTGTGACTATTCCCGGAAAGCTTGACCCACAGGTCCTCGACGCCGATCTCCTCCCCCAACCTCCTTGCCCAGAACAGGTTGGTGTGCCCTTCGTACATGGAAACGATGTTCTCGTCGTCGATGTCGGGCAAGACCCACTCTTTCTTGCCCCAAACCCCACTCCCGTAAGGCCATTCATTCGTCCGGGTACGCCTATCGAACAGAGATTTCCATTCCTCCGGGCTCCTGTCCTTCAGAGCATCCACATCGTGCACAACCTCCAACAGTCCACCGCAGTGGGGACACCTGTAGATCACGTCGTAGACGGAATACTCTCCCGGGCATCCATGAATGCATTTCAATCTGGCAGAATACGACATGCTCAACTCCGGAACTCACATTATTTCGATCTGATAATCCACTATTTCAGCGTCGAGCCTCCAGGAATCTATCGAGTTCACGACCTTCATCAAGGTAGAATGAACGTACTCCCGGCTCGACGAAACACAGGCTATCCCGAGCACGGCTCTCTGCCACACATCCTGCTCCCCGATTTCAGCAGCCGACACGTTGTAACTGTTCCTCAGCCGTGCAATGAGCGACTTCACAACCTGTCTCTTCCCTTTCAGGGAGCCATTTTCCGGAATCCACAGCTCCACCTGAAGCAAGCCGACGACCATCTCTCCTTACTCGAACGGCGTGGAAATTCTCGGTTCTTTGATGATCTCTTCCTCTGCAAACAGCTTCTTGAGCTCCGACATGCTGTCCGGAGTGCTCACCGCGGTAATCACATCACCGGGATAGAGAACCACGTCTCCGTGAACCATTATCAGCTCGTTTCCCCTGTGTATGGCGGTTAGGACGCACCCTTTAGGCAAACGAAGGTCCTTGACGCGCTTCCCGGCGGCGGGGGAGTTCGGGCCAACGACCAGCCGCAACGGCACCGTATGACTGAGGTGAGCGAGTCGCAAGGTATCCACAGTCTCTTCCTCTTCCTGCCTCCTCTGGATCGCCAGCCTGTATGCCTTGATCACGTCCTGCCTTCTGACGATGCCCACCAGCTTACGCGGATTTTCTCTTGAAACCACCGGGATGCGCCCTATGTCGTGTATGCTCATCAGCTTCAGGGCCTTCCAGACGTAATCATCCGGGTACACAGTGATCGGGTTCTTTGTAGCTATGTCTATCACCCTGAGCCTTTCAAGGGAACCACGCTTGCGCATGGCACGCGTGACGTCCGAAAGAGACACCACCCCAACGAGCAGGCCGTCTCTGTCCACCACGGGCACGCCGTGATGCTTGGTTCTCTCCAGGTAGTGCTCCAGCTCCGTTGCAGGCATGTCCTCCGGCACCACGTCTTTAGCCGGAGACATTATCTCCTCGACCAGGACGGTCTGGGTGACGTCCACATGCTCCTTTGGCCAGAGCCACACACCGTGTTTCTTCAATTCGAGCGTGTAAATGGAATCCCGGGACATAGCTTCCGAAATTATGAGACTTATGACGGTGGAAAACATCAACGGGAGAATGATGTGGTAGTCCCTCGTCATCTCGAAAAGAAGCAAAGTGGCCGTGATCGGGGATCGGACGGATCCAGCGAGCACTGCAGCCATGCCAACCAGAGCATAAGCAGCAGGAGAAGAGGAAAGCCCCGGCAAGAAGCGGTTCAACGCGGCGCCATACGCCGCTCCCAGCATAGCCCCCAGGAACAACGAGGGAGCGAAGACACCGCCGATGCCGCCGGAGCCGAGTGTGACGCCGGTAGCGATCATCTTTGCAAGCAATATCGCCACCAGCAGCATTATAGGCCAACTGACCCTCTGGAGCAGCACGCTCTCCATTGCGCCGTAGCCTACGCTGTAAATCTGAGGTAGCTTGTAGCCTATGATGCCCACGAAAAGCCCCCCGATCGCGGGCTTCAGCCAGATAGGAGCTTTCCACTTCCGGAGGTAATCGCTCGACCACACCAGCGTCTTTATGTAGAGGATCGAGACTATTGCCGCCAGCACCCCGAGTCCAATGTAGAACAAGAACTCCCAGTAGCTCTTGAAAGAATACGCCGGAATTTGAAAAGTCGGATGATTCCCGGCTACCGCCTCGGTGAGAGCCGCAGACGTGACGGCCGAAAGCACCACCATTCCGAAAGAGCCGGTGGTGAACTCTCCAAGGATGATCTCCAAAGCGAAAAAGGCTCCCGCA
The DNA here is from genome assembly GCA_964516345.1 of uncultured Anaerolineae bacterium. Classification (GTDB taxonomy): domain Bacteria; phylum Chloroflexota; class Anaerolineae; order S016-19; family S016-19; genus S016-19. The sequence goes on from CAZEXY010000093.1 coordinate 4,863, forward strand.
ATCGGAGCGTTGAAAGCGGAAGCAATCCCCGCCGCTGCACCGCACCCGACGAGTATGGCGGCCCTCCTGTCCGGAAGGTGGAGCAACTGCGCTATTCCGGATCCCGCGGCAGCTCCGACCTGAACGCTGGGGTCCTCAGGACCTGCCGAACCGCCGCTCCCGAGGGTTATGGATGCAGCCACGACACGCAACAAAGCCTTCACCACATCCAGTCTTCCGCCGTGCATGTCGACGGATTCGATCACCCCAGCGACGCCATGCCCTTTGTCACCGTTCAGCAGGAACTTCACCAGAAGACCAACTATCAGACCGCCGATCGCCGGTGAGAGAACCACCCACCACGACCTGAACACGAGTGGAAGAAAAACGGACGAACTTTCCGAAAGTTCGTGTATGTGATCCACGAGCCAGTGAAAAGCCACCGTTCCCGCCCCACCAAGCAGGCCCACCACGACCGCCAACACGGTCATCATTATTCTGGGAGAAACCCTGCCCAAATGAAGCAACCTGACGGGCAAAGTAGTTTTGTCGCGCGCTACAGTGTCAGTGGTCATCGTACGTGCTCCAGATTTCTGAGATCAGATCACCAATCTATGTCCGTTTCCTCGATTCCGGCCAACGATCCACCCTCATGGCCGTGATCGTGCAGATCCAGGGAGAAATTCGACATCTCTGCATCGTCCCATTCCTCCCTGATTCCAAGGAGATCGACGAAATCTTCCAGGGTCTCCGTAACCCACTCCACCATCTTCCATGCTATCTGTGTCCAGGCATCCACGAGCCAGGCCTGATGCACCGCTTCCCTTGCCAGTTTGAAAATCGTGGCTCTATCGGGAGGTTCCTCTTTGCCGTTCGCCACCGAAACCAAAAACCCCACGGTGCTGAAGATCCCTGCAAGAGCCCTCGCCATCTCTCCGAACCACACCATCTCCTCGTCCTCGGACAGCGGACGCACTTCCGATTCGAACTTCTTGATGGCCTCGTTGATCCCGGCTCCGAGCAGAAGCAAGTCCTCGAGCTTCGAATTCTGTTGCAGATACCTGGAAACACCCACGATCTCTCGAAGGGTTTCTATCGTGTACCTGGACCCCATCTGGAAGCTCATGCCCAGAGCGAAGGAAAGAGGAGAAATGGCTTCTTCAATCCCATGAGTCCTGAGGAGCAGAATCCCCCTGGCCCTCTTGGCGATCAAAAGCCCGGGGGCATCTCCCGCCGCCATGAAGAGCTCGGCGGACTGATCGTTGAGAAGGAGCGCCTCGTCCGTATTTCCCCGGGCTTCCTCCGCTATGCTCAACTGACCGAGAGAAGCTGCAGCCAGCCTACCTTCCCCAGCTTTCTCTGACAGCTCGTAAGCCTTCCGGTAAAATTCCCTGGCTCCATCCAAATCCCCGGAGCTCTGTCTGGATCTTCCCTCCTCGAGCAGAGAAAGGATCTCCTCTCGCTTTTCCTTTCCGTCGTCTACCATGCGTTCTCCCGGTTCGAAACTATTCGTGAGAATCCTTGTATGTTTTACCACTTGCCCCTTCGTTTGGCAAAGAGCAGCCCAAAATGCTATAGTGTCGTCGGTTCGTTCCAATTCGACGATTGCAAACCGGACGGAGAATCCATGGGAAACGAAGAAAATTTCATCACTTTTACGGACGAAATAAAGGAAAGCAAGAACGCAAGCAAATGGAAATTCCTGGTGGGCGGACTGCTGATACTGGGTATCGCCGCCTACCTGATAATCAGCTCGGTGTCCTCCTCCGGGGCTTACTACCTAACCGTAGGGGAGCTCGAAGCAAAACAAGGCACCTTGCACGGGAGACACGTTAGGGTGGCGGGTAAAGTCATAGGCAACACCATCGAATGGGATGCCGGCAACATGGACCTGCGTTTCTCCATACGGGACGAAACGGGAACTCTGCGAGTGTACTACCACGGACCAAAGCCGGACAACCTCAAGGACGGAGCGGATGCCGTAGTCGAAGGGAAACTCGGTAGCGACGGCCTGTTCCACGCCAACACCCTGCTCTTGAAATGTCCGTCACGTTACGAGGACGCCTCAGAGCTGAACAAGAAATAGGTCATGGGTAGCGGTGAGAAAACGAATCCCGCTTTCGTGGTTTGTGGAGCCCTCATGCCGGAGGTTCGACAAATCGTCCAACGGCACGGGTGGAGCGTGGAACTACATCCTCTGTCGCCCGACTATCATCTCGAACCTTTGAAGATAATCTCCGGGGTGGAAGAGAAACTCCGGGAGCTCACGCAAGACCACGAAGTCCTCGTAGTATACGGCGATTGCGGTACCGGTGGGTTGCTCGACAAGCTGCTCCGACGGTATGGAGCCGAACGCCTTCCAGGAGCTCATTGCTACGAGATCTACGGTGGCGAGATTTTCCACGAATCCATGTCAAAAGAACCCGGCACGTTCTTCCTCACCGATTTCATGGTCAGGTCGTTCGAACGGCTGAAACGACAGATGGGAATCGACGATCGACCGGAGCTAACGGACGTGTATTTCCGTAACTACCGGAGAATCGTGTACCTGGCACAGACCCGGGACGCCAAGCTCCTGGAGAAAGCAAAGAAAATCTCCATGGAACTCCGCCTGCCTCTGGAAGTGCGCTACGTGGGCGTACAAAGGCTCGAGAGGATGCTGGAAGAGTGGATGAACCG